>NZ_JBVHVE010000001.1:665504-792993 GCF_055564995.1 Streptomyces sp. NPDC028907
GCGGTGGGGCTGCTGGCGCTGTGTCTGCCGAAGCTCATGACGTACGACGCACGGACGAACGAGCACGCGGTACGGCTGCGGGAGCAGCGGGCAGCGGCAGCTGCGGCAGCGACAACGGCACCGGCAGCGGCACCGACCGAGGGCTGATCAGGCGTCGTCCGCCGGACCTGGCGGAGCGTGCGGACGTCGTCTGGACGGGCGGTGTGCTGTGCGTGGGCGCGGTGGGGCTGCTGGCGCTGTGTCTGCCGAAGCTCATGACGTACGACGCACGGACGAACGAGCACGCGGTACGGCTGCGGGAGCAGCGGGCAGCTGCGGCAGCGACAACGGCACCGGCAGCGGCACCGACCGAGGGCTGATCAGGCGTCGTCCGACGGGCCGGTCGGGGCGTCGTGCCAGCGGGGGTCGTTCTCCCACTCCAGGTTGCGCTCCCGCGCCAGGTCCATCGCCTGCTGGGCCTCCTGCCGGGTGGCGTACGGCCCGAAGCGGTCCTTGGCGGGGCACTCCGGCCCCTCCTCGACCTTCTTGTGGACGAGGCAGTAATACCACTCGCCCGGCTTGCCGACCGTGCGCTTCTTGAACAAGGCCATGTCCGGCTCCTCTCGCCACCGACATGTTCCCCCATGCCCGCTGGTTAGACTCGCTGGCATGTCTGGCCAGTCACTGCTCGCCCCAGGGGAGCTGTCCCCCACCCGTTCCGTGCCCGGAAACATCCGCCGCCCCGAGTACGTCGGCAAGCCCGCGCCGACGCCGTACAAGGGTCCGGAGGTGCAGACCGCCGAGACCGTCGAGGCGATGCGCGTCGCCGGCCGTATCGCCGCGCGGGCGATGGCCGAGGCGGCGAAGCTGATCGCGCCCGGTGTCACGACGGACGAGCTGGACAAGGTGGCGCACGAGTACATGTGCGACCACGGCGCCTACCCGTCCACGCTCGGCTACCGCGGCTTCCCGAAGTCCCTGTGCACCAGCGTCAACGAGGTCATCTGCCACGGCATCCCGGACTCCACGGTTCTGCGCGACGGCGACATCGTCAACCTCGACGTGACGGCGTACATCGGCGGGGTGCACGGCGACAACAACGCCACGTACCTGGTCGGTGACGTGGACGAGGAGAGCCGTCTGCTGGTCGAGCGGACCCGGGAGTCCCTGAACCGCGCGATCAAGGCGGTCAAGCCGGGCCGCCAGATCAACATCATCGGCCGGGTCATCGAGTCGTACGCCAAGCGCTTCGGGTACGGGGTGGTGCGGGACTTCACCGGGCACGGGATCAACTCGTCGTTCCACTCCGGCCTGATCATCCCGCACTACGACAGCCCGCACGCGACGACGGTGATCCAGCCCGGGATGACCTTCACGATCGAGCCGATGCTGACGCTGGGGACGTACGAGTACGACATGTGGGACGACGGCTGGACGGTCGTCACCAAGGACCGCAAGCGCACCGCGCAGTTCGAGCACACGCTGGTGGTGACGGAGACGGGAGCGGAGATCCTCACCCTCCCCTGACTCGGCCGGCCCGCCGACCGACCGCCGACCGACCGCCGAGAACCCGCCCCCTGCGGAGGGCGGGTTTTCTTTGTACGCTTTTACCGACACGGCGTCGGCAAACCTATTGACTTAGGTAAGCCTAACCTCAGAAAATGGGTGCCATGGACTCCTTCGCGACAGTCATCCGCACCGCGTCCCACGAGCAGCACATGGAGGCGGAGACCTCGACGTTCATGAGCGACCTGCTCGGCGGCCGGCTGGGCGTGGACGCGTACGCGCGGTACACCGAGCAGCTGTGGTTCGTGTACGAGGCACTGGAGGCCGGCGCCGGGCGACTGGCCTCGGACCCGGTGGCCGGCCCCTTCATCCGGCCCGAACTGCTCCGGCTGGCGTCCCTGGAGCGGGACCTGGCGCATCTGCGGGGTCCGCGGTGGCGGACGGGACTGTCGGCGCTGCCCGCCACGGTGGCCTACGCGGACCGGGTGCGGGAGTGCGCCGAGGACTGGCCGGCCGGGTACATCGCGCACCACTACACCCGCTACCTCGGCGACCTCTCCGGCGGCCAGATCATCCGGGACAAGGCCGAGAAGACCTGGGGCTTCGCGCGCAAGGGCGACGGAGTCCGCTTCTACGTCTTCGAGGAGATCCCCAACCCGGCCGCGTTCAAGCGGGGTTACCGCGAGCTGCTGGACGGGGTCCGTGCGGACGACCTGGAGAAGCAGCGGATCGTGGCGGAGTGCAAGAAGGCTTTCGCCCTCAACACCGCGGTGTTCCGGGCGCTGGGCGAGGAGTTCCCGCTGTCCGCGTGACCGGCGGCGGTCAGCGTTCCAGGAACACCCGGCCGCCGACCTCCACCCAGCCTCCCGGATGCGGTGCGGTGAGGATCTGGGACCCCGCGCCCTGCGTGATGTTCAGGGCGCGGCCCAGCTGGTCGGTGAGGAGCAGCGCAGCCGCTCCCGTGGCCTCGTCCTCCTCGATGCCGTCGCCCCGCCCGGGGAAGCCCCGGGCACGCACCCGTCCGGCCGCCTCGTCCTCCCACGCCCACGCGTATATCCACTCCCCAGGCGGCGGTACGGCCAGATCGTCCACCTCGGCGGCCGTCGCGTACCGGCGGAGCGTCCTCGGCGGCGCCCACTCCGCCCGCGCCTCGATCCAGCAGAACTCCCCGTCCTGCCGCGCGCCCACCACACCGGCCGGGGTGACCAGTTCGGGCACGTCGAGCAGCCAGGCCGTCCCGACGCACGGGTGCCCGGCGAAGGGCAGGCGCAGGGTCGGTGTGTAGATGTCGACGACTCCGCGCTCGGGGTCGTCGACGAACACGGTCTCGCTGAACCCGAGTTTCGCGGCGAACGCCTGCCGGTCGCTCCGCTCGGGGATCACGGAGCCCTCGCGGACCACACCGAGTTCGTTGCCGTAGCCGCCGGTCGGTCCGCAGAAGACACGGAGGACGTCGTAGTCAGTCACGGGGGCATTGAAGCACCCCTGAGGAAAGTGAAGTGGCGGAGGATGCGGGACGAGAAGGGGAACGCGGCATGACCGTACTGGAGAAGGCCGCGCCCGAGGCCGTGGTCGGCGTGCCGCCCCGCAGACGGCACACCGTCGCCTGGCTGCTGACCGTCGGTATGGGCGTCGCCCTGCTCGTCCTCGTGCCGGTCGCCGCGGGCATCGGTGCCTATCCGGTGCCGGTCGGGGACGTCCTCGCCTCCGCGCAGCACAAAGTCGGGCTCGGGGGCGGGGAGTTGGACCGGGTCGCCGAGTCGGTGCTGTGGAACGTGCGGTTCCCGAGAATCGTGCTCGCGCTGCTCATCGGGGCGTCGCTGGGGTGCGCGGGGGCGTTGATGCAGGGCGTGTTCGGCAACCCGCTCGCCGAGCCCAGCACCATCGGTGTCTCGCTGGGCGCGGCGGTGGGGGCCGTGGCCTCCATCTCGCTCGGGCTGACCTTCCTCGGCAACTGGACCCTGCCCGCGATGGCCTTCGTCGCCGGGCTCGGCACCGTGCTGCTGGTGTACGCGATGTCCCGTTCGGGCGGCCGTACGGAGGTCGTGACACTGATCCTCATGGGCATCGCGGTCAACGCCTTCGCCGGGGCGCTGATCGGTCTGTTCATCTTCCTCGCGGACACCGCCGCGGTGAACCAGATCACCTTCTGGCAGCTCGGCTCCCTCGCGCAGTCCACCTGGCCCAAGGTGACGGCCGTCCTGCCGTGCGCGGTCGTGGGGCTGGTGGTGGCACCGCTGTACGCGCGCCGCCTGGACCTGCTCGCCCTCGGCGACCGGCCCGCGCGACATCTGGGGGTGGACGTGGAGCGGATGCGGGTCGCGTTGATCCTGGTGGTCGCCCTGCTCACGGCGGCCGCGGTGAGTGTGTCCGGGGTGATCGGCTTCATCGGGCTCGTCGTGCCGCATCTGCTGCGGATGGCGGCTGGGCCGGGGCATCGGTTTCTCATTCCGGGCAGTGCGCTGGGTGGGGCGGTGGTGTTGCTCTCGGCGGATCTCGCCGCGCGGACTCTGGCGGCGCCCGCGGAGTTGCCGTTGGGGGTGCTTACGGCTCTGCTGGGCAGCCCCTTCTTCTTCTGGCTGCTGCGTCGGACTCGGCGGCGGCAAGGGGGGTGGGGCTGAGGGTGGATGCCGGGTGCGGTGGGTTGTGTGCCGGGTGCGGGTGGGTGGGGGCTGGTCGCGCAGTTCCCCGCGCCCCTTGGGGACGTGGGCGGGCCCGGCGACGGCAACGACCGCCTGCCGCAGACCCCGCGCCACAGGGCCCTCACCCCCGGGCCTCCGCGGGACGGCGACCAGCCCAGGCGACTGCATCGACCGTCCACTGCACGCCCGCGCCACAACCCCCGTCGCCGCGCGTCCCTGAGGGGCGTCCGCCAACCCGGCCAAGAGCCCGCCGCGCTCTCCGGTCCGCCGCCACCCCTTCTCCGCCGCAACGGCGCTCAACCCCCACAACCTTGTCGGCGGTGCCGAATCGTCCGTGACCAACCCTCCAAGGAGCCCGCGCATGAGACTGCTCCGTTCGCGCCCCACGCCCCCCGCACCCGCTGAAGCCGGCGATGTCCTCGCCGGCGCCGAGTCGCTTCATGTCCGGCTCGGGGGGCGTGAAGTGTTGCGAGGGGTCTCCGTCGACGTTCGGGCCGGGGAGGTGTTGGCGCTCGTCGGGCCCAACGGGGCCGGGAAGTCGACCCTGTTGGGGGCGCTGGCCGCCGATCTTCCGGCCGCTGAGGGCGTCGTACGGATTCACGGGCGTCCGGCGACCGAGTGGACGGCGCCCGAACTCGCCCTGCGTCGGGCGGTGCTGCCACAGTCGACGGCGCTCTCCTTCCCCTTCACGGTGGAGGAGGTCGTACGGATGGGCCGCGCCCCGCACGCCGCCTCGCCCGCCGAGGACGACCTGGCCGTCGCCGAGGCGATGGCCGCCACGGAGGTGACCGACTTCGCCGTACGGCCGTTCTCCGCGCTCAGTGGTGGTGAACGAGCCAGGGTCGCGCTCGCTCGGGTGCTCGCTCAGCGCGCGCCGTTGTTGCTGCTCGACGAGCCCACGGCCGCGCTCGACCTGAAGCACCAGGAGCTGGTGCTTCGGGTGTGCCGGGAGCGGGCGCGGGCCGGGGACGCGGTGGTGGTCGTACTGCATGATCTGGGGCTTGCGGCGGCGTACGCGCACCGGGTCGCGATTCTGCGCGCCGGACGGATCGCGGCGGACGGGCCGCCGGCCGAGGTGTTCTCCGAGCGGTTGCTGTCGGAGGTCTACGACCAGCCCGTCGACGTGCATTCGCATCCCCGGACGGGAGCCCTCCTGGTGACCCCGCGGCGCAACCTTTGACTTTACTTTGACTTCTCCATGGGGGCGTTTTTGGCCACTTAGGCGATCCTTATTTGCGTTAGGTGAGCCTCACCTTGCTGCCATGTGAGGCCCGTCACGCACACTTTCCGGCCATCTCCTGGAGCCTTCATGCGACCCGCCAGACTCTCCGCCGTCGCCGTCGCCGCCACCGTGGCGGCTCTGACCTCCGTCACGGGGTGCACCGAGAAGGGCAGTTCGGCGGGGGGCGACCGGGTCGTCAACGTGACCTCGACGGACGACAAGTGCGAGGTGTCGAGGAAGGAGTTCCCGGCCGGCCACGTCGAACTCGCCATCGAGAACAAGGGGTCCAAGGTCACCGAGGTCTACATCCTCTTCCCGGACGACCGCATCGTCACCGAGCGGGAGAACATAGGCCCCGGCACCAAGCAGACCGTCACCGCCGAGGTGAAGGCGGGCGACTACACGATCGCCTGCAAGCCCGGCATGAAGGGCGACGGCATCCGGCAGACCGTCAAGGCAACCGGCGAGGGCGCGGCCGCCAAGCGCGACCCGCGGCTGGACAAGGCCGTGGCCGCCTACCGCGCGTACACGCAGGCGCAGGCCGACGAGACGCTGCCGAAGGCGGAGGCGTTCGCCAAGGCCGTCAAGGACGGTGACATCGAGGCCGCGAAGAAGGCCTACGCCCCCTCCCGTATCGGCTGGGAGCGCACCGAGCCGGTCGCCGAGTCCTTCGGCGACATCGACCCGAAGGTCGACGTCCGCGAGGACGGCCTGGAGGCCGGCCAGGACCCGGCCACCGACTGGACCGGCTGGCACCGGCTGGAGAAGGCGCTCTGGCAGGACAAGAAGATCGGCGACCGGGAGAAGCAGCTCGCCGACCAGCTCATCACCGACCTGAAGGACTGGCAGAAGCGGGTCGGCAAGGCCGAGATCACCCCGACCTCCATGGCCAACGGCGCCAAGGAGCTCCTCGACGAGGTCGCCACCGGCAAGGTCACCGGCGAGGAGGAGCGCTACTCGCACACCGACCTGGTCGACTTCAAGGCCAACGTCGAGGGCGCCGAGAAGGCCTACGAGCTGCTGAAGCCGGTCGCGAAGGAGAACGACCCGGCGCTGGTCACCGAGCTCGACAAGCAGTTCGGCGCGCTGAACACGCTGCTCGACAAGTACCGGGCGGACAAGGCGTCGTACGACTTCACCTCGTACGACAAGGTCGGCGACGCCGACCGCAAGGAGCTGTCGGACGGCGTGAACGCCCTCGCGGAGCCCTTGTCCAAGCTCGCCGCCGCCGTCGTCGTGAAGTAGGGGGCACCCCGATGACAGAGACCTCGCAGTCCCCGTCCCGGCGGGCGCTGATCGGCTGGGGCGGTGCCGGGCTCGCGCTCGGTGCCGCCGCGGCCGGCGGCGCGGTGGCGATGGCCCGCGCGGGCGACGACGTGGACCCGGCGGGCGCCGACACGGGCGCCGCGATCGGCTTCCACGGCGCCCGGCAGGCCGGCATCGCCACCCCCGTGCAGGACCGGCTGCACTTCGCCGCGTTCGACGTGAAGACCGACGACCGCGCCGAGTTCGTGCGGATGCTGAAGGACTGGACGGCGGCCGCGCGCCGGATGACCGCCGGGCAGGCGGTCGGCGAGGGCGCGTACGGCGGTCTGGCCGAGGCGCCGCCGGACGACACCGGCGAGGCGCTGGGGCTGATGCCGTCGCGGCTGACGCTGACGATCGGCTTCGGGCCGTCGCTCTTCGAGAAGTACGGCGAGGCGTTCGGCATCGCGGACGCCCGCCCCGAGGCCCTCGAAGAGCTGCCGAAGTTCGCCGGCGACAACCTCGACAGGAACCGCAGCGGCGGCGACCTGTGCGTCCAGGCCTGCGCGGACGACCCGCAGGTCGCCGTGCACGCCATCCGCAACCTGGCCCGCATCGGCATGGGCAAGGTCGTCATCCGCTGGTCCCAGCTCGGCTTCGGGAAGACCTCCTCGACGACCCCCGAGGCGCAGACCCCGCGCAACCTCATGGGGTTCAAGGACGGCACCCGCAACATCGCGGGGACGGAGACGGACCGGCTGGAGAAGTTCGTGTGGGTGGGTGAGGAGGACGGCCCGGAGTGGATGGCCGGCGGTTCCTACCTCGTCGCCCGGCGTATCCGGATGCACATCGAGACCTGGGACCGCACCTCGTTGCAGGAGCAGGAGGACATCTTCGGCCGGGACAAGGGCGAGGGCGCTCCGGTCGGCAAGGCCAAGGAGCGTGACGAGCCGTTCCTGAAGGCGATGCTGCCCGACGCGCACGTTAGGCTCGCCCACCCCGCCTCCAACGACGGGGCGACGATCCTGCGCCGCGGCTACTCCTTCACCGACGGCACCGACGGCCTCGGTCGCCTGGACGCGGGCCTGTTCTTCCTCGCCTACCAGCGCGACCCGCGCACCGGGTTCATCCGCATCCAGCGCAACCTGGCCACTGACGCGCTCAACGAGTACATCCAGCACGTGGGTTCGGCGCTCTTCGCGGTCCCGCCCGGCGTCCGTGACAAGGACGACTGGTGGGGCCGGACGCTGTTCTCCAAGGAGGCGTGAGGACCCGTGTTCTCCAACTACCTGATCGGCCTGCGCGAGGGCCTGGAAGCCTCGCTCGTCGTCTGCATCCTCATCGCCTACCTGGTCAAGACGGACCGCCGGGACGCGCTGCGACCCATCTGGATCGGCATCGGCGTCGCGGTCGCCCTGGCGCTCGGCTTCGGCTGCGCGCTCGAATTCGGCTCGCAGGAGCTGACGTTCGAGGCGCAGGAGGCGCTCGGCGGCTCCCTGTCGCTGCTCGCGGTCGGCCTGGTGACATGGATGGTGTTCTGGATGCGGCGCACCGCCCGGCATCTGAAGGCCGAGCTGCACGGCAAGCTGGACGCGGCCCTGCGGATGGGCACGGGCGCGCTGGTCGCCACCGCCTTCCTCGCCGTGGGCCGGGAGGGCCTGGAGACGGCCCTGTTCGTGTGGGCGTCGGTGCGCGCGGCCGGCGACGGCACGCCGCGCCCGCTGGTCGGCGTCGCCCTCGGCATCGCCACGGCGATCGTCCTGGGCTGGCTCTTCTACCGCGGCGCCCTGCGCATCAACCTCGCCAGGTTCTTCACCTGGACCGGCGGCATGCTGGTCGTCGTGGCGGCGGGCGTCCTCGCGTACGGCTTCCACGACCTCCAGGAGGCGCGCTGGCTGCCGGGCCTGAGCGACAAGGCCTTCGACATCAGTGACACCGTCGATCCGTCGAGTTGGTACGGCACTGTGCTGAAGGGCGTCTTCAACTTCCAGCCCGACCCGACCGTCCTCCAGGTCACGGTGTGGCTGCTGTACCTGGTCCCGACGCTCGCGCTGTTCCTCGCCCCGGTAGGGTTCGCCTCCGGGAAGGGGAAGGTGAAGGAACCTGATGAGCAGGGATCGCGGCCCTCGAAAGCTCCGCAGGCTTGACCGGAGCGCACTGATAGCGGCATCGCTGACCGCTTTGTCGTTGACGGCAAGCGGATGCGTGGTGGTCCACGGGGAGAAGGAAGTACTCCCGTCGGCCACCAAGGCGGAGGCCGCCAAGGCCCTCCAGCAGTTCACCACCGCGTACAACGAGGCCGACAAGGCCTATGACAGTTCGCTGGACGCCGACCATGTCAGCGGCGCCCTCGGTGACATCGACGAGGCGCGGCTGAAGGCGGGCAAGGCGATCAGCCCCGACGGCAACCCGGCGCACACCCCGCTGGAGCTGTCGGACACCAAGTTCACGATCCCGAAGAAGGCGGGCTGGCCGCGCTGGTTCGTGGCCGACGCCGCCGCCAACAAGGGCGCCACCGCCCGCTGGGTCTTCGTGTTCAGCCGCAACAGCCTGGCCGAGCCGTGGGAGGCGTCGTATCTGACGCTGATGGCTCCCGACGACGTACCGCAGTTCAAGACGGACAAGGACGGCTGGGCCGAGGCCGTCCCCGCGAACTCGACCGGACTGGCCGTGGCTCCGGAGGACTTGAGCAAGGACTACGCCGCCTATCTCAAGGAAGGCGGGAACACCTTCGCGGACGGCCGCCACACCAGCGCATGGCGTGCCCAGCGGGCCAAGGAGGCCGAACGGCCGGGCCTGGTCCGGCAGTACATCGACGAGCCGCTGACCGGCGGTGACTACGCGCCGCTGGCGCTGCGCACGAAGGACGGCGGGGCGCTGGTGTTCTTCACCACCCGCCACTACGAGAAGGAGACGGCCCACTCCGGTGCCGCCGTCCCCACCCCGGACAAGGCCGTGCTGGCGCTGACGACCGGTGAGATCAAGCAGTCGCTGACGGTGGAGATCGTCTCCAACGGGGCGGCGCTGGACCCGAAGGGCTCCGGGAAGGTGCAGATCATCGGCCGGACCCAGGGCATGACGTCGGCGAAGGGCGAGTAGTCACCGCTCGTAGGGTGACTCGCCGTTCACCGGGGGCTCAGTGACGCAGGGGCCAGGCCGCGGAGACGTGGTCAGGCCCCTCGCCGACATAGCGGGCGCAGGCGTCGGTGAGGGTTTCGAGGAGGCTGAGCGGGTCGGGCAGCGGGTGTTCGAGGCCGCGTACCCAATGCACGGTCTGGCCCTCGCCGGGCAGCTGCGCGGGCGGTACGAGGACGTAGGACCCGCGGCAGTGCCAGCGCAGACCCGGGTGCTCGTCCATGGTCTCGGGGTGGCAGTCCAGCTCGCAGGGCCACCACTCGTCCTCCTCCTCGGGGGTGCCGCGGGTGAGGGTGAAGAACAGCAGGCGGCCGTCGTCGCTCTCGGCGACCGGGCCGACCTCGATGCCCGCGCCGAGCAGCCGCTCCAGCGCCTCGCGACCGGCCTCGACCGGGACGTCCAGGACGTCGTGGACCATGCCGGTGGCGGTGATGAAGTTGGCCTGCGGCTGGTGGCGGGCCCAGCGCTCGATCTGGGCGCGGTCGGTGGTGGACTGCGTCTGCCAGGCGAAGGACACCGGGTGCCGGGCCGGGGTGGGACAACCGACGCGGTCACAGGAACACCGGTAGCCGGCCGGGTGCGCGGCGGGCGCGAGGGGCAGTCCCACCGCCGCGGCGGCGAGCAGCAGGTCCTCCCGGCCACCGTCGCCGGTGGCGTCCTTGGGGCGGCGTCCGCGCAACCACTGGGAGAGTTTGCCCTGCAGGCCGGTCCGGCCGCCCAACTCCGCGCTCATCTATCCCCTCGCCTCGCTGTCGTGCGGAACAGCATGCCCTATGGTCCCACCATCGTGCCCTTCGGGGGGCCTTAGCGGACAACCGGGCCAGGTGGGGCGAGGTGTACACAGCACCTGGATCAGCGGTAATGGGATCCTTTGGCGGGATTTACGCCGTTACCGCGCGTGCGGGGCGATGCCGTACAGGGCGTAGTCGACGAGGGTGTCGGTGTACTCGTACGTGATCGGGCCCGTGTACTGCAGCCAGCGCTGGGCGAGGGGCGAGACCCAGAGTTCGAGGGCGATGCGCGGGTCGACCTCCTGGCGGACCTGGCCGGCCTCCTGGGCTGCGCGCACCCGGTCGACGTACAGCAGGAGCGAGGGTTCGAGCAGCTTGGTCATGCAGACCCGGCCGAGTTCCTCGTTGACCACGCCCTCGGCGGCCAGGGCGCGGGCCGGGACCTCGAAGCGGGGGTCTTTGAGCTGGTCGACGGTGAGGCGCAGGACGGCCTTGAGGTCGGCGGCGAGGTCGCCGGTGTCCGGGATGGCGAACTCGTACTCCGGACCGGCCTCCCGGGACGCCTGCTCACTGAGGTCGAGGAAGGCCTCCAGCAGGACGTCCGCCTTCGACGACCACCAGCGGTAGATCGTCTGCTTGCCGACGCCGGCGCGGGCGGCGATGCCCTCGATCGTGGTCCTGGGGTAGCCGACCTCCCCGACGAGGGCGAGGGCGGCGTCATAGATGGCCCGACGGGACTTCTCGCTCCGGCGGGTGGAGTTGGGTGCGGGCTGCTGGGCGGACTTCTGAGCTGCCATGGCTCGAATTTATCAGGTTGACAAGACGGAGCGTCTCGCCGGATCCTGACAAGCGGACACATCGAGACGATACGTCTCGTTTATTCGAAGAGGCTGAAAGGAGCCCCCCATGGCCCGAAGCGGAAACATGCTCGGAGTCGGCGGCACCCGCCGGAACCTCGGCCGCAAGGCGCTGCGCGGCGGCGGTCGCGACGGCCGGATCGGCGGCGGCGTCGACCCCCAGGCCCAGAAGAAGGAACTGCTGCGCAAGCTTCAGGAAAGGCGAGAGACAGAGCGGCAAGGAGAAGATCAGGGGGAGGGCACGGTCGACGGTTCCTCATGACCGGGCCGGCACCTCCGCGGCTCGCGCGGGATCCTCGCCCGCCGCCCGGAGGCTGTACTGAACCTAGAGCTCCGGCTCCCCGTCCTCGGCCGGGGGCCAGGCGTCGCCCCAGTCCGTGTCGCGGGCCGCCCGGTACAGGGCGCCATGCCGTTTGGTGACCGTGGTGCGCCGCAGGGCGGGTTCGGTCTCGCACAGGTCGAGGAGGACCTGGCCCTTGCGGATCTGGGGTTTGCGGACTACGCGGGCGGGCGCCGGGGTGACCGGGAGGCGGGTGGCGGCGACGTAGCTGAACTTCTCGTCCTCGTACGGGAGCGAGCCGCCCTTGATCTGACGGTGCAGCGAGGAACGGCTGACCCGGGCCGCGAAGTGGCACCAGTCCGTGCCGGGGACGATGGGGCAGGAGGCGCTGTGCGGGCAGGGGGCGGCGATGTGGAAGCCGGCGGCGACGAGGCGGTCGCGGGCCTCGATGACGCGGGCGTAGCCGTCGGGGGTGCCGGGTTCGACGATGACGACGGCCTGGGCGGCGGAGGCGACGGTGTCGAGGAGGGCGGTGCGGTCGGCCTCGGTGAGTTCGTTGAGGACGTAGGAGACCGTGATGAGGTCGGTGGGGTCCAGGGCGAGGGACGGGCCGATACGGGTTCGCTGCCAGCGGGCCTCCCTCAGCGCCGGGTTCGCGGCGGCGATCTCCCTGCCGGTCGCGAGGGCGGGCTCGGCCCAGTCCAGCACGGTGACGCCGCGCTCGCCGGGCCAGGTCGCGCTGACCGCCCAGGTCGCGGCGCCGGTCCCACCGCCGACGTCGACATGACTGCCGGGCACCCACTCGGGCACGGCTTCGGCGAACGCCTCCAACGCCGCGTGCACCGCCTCGAAGGTGGCGGGCATGCGGTACGCGGCGTATGCGGCCACGTCGGCCCGGTCGCGGAGGATCGGGGCGTCGGTGGGGGTCGCCCCGCGGTAGCTGGCGATCAGCCGGTCGACGGCCTGCGCGGCCTGGCGGTGCGGGAGGCCGTCCAGGAGGGTGGCGAGGGCGCTGCGCAGGGTTTCGGCGGCCGGGGGTGCGGGGGCGTTCACCCGGCGATTCTACGAGCCCCGCCCGGCGGGGGCGGGCGCCGACTTCCCTCGCCCCCGCCGCCCCTACCCGTCCCGTCCCTGGGGGCTCCGCCCCCAGCCCCCCGCATCGGCCCTTCGGGCCTCGTCCTCAAACGCCGGACGGGCTGAAAGATCCAGCCCTTCCGCTGTAGCCCCCTCCGGGTGGGTGGGGGCTCGGGACGGTGATGGCCTCATCCCCGAACGACAGGCTGAAAACCCAGCCCTCCCGCCATCGCCCCCTCCGGGTCGGTGGGGGCTCGGGACAGTGATCGCCTCGTCCTCGGACGCCGGACAGGCTGAAGTACTCAGCCCCTCCGGCGTTTGAGGAGCGGGGTCTGGGGCGGAGCCCCAGAAGGGGCGCGGGGCTGTGTCGATTTGCGGCTCCGCCGTGTGGGCGCGACCAGCCCCCACCGGCCCGCACCCGAAAGGCGACCGGGGTCGAAGGGGCGGAGCCCCTGGGGACGGGACGGGTAGGGGCGGCGGGGGCGCGGAACACCCGGTTCACTACAGGGCCCGGACCGCCCGTGCCACCCGCGTGCCCGCCGCCGCCCGCGGCCCGCTGTCCGGCGGTGTCCGGCGGCGCGGATGCACCGTGTTGGCCAGCAGGACCAGGAACGTGTCCGTCGCCGGGTCCAGTACCAGGGAGGTCCCCGTGAATCCCGTATGGCCCGCGGCTCCGCGTCCCGCCAGCTCCCCCATGAACCACGGCTGGTCGACGGCGAACCCCAGCCCGGGCGGGGTCAGCAGCAGTTCCACGAAGTCGGGACCCAGGATGCGGGCGGGGCCGTAGGAGCCGCCGGAGAGCAGTGCCCGGCAGAGGACGGCGAGGTCGCGGCCGGTGGAGAAGAGGCCGGCGTGGCCGGCGACACCGCCCAGCGCCCAGGCGTTCTCGTCGTGGACGACGCCCCGCAGCATGCCCCGGTCCGCCTTGGCCCAGGGTCGTCGCTGGTCCTCGGTCGCCGCGGCCTCGGGGCAGGGGCCGAAGCGGGTCGCGGTCATGCCGAGCGGGCGGGTGATGCCGTCGTGGACGAGGACGTCGAGGGTGCGGCTCGTGAGGCGTTCCAGGACGTGCTGGAGCAGCAGGAGGTTGAGGTCGGAGTAGCAGTAGGTGCCGGGCACGCCGACGGGTGCCTCCGCCCGCAGCATCTCCAGCCGCTCGGCGTCGTCGGCGCAGTCGTACAGCGGGAGTTCGGGGCGCAGTCCCGAGGTGTGGGTGAGCAGTTGGCGCACCGTGACGTCGTGCCGGGCGGCCGCGCGGAAGTCCGGCAGATAGGCCCCGACCCGTGCGTCGATGCCGAGAGTGCCGCGTTCGATCTGCTGCACGGCGGCGACCGCGGTGCAGAGCTTGGTGAGGGAGGCCAGGTCGAAGGGGGTGTCCGTGGTCATCGGGACGCGTGCCCGGGGCGGCAGTTCCACCCCGGCGTCCCTCTCCTCGTCGTAGGAGGCGTACCGCACGGCCCAGCCCGCCGCCTCCTCGACGGCGACGTACGGGCCCCGCCCGACGACCAGCACGGTCCCGGCTGCCCAGGGGCGCGGGCCGATGGTGAGGTCGTGGACCTCCTGCACGAGGTGACGGATCTCCTCGGGGTCGAGTCCGGCCCTTTCCGGCGTGTCCCGGCGCAGTCTCGGCGCGCTCAGTTCTCTGCTCCCTCGGCATCCGTACGTCTGTTCCAGGGACGGCACATTCCCATGAAGCAGGCCAGCGCCACCAGTGCTGCGGCCAGTTGGACGACGGCCATCGGGACGGCGGTGTCCTCGCCGGCGATGCCCACGAGGGGCGAGGCGACGGCGCCGATGAGGAAGGAGGACGTGCCGAGGAGCGCGGAGGCGGACCCGGCGGCGTGCTTGGTGCGCAGCAGGGCGAGGGCCTGGGTGTTGGGGAGGGTGACGCCCATCGCGGACATCAGGACGAAGAGGGCGGCGGCCACCGGGACCAGTCCGACCTCGCCGAACACGTCCAGGGACATCAGCAGCAGCGCGGTCGCGGCCAGGATGACGACCGTCAGGCCCACGCCCAGCACCCGGTCCAGACTGACCCGCCCCACCAGCACCTTGCCGTTGATCTGGCCGACGACCACGAGGCCGACCGAGTTGAGCCCGAACAGCAGGCTGAAGGTCTGCGGCGAGGCGCCGTAGATCTCCTGGATCACGAACGGGGACGCCGCTATGTACGCGAAGAGGGCGGCGAAGGCGAACCCGCCCGCCAGGGTGTAGCCGGTGAAGGCGCGGTCGGCGAGCAGTCCGCGCATGGCGCGCAGCGCCTCCCCGACCCCGCCGCCGTGCCGGTCCTCCGGCGCCAGGGTCTCGGGAAGCTTCCGCCAGACGAGGGTGGCGAGGAGCCCGCCGACCACCGTGAGCACGACGAACACGCCCCGCCAGTCCGTCACCCGCAGGACCTGTCCGCCGATGAGCGGCGCCACGATCGGGGCGACCCCGGAGATCAGCATGAGGGTGGAGAAGAAGCGGGCCATGGCGACGCCGTCGTAGAGGTCGCGTACGACCGCCCGCGCGATGACGATCGCCGCCGCACCCGCGAGGCCCTGCGCCAGCCGGAAGGCGACCAGGAGCTCGACGGTGGGCGCGAGGGCGCAGAGCGCGGTGGCGACGACGTAGACGGCCAGGCCCGCCAGCAGCGGGCGCCGGCGGCCCCAGCGGTCGCTCATCGGGCCGACCACCAGCTGTCCGAGCGCCATGCCGGCCAGGCAGGCGGTGAGGGTGAGCTGGACGGTAGCGGCGGGGGCGTGCAGGGAGCGGGTGACCTCCGGCAGGGCGGGGAGGTACATGTCCATCGCCAGCGGGGGTGTGGCGGTCAGCCCGCCGAGGATGAGGGTGACGAGGAGGCCGGTGCGGCGCAGGGCACGGGTGGATGGTTGTCTCGCCGTCGGTGCCGCCGTCTGCGGCACGTCCTGTATCGGCCCACCACGCTCGCCCATGCGCCCCTCCCCCTTCGACTGATCCGCCCTCTATGCTCTCAGCTCGTACAGAGTGCCGAGGGTCACATGAGCGAGGGGCGGGGCCGCAGTGGCGGAACGAAGCGTGCGGTGGGGAGTTCTGGCGACCGGAGGGATCGCGGCCGCGTTCACCGCGGACCTCGTCGATCTGCCGGACGCCGAGGTGGTGGCGGTGGCCTCGCGGTCCCAGGCGTCGGCTGACGCCTTCGCCGAGCGGTTCGGGATTCCCCGGGCGTACGGGGACTGGCGGTCGCTGGCCGAGGACGGCGACATCGATGTCGTGTACGTCGCCACCCCGCACGCGGCACACCGCGCCGCCGCCGGGATGTGCCTGGAGGCCGGGCGGAACGTGCTGTGCGAGAAGGCGTTCACACTGAACGCGCGGGAGGCCGCGGAACTGGTCGCCCTGGCGCGGGCGCGCGGCAGCTTCCTGATGGAAGCCATGTGGATGTACTGCAACCCCCTGGTCCGGCGCCTCAGGGCGCTGGTGGACGACGGCGCGATCGGCGAGGTCCGCCACGTCCAGGCCGACTTCGGGCTGGCCGGCCCCTTCCCGCCCGCGCATCGACTGCGCGACCCGGCGCAGGGCGGCGGCGCGCTGCTGGACCTCGGCGTGTACCCGGTCTCCTTCGCCCAGCTGCTGCTCGGCGAGCCGTCGGACGTGACGGCGCGCGCGATGCTGTCGCCCGAGGGCGTCGACCTGCAGACGGGCGCCCTGCTCTCCTGGGACAGCGGGGCGCTGGCCTCGCTGCACTGCTCCATCGTGGGCGGTACGGCGACCTCCGCTTCGGTGACCGGCTCGGGCGGCCGTATCGACGTGCCGAACGGCTTCTTCTTCCCGGACCGTTTCGTGCTGCACCGCGACGGCCGTGACCCCGAGGAGTTCACGGCCGACCCGGCGGACGGGCCCCGCAACAGCCTGCGGCACGAGGCCGCCGAGGTGATGCGGGCGCTGCGGGCCGGCGAGACGGAGTCGCCGCTGGTTCCGCTGGAGGGCACGCTCGCCGTGATGCGGACGCTCGACGCGATCCGGGACCGGGTCGGCGTCCGCTACCCCGGCGAGGCCCCCGAGGAGGATCAGGGCGAGGACCTCGCGCCCGCGCTCACGCCGGCGTGAGCCCCGGCTCCCCCACTTCCGTGACGAAGGACGCGGACGTCGTGACCGGCGCCCCGGGCGTGGTCACGTACGGCACCGTCTTGAAGTCGGTCCGCGCCAGCTGCTGCCCGAGCGCGACGGTCACATAGCCACGCCGGCCGTTGTAGAACCGCATGTGCGGGTTGGCCCGCATGTAAGTGTCCCAATTGGCGGGCTTGTCGGTGCCGTCCCGGCCGCTGGCGATCGACGTGGCCACGATCTCCGTGCCGAGCGTGGCGGAGTCGGGGTCGTCGAAGTCGTCCTTGATGTCGAAGCCGTAGCCGACGTGGACGTCACCCGTGAGGACCATCAGGTTCTCGATCCCGGCGGCCTGCGCCCCGTCCAGCACCCGGCGCCGGGAGGCGCGGTAGCCGTCCCAGGCGTCCATGGAGACCCGGGACGGCGTGGTCAGGTCGAACTTGCGCTGGGAGAAGGTGACCTGCTGCGGTACGACGTTCCACAGCGCCGCCGAGTCGCGCCAGCCGTCGAGCAGCCACCGCTCCTGGGTCGCGCCGGTCATCGTGCGGGCCGGGTCGTCGACGTCCGGGCCGGGAATCTGGGAGCCGTCGCCGTACGCCTGGTTGGTGCGGTACTGCCGGGTGTCCAGCACGTCGAACTGGGCGAGCCGGCCCCAGGTCAGACGGCGGTAGAGCTGCATGTCGGGACCGACGGGACGCTGCGGGCGGCGCAGCGGCTGGTTCTCCCAGTAGGCCCGGTAGGCGGAGGCCCGGCGCAGCAGGAACTCCTCCGGCGGGACGCTGTTCTCCGGGGTGTCCTCGGCGTAGTTGTTCTCCGTCTCGTGGTCGTCCCAGGTGACGACGAAGGGGTGCGCGGCGTGCGCGGCCCTCAGGTCGGGGTCGGACTTGAAGAGGGCGTAGCGCAGCCGGTAGTCCTCCAGGGTCACCGTCTCCCGGTTGTAAAGGGCGGGCAGCGTGCGGTCGGTGTAGTTGCGGTAGCCGCCGACGGAGTTGACCGCGTACTCGTACAGGTAGTCGCCGAGGTGGAAGACGACGTCCACGTCGTCCTGCGCGAGATGGCGGTACGCCGTGTAGTAGCCGTCGGCGTACGCCTGGCAGGAGACGGCCGCGAGGGTCAGTGAGCTCGCCGCGCCGGTCGGCGAGGGCGCCGTGCGGGTGCGGCCCGTCTCGCTGATCCAGCTGCCCGCGCGGAAGCGGTAGTGGTAGACGCGGTCCGCGTCGAGCGCGCCGACCTCGACATGGACCGTGTGGTGGAACTCCGGGTACGCGATGGCGGCGCCGCGTCTGGCGATTTTGGTGAACTTCTCGTCGTGGGCCAACTCCCAGTGCACGGTGATCCGTTGGGCGGGCAGGCCGCCGTCGGGCTGGTAGGGGGCGGGTGCGAGCCGGGTCCACAGCAGGACCGAGTCGGGCAGCGGGTCGCCGGAGGCGACGCCGAGGGTGAAGGGGTCGTCGGTGATCCGGCGGGCGTCGAGCTGGGCGGCATCGGCCGCGCCGGCCGTCGGCAGGTTCACGGCGAAGGCGAGCGCGGCGGCCGCGCCGGTGACGGTCAGGAAGCGGCGGCGGCCGATATGGCGGGCGGCCGCACGCAGTTCGGGTGCGTGCTGGGGCTGGGGGTGTGCTGCGAGTGTCATCCGGTCCTCCCCTGACTGATGGATGCACGAGGCATTGGAGTGGCCGGGGACGACACTCGCTTGGCGCGTACACAACACCCGGATGGCGGATGGATGAGTTCCGAATGGCGGACCGTCGCGTACCCTGCGGCCCCATGAACGACAGGGAAACGGAGACGGGGACGGGCGCGAGGATCGCCGTGGTGACCGGCGCGGGTTCCGGCATCGGTCGCGCGGTCGCGGCGGAGCTGCTGCGCGCGGGCTGGTCGGTGGCGCTGGCCGGGCGGCGCGTCGAGACGCTGGAGGAGACGGCGGCACTGGTGCCGGACGGGGCCGCGCTCGCCGTACGGACGGACGTCTCACGGCAGGAGGACGTGGCCGCGCTGTTCGCCGCGACGGTGGAGCGCTTCGGGCGGGTGGACCTGCTGTTCAACAACGCGGGGACGTTCGGTCCCGGCGGGGTGCCGGTGGAGGAGCTGTCCTATGACGCCTGGCGGCACGTGGTGGACACCAACCTCAACGGGGCGTTCCTGTGCGCGCAGGCGGCGTACCGGCAGATGAAGGAGCAGGACCCGCAGGGTGGACGGATCATCAACAACGGGTCCATTTCCGCACACACTCCCCGGCCGCTCTCCGTCGCCTACACGGCGACCAAGCACGCCCTGACGGGCCTGACCAAGTCCCTGTCCCTGGACGGCCGCCCGTACGGCATCGCCGTCGGCCAGATCGACATCGGCAACGCGGCGACCGACATGACCGCCCGGATGCGGACGGGCGCCCTCCAGGCGGACGGTTCGGTGGTGCCCGAGCCGGTGATGGACGTGGCCGACGTGGCACGGACCGTGCGGCACATGGCGGAGCTGCCGCTGGAGGCGAACGTGCAGTTCGCGACGGTGCTGGCGACGGCGATGCCGTACGTGGGACGCGGCTGAGCCGCTGCGGTCTCCACAACTTGCACAAGCGGAATTAGAAATTCCGCTGCGTCAGGGCCGGTAGGCGACTTATGCTCAACTTCACCTACACCAGAGCTTCACATTTGGAGTAGGGACTTCGGTACCAAACCGAGGGGGGACGGCAGTCGTTCCATGACACCGGGTGGGGGTGGACCTCGCGTGGGACCGCGAGGTACGCACCGGTGCGTGGAACGGCTGCCGTATGCGTACGCGCCTTCGGCGGCGCTCAGCGACCAAGGATCCGGTCGACCTCCGCCACCTGCTCGGCCGTCAGCGGCCCCTTCGCCAACGCGCCGGCGTTCTGCTCGGCCTGGGCGACGGAACGGAACCCCGGGATCGGCACCGTGCGCGGGCTGCGGGCCCACAGCCAGGCCAGGGCGCCCTGGCCGAGGGTACGGCCGCCGCTGGTGAGCACGTCCTTCAGTGCGTCGACGCGGGCCAGCCAGTCCGGGTCGGCGCCGGATCCGTCCGCGAAGCCCTTCAGCCACTGCGGCGGCCGGCTGCGGATGTCCCCGGCCTCCAGGGCCTGCCCGGGCCTGCGCTTGCCGGTCAGCAGACCCATCGCCAGCGGACTGCGGTTGATGCTGGCCAGCTCCAGCTCCTCGCACAGCGCGAACATCTCCGGCGCGTCCTGGAGCACGTTCGCCATGTGCTGCACGGCCGCGCAGTGCTCCCCGCGCGCGAACACGGCGGCGCGGGCCGGATCGTCGGTGCTCCACGCGTAGGCGCGGATCAGCCCCTCCCGCACGAACTCCTCGCACACGTCACGCAGCTCGGCGGCACGCTCCGGGTCGGCGTCGGAGAGGTGCAGCTGGTAGAGGTCGACGTAGTCGGTGTCCAGGCGCTGCAACGAGGCGGTCAGCGCACGGCGGGCGTACGCCACGCTGTCGTCGGCGCCGGTGAGGGTGCGGGTCTCCTCGTCGAAGACGTTGCCCCACTTGGTGGCGACGACGACCTCGGCGCGGCGCTTGCCGAGGGCACGGCCCAGGACTCGCTCGCTGTGGCCGGCTCCGTAGGTGTCGGCGGTGTCGAAGAAGGTGACGCCCAGGTCGAGGGCGCGCCGGACGGCCCGTACGGACTCCTCGTCGTCGACCTTGCCCCAGCCGAGCGGCTGCCCGTCGGCGGACCGCCACTCACCGCCGATGGCCCAGCATCCGAAACCGAGGGCGCTGACCTCTATGCCCGTACGCCCCAAAGTCCTCTTGGTCTCCGTGGCTTCCGGGGTCTGCGTGATCTGCGTGATCTCCATGCGGGAGACATTAGGAGTTGGAGTGCACACAAGGGCAAGCGCTTGCGGGGCCTTCCACGGGCGATCGGTCAGGCCTGGCCCGTCTCGAAGCGGGAGATCCTGCCGTCGCCCTCGACCTCGAAGTGCCAGCGGGTGCGCATCTCGCCCCAGGTGTCGTTGCGGTAGTGGGTGAGGAGGTCGCGGCCCTGGTTGGACTCGTTGTCCACTTCCATGTGGCCGTTGGAGGAGAAGATCTCCCGCTCGATCCACTCGGCGAGGTCGCGGTCCGTGCCGTCGTCCGCCATGGTCGCGCCGGGCGCGAGGATGCTCAGGAAGCCCTCGCGGTCATGGGCGTTGACGGCGGTGACGAAGGCGCGGACTGCGGGGTCGCTGAGTTTGGACGTCTGAATCGTCATACGGGTCAGCCTCACACCGCCTCCGCCGGCCCGCCACCCGAACGGCGGCGAGAGCGGGCCGGGTGGGTGTCAGCGGTGCGACGGTGGATACACGGCAGGTCGTCCTGCCCGTGTCGTCTCTGCCCGTGCTGTCTGTTCCGGGAGTCACCGTGAGTGCTTACGACCGACGTGATCTGGGCCTGCTGCTGCTCCGGGTGGGGGCCGGCGGGGTGCTGGCCGCGCACGGCGCGCAGAAGCTGTTCGGCTGGTTCGGCGGGCACGGTATCGAGGGGACCGGCCAGTTCATGGAGTCGGTCGGCTACAAGCCGGGCAAGGCGAGCGCGACGGCGGCGGGCCTCGCCGAGGCCGGGGGCGGCACGCTGCTGGCGCTGGGTCTGGCGACACCGGCCGCGGGTGCGGCGGCGGCCGGCGGCATGGCGGGCGCGGCCACCGTGCACGCCACGAACGGCTTCTTCAACCAGGAGGGCGGCTACGAGTACGCCGCCACCCTCGCCCTCGCCGCGACCGGCCTCGCCATCGCCGGCCCCGGCCGCCTCTCCCTCGACCACGCCCTCGGCCATGTCTTCGACCGGGGCTGGATGGTGCCGACGGCACTCGGGGCGACGGCGGCGGTGACGGCGCTGGTGGTGGGGGCGCGGAACAGGCGGTTGGACAGGGCGGAGAAGGAGGAGCAGGCGGGCCTGTTCGACGAACAGGAGGCGTTGTTCGGGGAGTAGGCGGCGGTGCGGCCCACCTGAGCGGCCTGAGCGAACCGGGGAACGGTCCAGCAACCCCCGAGGGGCGCGGGGCTGTGACATATGCGGCTCCGCCGCGTGGGCCCGACCAGCCACGCCGAGCCCGCAGTCGCCCCCACCCACAGCGGCACTCACGGTCCCGGCGTCAACCGCAACACCGTCCCGTCCCCGTTTCCCGACAACAGCAGCGCCCCGTCCGACGCCACCGCCAACCCCGCGAACCGACGCGCCATGCCCGGCATCCCGTTGGCGAACAGGGCGGGCTCAGCACGCGGTACGACCCCCGGCGGTGCCCCGACCGGCAGGTCCTCCGCGTCGGTACGACTCTCCCCCGCCGCTCCCTCGATGAGGGACACCGCCCGCAGCCTGCGCGCCCCCGTCTCCACGACGAACAGCTCGTCGCCGCGGACCGCCACCCCCTGAGGCGCCTCCAGCCCGTCCGCCACGACCGTCGGCGGCCCCTCCGCCTCGATCCGCAGCACCGCGCCGAGCCCCTCGTCGCTGACGTAGCAGCGCCCCTCGGCGTCGAAGGCCACGTCCACAGGCTGCTCCAGCCCGTCGGCGAGCACGGTGAGGGCGTCCATCGCGTCGATGGCCACGACCCGCCCGGCGTCCGACTCGGCGACCACGAGCGAGCCGTCCGGGGCGACCGTGATGCCGAGCGGCCGCCGCAGCCCGCCGGCCCGCTCCCGTACGGCCCCGCTGCCGGGGTCGTACGTCTGGATCTGCCCGAACTGCGAAGTGAGGTGAAGGAGTTCGCCGTCGGCCGCGATGCCGTGCGCGAAGTGCAGCAGGCAGTGGGTGGTGACGCCGGTCGGCGACGGCCCGGCCACCCGGTAGTGGTCGGCGGCGTACACCGTGCCGCCGAGGTCGATCGTCACGCCGTACGGTCCGTCGAGTCCGCGCGGCACGATCTCGCGGATGCGCCCGTCGGGGTGCATCTCGGTGACGCCGCCGCTGGCGTAGCTGGAGACGAACATGCGGTTCTCGGCGTCGAAGGCCGCGTTGTCCAGCCCGACCACGCCGCTGGTGACCAGGGTCCGCGAACCGCTGCCGTGCAGGTCGAGCCGGGTGACGATGCCCTCGGGGCCCCGGGACAGCACATGCAGCACCCCGCCCTGGTCGAACCGGACGGCGACCGGCTGATGCACGTCGTCGGCGACGACCTCGGGCGCGCCCCCGTCCGGAGGGATCCGCCAGACCTGCCCGGTGAGCAGGGGGTTCGGCCCGCTCATCATGTGCGGGTAGTAGAGGTGCCCGTCCGGGCCGACCTGCATGGCGTTGCCAAGGGCGAGCCCGTTGGTGAGGACCACCGGCTCGCGGCCGCCGTGGGGGAAGAGCTCCATCAGCCGACCGTCCGGCTTCATCTCGTTCACGAACAGCCGGTCGCCGAGGCAGGTGATGCCGTTGGGGTTGGCCACGTCCCCTGAGACGAGCGTGTACTCACCGTCCGGGCCGCGCCGCCACACCCGCCCCGGCACCAGGTCGGCGATGTACATCGAGCCGTCCGCCCCGAAGGCGAGGTCGTCCGGTGACTGCACAGGACTGTCCATCGGTACGACCACCTCGACGTCCCCCGTGGCCGGGTCGACGGCGCTGATCTGCCCGGCGAGGAACTGGGCGACGTACAGCCGCCCGTCGGGCCCGAAGGCGACGCCGTTGGAACCCCACAGCCGGTTGGGCGGGTTGAGCCGCTCGACCGCCCACCGGGCACTGGCGGCGCCGTCGCGCCCGCCCGCCGCACCGTACCTGCTCGGCTCACCGCTCCACTCGCGGGCGCGGCTCATGCCTCGCCCTCCACCAGCACCTCGCGCATGCCGCCCTCCGACCGCCAGCGCCGCAGCAGCTCGTGGAAGGCGACGGGCCCGTCCCCGTACGACTCGCTGCGCTCTCGCGGCCGGCCCTCGTTGTTGTAGTACCCGGGCGTGCACTCGGCCTGGAACTCGTACACGTCGGCGGCCTTCTGACGGATCGTCGCCACCCAGGCGTCCTGCGCCTCACCGGTCGGCTCGACGTACCGGGCCTGCCGCTCGCGGGCCTCCGCGACGACCTCGGCGACATGTGTGGCCTGTTCGTCGAGGATGTGGACGAAATTGACGGAGGCGGCGTTCTGCATGGAGCCGAGCAGGAAAAGGTTGGGGAAGCCGCGGGTGGTGAACCCGTGGAGCGTCTTCAGCCCCTCGGTCATCCAGGTCTCCAGCAGCCCCGCTCCACCCCGCCCGTACACCGGAAGTCTGCCGGACAGCACACCCGAGCGGCCGACGTCGAAGCCGGTGGCGAAGACGATGCAGTCGACCTCGTACTCCTCGCCTCCCACCACGACGGCGTTCTCGGTGATCCGCTCGACGCCGTGGGTGTCGGCGGTGTCGACGAGGGTGACGTTGGGCCGGTTGAAGGTCTGGAGGTAGTGGTCGCTGAAGGTGGGCCGCTTGCACATGTAGCGGTACCAGGGCTTGAGCGCTTCGGCCGTCGCCGGGTCCTCGACGATGCCCTCCACCCGGGCGCGCAGCTCGTTCATCTTCTGGAAGTCGGCGATCTCGTAGGCGAGTTCGCGCTCCTCGGCCGGGACGTCCGCGTAGGCGTTCGTCGGGATGAGCTTCTCCTGGAGCCGCGCGCTGGACGTCCAGGCGTCGTTGACCAGGTCCTCGTCCTGCCGGACGCCGGTGACGACCTTGAGGAAGTTCTCCATGCGCAGCCGCTGCCACCCGGGCTTGAGCGATTTCGCCCACTCCGGATCGGTGCGCCGGTTGCCGCGTACGTCGACGGAGGACGGGGTCCGCTGGAAGACGTACACCTGCGCCGCGTCGGCCCCGAGGTGCGGCACGACCTGGATGGCGGTGGCACCGGTGCCGATGACGGCGACGCGCTTGTCGGCGAGCCCGGTCAGACCGCCGCTCGCGTCGCCGCCGGTGTAGTCGTAGTCCCAGCGGCTCGTGTGGAAGGTGTGCCCGCGGAAGGTCTCGATGCCGGGGATGCCGGGCAGCTTGGCCTCGCTGAGGGTGCCGCTGGAGACGACGACGTAGCGCGCCCGCATCTCGTCGCCGCGATCGGTGCGTACGCTCCACTGCGACTCGTGCTCGTGCCAGCGCAGTTCGGTGACCTGGGTCTGGAAGCAGGCCTGGTCGTAGAGGCCGAAGTGCCGGGCGACGGCCCGCGCGTGCTCGCGGATCTCCTCGCCCGGGGAGTACTTCCACTTCGGCACGTAGCCGAGCTCTTCGAGCAGCGGCAGATAGATGTACGACTCGATGTCGCAGTGGATGCCCGGGTAGCGGTTCCAGTACCAGGTGCCGCCGAAGTCCGCGCCCTTCTCGATGACCCGGATCTCCTCGACCCCGGCCTGCCGCAGCCGCGCCCCCGCGAGCAGCCCGCCGAACCCGCCGCCGACGACCACCGCCTCGACCCGGTCCCGGAGAGGTTCGCGGGTGAACTCCGGGTCGGCGTGGGGGTCCTGGTCGTACGCCCCGAACTCACCGACGGGCTGCTGGTACTGCGCGGATCCGTCGGGTCGGATGCGCCGCTCGCGCTCGGCGCGGTACCTGGCGCGCAGGGCTTCGATGTCGAAGTCCAGGTGCTGGGGCTCGGGCATGGGTGCTCTCCTGGTCGTGGGGCCGGCCACGGGAGGGCCGGGTCAGGGGAAGTGAGCGCCAGTCAAGCGAACCGGGCTGACAGCTCCCGGACATATCCCGGACACGTGATCAAGGTGCTCCGGACCACACGGCGCCGACCGGGTGCCTACGGCCCCACGGCCTGCCCCAGCCAGTAGCCGAACCCCCGCCGGGTGTGGATCAGCGCGGCCTGCTCCCCGTTCACCTTGAGCCGCAGCCGTGAGACGAGCCGCTCGATCGCGCTGTCGGTCGGCGGGTCGTCCCAGACGTGCCGCCCGATCTGCTCCTTGGACAGCACGCGCTCGGCGTTCACCAGCAGGCAGCGCAGCAGCCGGTACTCGGCGGGCGTGAGCTCGATGGTGCGCTCGCCGCGCCGGGCGCGACGGGTGGAGTGGTCCAGCACGAGGTCGCCGTATCGCAGGGCGCCGTCCCATCCGCCGGGCTCCCCGCTGCGCACCAACTGCCGTGCACGGGCGAGCACTTCGGCCACCCGGCCAAAGGCCCCGCCGCCCGGCCCGGCCACGCCGTCCGCGCCGTCGGGGCCGCCCCCGGGGAGGCTGCCCAGGAACTCACCACTGCCCGTGAGGAGCAGGACGGCCGGACGGTCGGGGGCGAGGAGACGGCGACTGTGCCGGAGGGCGTCGGTGTCCGGCAGCGTCACGTCCAGGATGACCAGATCGAAGCGGCGCTCGGTGAGCCGGTCGGTGGCCTCGGTGGCCCGGTCCACCGCGACGGTCCGGTAGCCGGCCAGCTCCAGCACCGTGGAAAGCGGCTCGGACGTACGGGCATCACCGACGACGAGCAGGACCTCCGCTACCGCGTCGGTCGACGGCGGCTTCGGCATACGGTCACTTTACCCGCGGGTGCCTGAGGCGAGTAGGCGCGTCCCCCTGCCTGCCGCTCACGCCCTCACGTCCAGGGCGTGGCGACGAGCCGGATCCGCGCGTCGCGGCCGACGAGGGGTGCGGCGGTGATGGGCAGGGGAATGTGGGCGACCCAGCGATCCGGGGTGGGGTCCTCGTCGACCCGGGGTTCCCCGGCGACGCGGTGGTCGCGGATGGCGCCTTCGATGTCCGAGTTCCAGGCGGCCCAGATACCGGGGCCGGCCTCCGGTGTGCCGACGTCGATGACGAGGGTGTCGGAGAAGTCGGCGGTCTGCTCCAGGTGGTCGCCGAGGCTGAGAATGCCGCGCCGCTCGCGCAAGGAGATGAGCCGTACATCGAGGATGAACCGCATGGGTTCGCCCTCGGCCTGTCTGAGGCCGCTGTTGAGGAAGGTGGTCGCGAGCGACACCGTCGCCGACGCCTCCTGCCCGTCCGGGGGCGCCTCGAGCTGGATGGGGCACCAGTGGGCCGCGAGCCGCTGATGCATCACGACAGGCAGCCCCCGCACCGACAGCCGTGTCTCGGCCTGCCACACGAGCTCGCCGTCACGGCGCAACCGGTAGCCGACGAGCGATGCCTCGATCCTGGTGTCCCCGAACAGGAACCGGCGCAGATTCTGGTACCCCTCCTCGGAGTTGACCATCCCGTAGCGCCCGCTGTGACTGCGATGCACGAAGGCGCGGTGTGCCCCCGGCACATACGCCCGCTCGATCTGCACCAGCCCGTCGCTGTGCGGCCCGACGGCGGCGGAGGACAGCCCGAGGGCGACGTCGTAGTCGGCCGGGTCGGTGCCGACCAGACAGAAGACCCGCTCGACGGGAAGCGCCCCCGGTCCGGTGGGCATCCGGCGGGCGTCCCAGCCCTCGGGCGGGCCGTCGGGGTCGAAGTCGGCCTGCGGAGTGAGGTACTGGTACATCCGCCGGGGACCGAAGATGTCCGCACCCTGAACGCCGGTCATGTCCCGAAGCCGCTCCAGCAGCCCGCCACCGAGTTCGAAGGTGATGCCGCCGTGCGGGGTGCCGTAGGTGAAGAGCTTCGCGACACAGCCGACGGCGTCCCGCCCCCGGTCCGGCAGAACCTTCTGCAGCAGACATCGGCAGATCAGCCCGCCCATGGAGTGGGCGACGAGGATGACGGCGGGCGCCCCGGTCCGGTCGAGGATCCGGTCGATGAGATCGAGCAGGTCGGCAGCGGCGTTCTCCAGCCGGTACTCCTGGGGGCTGCCGCCCCAGGTGGTGGCCGAGCGGTCGTAGAAGCGGTGGATCCAGACGGTGTTGGCGGGGATCTCCTCATGATCGGCCAGATAGGCCGCCTGGTCTCCCTTCACGAGCAGTTCGTAACCCTCCTCCCTCAGCAGGCGCAGCAGGGGGCTTTCGAACTGGTGGAAGTGCGGCTGGTTGTGCGCGCCGACGCGGATGTGCACGGAGCCCTCGTTGAAGCCGTAGAAGGGGTCGTCCACCGCCTTGTCGATCCCTCGGGTGCCTCCGGCGAAGCCGCGGACGTAGACGAGGGGGAGTCTGCGGTTGTCGTCCACGGCTTGCCTCCGAGCGTCCTGGGTTCACTCCTCCTGAGTCCTGAGTAGATGAAGCCCGGGGCTCTGGCCTCCAGGGATAGGCCGGAGCGGTGACGGGCGGGGCGGGAGGGCCTGGGGCCGGTCGGCGCGTCACCCATGGGGAGCAGCCTGCCTGGTGGTGCGGAGCACAGGCGTGTCGTACTGGAGTCTCACGAGGGAAGCCACGGAGGCCCGGATGTCGGCGCGGCGCAGGAAGACTCTCGCGTCCTGGCGCGAGCTGCCGCTGACGGTGATCTCCCGTCTGCGGACCCAGCTCGCCCGCGAGGAGTGCCGTGTCGCGGAGGGCGAAGACGGTCGGCGCGGGTGCGCGCTCGACGGAGCGAGGCGGCATCTCGAGGAAGCCGAGGAAGCATGCCTGAGCGCGTCGAGGTTCCGGCGCAGATCCGGCACCTTGGAACGCATCTGGTCGAACGTCCGCGCCGCCGACGCCGAGCTGTTCTCCCTCGTTTCCGATGACGAGGCCCGGGCGCGAACCCCCGAAGTGCTGGGCATGGTGCGACGCAACCTGTCGGAGGGCAGCCCCCAGCGCAAGGCCGTCGAGGACGTCGCCGCGCGGGTGGAGGCCGACGACGCCGCCCTCACGGCTCAGGAGCGGGACACCCTGGTCAGGGCGCAGGTCTTCGCCTACGCGTTTCTGGGCGGCAAGCACAGGCGGGTACGCATCCTGGCGGACCTGCTCTGGTGCCTCACGGTGGCGGTGACGCTGGGGCTGGTCGCCCTTGCGGTGTGGGGCCACACCGACGAGGACACCGTGGATCTGTGCTTCCGTCCCCAGCCGCCCGGCAACAGGGTGGTCTGCCCCACCGGCGAACACGAGGTCCCTCTCGTGGGCCTTCCCCCGTTGGCCCAGCCCCCCGCCGTCACGGCCGTCGTCACCGCGGACTACGCCAGGCCCCGGGACGTGCTGACCGTGGAGTTCGCGGGGCTCATCGGAGCGGCACTGACCGTCGTGACGGCAGTGCGCCGGATCCAGCCGGACCACGTCACGCAGTACCAGTTCCGTCTGCCGCTCGCCGCGGCGGTACTGAAATTCCCGCTGGGCGCGCTGTCCGCCGTCGCCGGGATCCTCCTCATCAAGGGCGCCTTCGTGCCGGGCCTGAGCAATCTCGACAGTTCCGCACAGATCTTCGGCTGGTCGATCGTCTTCGGAGCGGCTCAGCACCTGGTCACCCACATCGTCGACCAGCGGGCGGAGGAGGCGCTGGGCGGGAATCGGAAACCGCCGTAGCAGCACACGCGCGAGCCCGGCGACGGACCCGCCGCCCTTCCCCGTAGAGCAGACGACGGACAGACGTCCGCAGGGAGGGGAACAGAGAGTGGCAGGGCACGGAGTCAGAACCGCCAGGGGTACGGCGGCCGCGATCGCGGCGATGGCCGCACTGACCGCCTCACAGGCGCCGGGGGCGGCCCCGGCACACGCCGCGGCACCGGCATCGAGGCACACACCCGCCGAGCACGGACCGAGCGTCTCCGGCGACGCTCCGTACCGCACGGAGCTGCCACCGCTGCGGACCGGAACGCCCGACGGCGACAGGGCGCCCGCGGAGAGGGCCGCCGCGCTGCCGGCGAGCGCGTTCGCCGCATACCGGCGAGCGGAGGAGCGGCTCGCACGCGAAGCACCCGGCTGCCGGCTGCGGTGGCAGGTACTGGCGGCGATCGGCCAGGTGGAGTCCGGGCATGCCCGGGGCGGGAGGGTGACGTCGGACGGTACGACCGTGACACCGATCCTCGGCCCACGGCTGGACGGCGTGGCCTTCGCGCTGATCCGGGACACCGACGGCGGTACCCACGACGGGGACACGGCGTACGACCGCGCGGTCGGTCCGATGCAGTTCATCCCGTCGACGTGGGTCCGCTGGGGCGCGGACGGCAACGGTGACGGGCGCAGGGACCCGAACAACGTCTTCGACGCGGCCCTCGCCGCCGGGCGGTATCTCTGTGCGGGCGGGCGGGACCTGTCGGACCCCGCCGACCTGGACCGGGCGATTCTCGGCTACAACCACTCGGCGGCCTATCTGCGCACGGTCCGCGCCTGGTACGCGTACTTCCTGGACGGACACGGTGTCGTCGGGGACGGCCGCGGCTCCGCGGAACGCCCCGAGCCGTCACCGTCGCAGCCGCGGGAGGCTTCGCCGACCCGCCCCTCCGCCCGTCCGAACCCGTCCCCCTCCCACCCGCCGTCGGCCCCCGCTTCACCGGCCCCCGCCCCGTCCCGTCCGGCCACCGAACCCGTGGAGACCGAGGACTCCCAACTCCCCCTCCCCACCCCGGACATCGAGCCTCCCGGCGACGACCTGCTGCCCGGCGGCGTCCCGCTGACCAGTAACGGCGCGGAATCGATGACCGCCACCCCCTCCACAACTGCCGATACTCGGCGGTAATGTCGCGCCCCGCCGGACGGAACGGAACCGGTGGGATGAGCCTGTGTCCGAACCCCGGCCGGATCAGCGCGCGTCGACCGGTGCGTGCGATCGCAAGGCGCCGACGCCGCCCTCGATGGGGAACGAGCCACGTGGGCGGTTCGGCACCGCGGCTGGGGTCCCCTCCGGGGGAGCGCGTGCCGGGCAGCGCCCCCGGCCGGGGTTCGGACACAGGCTCGAAGCGCGAAGGGGCCCTCATGGCGACGGACATGCCTGCGGACATGCCCGCAGAGACACCTGCGGAGCTGCACGCCGCCGACGAACGGTGGCGGCACATGTGGAGCCACCGCGAGCAACTGCTCAAGGTGGCCCGGCGCAGGTCGATGAGTGCGGAGGACGCCGAGGACGCGGTGCACGAGGCGATGCTGCGCGCCGCAGAGCGGCCCGACCTGGACGACGAGCGGCTGGCCGCGTGGCTGACGACGGTGACGATGCGGCTGTGCGTCGACCGGTACCGGCAGGTGAACCGTGAGGCCGAGGTGCGGACCAGTCCGACGCTCATCGCGCCCGGTCCGGTCCCCGTCGAGGAGGCGGTGTGCGACCGGGCCGAGGCGAAGTGGCTGGCGGTGCGCAGCGGTGAGCTGCCTGCCCGGCAGGCCGAGGCGCTGCGGCTGAAGTCGCAGGACCTCGACGTCGGGCAGGTCGCCGTCCGGATGGGGCTCAGTTACCGGACCGTCGAGTCGCTGCTGGCCCGGGCGCGGCGGACGCTGCGGCAGTCGCTGGCCGCCACCCTCGGCTTCGCGCTGTTCCTCATCGGGTGGGGACGGCCGCGCGGCGGCGCCAAGGTGCAGGCCGTGGCGGTGGCCTCGACGGCGGCGACGCTGGCGGTGGCGGGGTTCGTGCTGCCGCACGCGCTGGACCGGGACGCGGGTGCGGGTGAGGGCGGTACGGCTCCGCGGCCCACTGTCACCTCGCCGGGTCCGGAGGCGTTGCGGCCGGACGGCAGCGGTGTGCGCGGCACGCCCCGGGACAACCGGCCCGCGGCGACGGGGGCCGAGGACAGGGTGGCCGGGTCGCCGTCGGCGGAATCGTTCCGGCCGCTGTCCGTGCCGTCGCTGCCGGACGTGCCGGTGCCCGCGGTCTCGGTGCCGGCGGTCTCGGTGCCCGCGGTCTCGGTGCCCGCGGTCCCGGTGTCCCCCCTGCCGGTGCTGTCCGCGCCAGAGGTCCCGCAGGTGACGGAGCTCCCGGAACTGCCCGGGACACCAGAACTGCCCGAGGCCCCTGACCTGCCGGCCGAGCCCTCGGCCGTACCGTCGGCCGCGCTCCCCCTCCCGACGGCGGCCCCACTGCCGTAACCCGGACCCACGGTCGTGGACCCACCCGAACCGCCGCCCGGAAACCGCCCGAAAAAAATTCCGCGACCCGAGCGACGGACGCCCCTCCCCTCCCCGTAGAGCAGATGTCAGAGCTGCTCCACGGGCATGGGCTGAAGGGTGGAACCGGATGGGTGTCGAGATCTGTGTGGAAGGGCTGACCAAGTCCTTCGGTCACCAGGTCATCTGGCAGGACGTCTCGCTGACGCTGCCCGCCGGGGAGGTATCGGTCATGCTCGGCCCTTCGGGGACGGGCAAGTCGGTGTTCCTCAAGACGCTCGTCGGCCTGCTGAAGCCGGAGCGGGGCTCGATCACCATCCAGGGCCGGGACATCACACGGCTGCGCGAGCACGACCTGTACGAGGTGCGGAAGCTGTTCGGCGTGCTGTTCCAGGACGGCGCGCTGTTCGGCTCGATGAACCTGTACGACAACATCGCCTTCCCGCTGCGCGAGCACACCCGTAAGTCCGAGAGCGAGATCCGGCGCATCGTGCTGGAGAAGATGGACATGGTCGGGCTGATCGGCGCCGAGGAGAAGCTGCCCGGCGAGATCTCCGGCGGAATGCGCAAGCGGGCCGGACTGGCCCGGGCCCTGGTCCTGGATCCGGAGATCATCCTCTTCGACGAGCCGGACTCGGGCCTCGACCCGGTCCGCGTCGCCTACCTCAACCAACTCATCGTCGACCTCAACGCCCAGATCGACGCGACCTTCCTGATCGTCACGCACGACATCGCCTCGGCCCGCCAGGTCCCGGACAACATCGGACTGCTGTTCCGCCGCGAGCTGGTGATGTTCGGGCCCCGCGAGGAACTGCTGACCAGCGACGAACCCGTCGTAAGGCAGTTCCTGAACGGCCGGATGCAGGGCCCGATCGGCATGGCGGAGGAGAAGGACGCCGCTCAGGTCGAGCAGGAGCTCGCCGCCCTCGGCGACGACGGCGAGGGCACGCAGTCCCCCGGCAGCCAGGCTCTGACTCCCCGCCTGCTGCCGGGGCCGGGCATCCCCCGGCCACCGCGCTGGGAGGCGATCGCCCGGCGCGAGGCCGCGCCGCACCGGAAGACGGTGGCGAGCGCATGAGTCTGTCACCGATCGGAGCGCTGCGGCACTCGGGCAGCCTGTTCGCGATGGCGCTCGACGTCGTCCGGACGATCCCCCGACGGCCCTTCCAGGTACGGGAGTTCATCCAGCAGGCGTGGTTCGTCGCCAGCGTGACGATCCTGCCGACGGCCCTGGTCTCCATCCCCTTCGGCGCGGTCATCGCGCTGCAGATCGGCAGCCTGACCCGCCAGCTCGGCGCCCAGTCCTTCGCCGGGGCCGCCTCCGTGCTGGCCGTGCTGCGCGAGGCCTCGCCGATCGTCACCGCGCTGCTGATCGCGGGCGCCGGCGGCACGGCGATCTGCGCCGACCTCGGGGCACGGAAGATCCGCGACGAGATCGACGCCATGCAGGTGCTGGGCATCGACCCGATCCACCGCCTGGTCGTGCCGCGCGTCCTGGCGTCGATGCTGGTGGCGGTGCTGCTCAACGGCCTGGTGTCGGTGGTCGGCGTGGCGGGCGGCTACTTCTTCAACGTCGTCCTGCAGAACGGCACGCCCGGCGCCTATCTCGCCTCCTTCACCACCCTCGCCCAGCTCTCCGACCTGTGGGCGGCCGAGGTCAAGGCGCTGGTGTTCGGCGCGATCTCGGGGATCGTCGCCTCCTACAAGGGGCTCACCGCGAAGGGCGGTCCGAAGGGTGTGGGCGACGCGGTGAACCAGTCGGTGGTGATCACCTTCATGTTGCTGTTCGTGACCAACTTCGTGATGACCGCGGTGTACTTCCAGGTCGTCCCGCAGAGGGGTTGAGGAGCCAACCGATGAGACTTCTTGATCGCCCGCTGCGCTCACTGGAAGCACTGGGCGCCCAACTCTCCTTCTACGGCCGCTCGTTGGCCTGGACCGGCCGCACTCTGCGCCGCTACAAGAAGGAGATCCTGCGGCTGCTCGCCGAGGTGAGCTTCGGCCGCGGCGCGCTCGCCGTCGTGGGCGGCACGGTGGGCGTGATCGCCTTCCTGTCCTTCTTCACCGGCACCGAGGTCGGACTCCAGGGCTACGCGGCCCTCAACCAGCTCGGTACCTCCAACTTCGTGGCGTTCCTCTCGGCGTACTTCAACACCCGCGAGATCGCCCCGCTGGTGGCCGGACTCGCGCTGTCCGCGACGGTCGGCGCCGGGTTCACGGCCCAGCTCGGGGCGATGCGGATCAGCGAGGAGACCGACGCGCTCGAAGTCATGGGCGTGCCCTCGCTGCCGTTCCTGGTGACGACCCGGATGATCGCCGGGTTCGTCGCGGTGATCCCGCTGTACGTGATCGGCCTGCTGTCGTCGTACCTCGCCGCCCGCACCATCACCACCGGCTACTACGGCCAGTCGGCCGGCACCTACGACCACTACTTCCAGCAGTACCTGCCCCCGGTCGACGTGCTGTGGTCCTTCGGCAAGGTGCTCGTCTTCGCCGTCGTGATCATCCTGGTGCACTGCTTCTACGGCTACTACGCGAGCGGCGGCCCGGCGGGCGTCGGTGTCGCGGTGGGCCGTGCGGTGCGGACCTCGATCGTGGCGATCAACGTCCTGGACTTCTTCCTGTCGCTGGCGATCTGGGGCGCCAACACGACCGTACGGATCGCGGGGTGAGCCGCCTGATGAGGGCGTCAAGGGTGCCGAGGGTGCTGAGGTTGCGGCTGTACGGCCTCGTGTTCCTGGCCGTACTCGCGCTGCTGCTGTCGTTGTCCGTGGCCGTCTACCGGCAGGTGTTCACGCCGGTCGTCCGGATCACCCTGGAGGCCGACAGCCTCGGCAACCAGCTCGATCCGCGGGCCGACGTCAAGCTGCGCGGACTGCTGGTAGGCGAGGTGCGCGAGGTGCACGCCGACGGGACGAAGGCGACGCTGGACATCGCGCTCAAGCCGGAGCACGTCGCGTACATCCCGTCCGATGTCCATGCGCGGCTGCTGCCCAAGACGCTGTTCGGCGAGAAGTACGTCGACCTGGTGCCGCCGGCCCGCGCCGGGTCCTCGTCCGCCCGCCCGATCCGAGCCGGTGACGTCATCACCCAGGACCGCACCAGGGTCGGCATCGAGGTCCAGCAACTGATGAACGACCTGCTGCCCCTGCTGCGAACCGTCCAGCCCGGCAAGCTCAACGCCACCCTCTCCGCGTTCGCCACCGCCCTCGAAGGCCGCGGCGACCGCATCGGCGACAACCTCACCCGCCTGGAGGCCTATCTGCGCCGCCTCAACCCCCATCTGCCGTCCCTCACCGAGGACATCGCCCGCTTCGCCGAGGTCGCCGAGATCTACGGCGACGCGGCGCCCGACCTGATGGAGATCCTGCGCAACACCGTCACCACCAGCCGCACGCTCGTCGAGCAGAAGGACAGGCTGGCGGCGGCGCTGAAGACCACGGCGGCCGTGGCCGGCACGGCGGAGGACTTCCTCGACGCGAACGGCGACAGGCTGATCACCCTCGGCCGGGTCTCCCGCCCGACACTGGAGCTGTTCGCCCGCTACTCCCCCGAGTACCCGTGTCTGCTGGCCGGTCTGGTCCGGCAGGAGAAGGCCTCGGAGGAGGCGTTCCGGGGCGGCAAGATGCACATCACACTGGAGGTCGTACGGCCGCAGGGAGCGTACGAGCCGGGTGAGGAGCCGCGTTACGGCGAGCGGTCGGGGCCGAACTGCCACGGCCTGCCGCATCCGCAGGTGCCGGCGCCGGGCGTCCACCTGAACGACGGCTCCAAGAAGCCGGGTTCGTCCCCAGCCGGCCCGCTCGGCGTCTCCGCCACCGTGGCCGAGCAGCGGGCCGTCGGCTCGCTCGTGGCCCCGGTCCTGGGCGTGCCCACCGACGAGGTGCCGCCGGTGGCGACGCTGCTGTTCGGGCCGCTGGCGCGCGGGACGGCGGTGACCGTCGCATGAGAACCGCAGGCGCACGGCAGACCGCCGCTCCCCTCATCAAGTTCAGCCTCTTCGCGCTGGTGACCGTGCTGGCGACAGCCCTGCTCGCGGCCACCATCGTGAACATCTCCTTCACCCCGGAGCATCGCTATCGCGCGGTGTTCAGCGACGTCACCGGTCTGGAGGAGGGCGACGACATCCGCGTGGCCGGGGTGCGGGTCGGCGAGGTCGAGGGCATCCGGATCAAGGACCGGACGCTGGCCGAGGTGACCTTCACGGTCACTGAGGACCGGCCGCTGCTCACCGGCACGGGCGCGGTCATCCGGTACCGCAACCTGGTCGGGCAGCGGTACGTCGCGCTCACCGAGGGCGCGGGCGACGGCACCCGGCCGCTGCGGCCCGGCGCGACGATCCCGCTGTCCCGCACCCAGCCCGCCCTCGACCTCAACGCGCTGCTGAACGGCTTCAAGCCGCTCTTCGCCGCGCTCAGCCCGAAGGACGTCAACCAGCTCGCCACCGAGATCATCAAGACCCTCCAGGGCGAGGGCGGCACCGTCAACAGCCTGCTCGTCCACACGGCGTCGCTCACCTCGACGCTGGCCGGCCGCGACAAGCTGATCGGCTCGGTGATCGACAACCTCAACACCGTGCTGGCGACGCTGGACAAGCGCGGCGCCCGCTTCTCCGGGCTGCTCAAGCAGCTGCGCCGGGTCGTCTCGGGCCTGTCCGCCGACCGCAAGCCCATCGGGCGGTCGCTGGTGAGCATCGGCGATCTGACGGAGGCCACCTCGGGGCTGCTGAAGGACGCGCGTCCACCGCTGAAGGACGACATCACCGAGCTGACCGAGCTCACCGGGACGCTGAACGACAACGAGAAGACCGTGGAGGGCGTGCTGAAGCGGCTGCCGAACAAGCTGGGCGAGCTGACGGGGACGGCGTCCTACGGCTCGTGGTTCAACTTCTACCTCTGTGACTTCGACGGCCGGATCGTGCTGCCGAAGACGAAGCAGGTCCTCACGCCCGACCTGCATGTGGCGAGGGCGAGGTGCGGGGCATGAGCCGTAAGCATCGCCCGGAGCCGCTGTTCCGGGTGCGGGTGGAACCGCCGAGGCTGCCGCGGATACGTCTGCCGAAGGTACGGCTCCCACCGCGCCGAAAGCCGCGTCGCCAACCGCTGGTCAAGGTCCGCGTCGAGCCGCCTCGCATCCGGCTCCCCCGCATCCGCCGCCCGCACCTCGGCCCCTTCCGTGAGCGCAACGCCGTCGTCATCGGCGCGGTGGGTCTCACCGTCCTCGCACTGCTGACGGTGGCCGCGTTCAACGCCGACCGCCTGCCGGTCATCGGCGACGGCGAGACGTACAGCGCGGCCTTCGCGGAGGCGGGCGGTCTCAAGCCCGGCGACGAGGTACGGATCGCCGGGGTCAAGGTCGGCAAGGTGGAGGAGGTCGACCTGGACGGCGACCACGTCAAGGTCACCTTCAAGATCAAGGGCGAGCCGGGGTTCGGGACGCAGACCGGCGCGTCGATCCGGGTCAAGACGATCCTGGGCGCGAAGTACCTGGCCCTGCACCCCAAGGGGAAGGGCCAGTTGAAGGCCGGCAGCGAGATCCCTCTGCGCCGCACCGTCCCCGCGTACGACGTCGTACAGGCCTTCAGCGATCTCACGACCACGACGGAGAAGGTCGACACCGACCGCGTGGCGAAGGCCCTGGACACGATCTCCACCACTTTCGAGGACTCCCCCTCGGAGGTACGGGCGTCCATCAAGGGCCTGTCGCAGATCTCCCGGACGGTGGCCTCCCGCGACAAGGCGCTGCGCGAGCTGCTCGACCACGCGAACGGCGTCACGGGCGTCCTGGCCGACCGGTCGTCGGACTTCACCACCCTGGTCAAGGACGGCGACAAGCTGTTCAAGGAGATCAGCAAGCGGCGCGAGGCGATCCACAGACTGCTGAAGAGCTCCGCCGCGCTCGGCATCCAGCTCTCCGGCCTCGTCCAGGACAACGACAAGGAGATCGGGCCCGCGCTCAAGGGCCTCGACCGCGTGGTGGAGATGCTCGAACGGAACCAGTCCAGCCTGGACCGGAGCATCAAGCTCCTGGCCCCCTATGTCCGGCTCTTCACCAACACCCTCGGCAACGGCCGCTGGTTCGACTCCTATGTCCAGAACCTGGTCGCGGCTCCCGTGGTGCCGCGGACCCGGACCGGAGGTGCGCAGTGAGCAGCCGTTGGAGGAAGCGCCTGGCCCTGCTGACCGTACTGGCCGTGGTCGCCGCGCTCACCTACGTCCTGTGGCCGCGTTCGGAGCCCGTCCGCGTCACGGCGTACTTCCCGCGCACGGTCGGCATCTACCCCGGCTCGGACGTCCGCGTCCTCGGCGTCCGGATCGGCGAGGTGAAGGAGATCACGCCGGAGGGCGGCCGGGTGCGGGTGGAGCTGGAGTACGACGCGGGCCGCAGGGTCCCGGCGGACGCGCAGGCCGCCATCATCAACTCCTCGGTGGTCAGCGACCGTTATGTGCAGCTGCTGCCGGTGTACCGGAAGGGCCCCGTCATGCGGGACGGGGACGAGATCCCGCAGTCGCGTACGGCCGTCCCCGTCGAGCTGGACCGTGTCTTCGACAGCCTCCACACCACGGCCGACGCACTCGGCCCGGACGGCGCCAACAAGGACGGCTCCCTGTCCCGGCTGCTCGGGGTCAGCGCGGACAACCTGGACGGCCAGGGCAAGAACCTCAACCAGACGGTCGAGGATCTCTCGGCGGCGGTCACCACCCTGTCCGACGGCCGCACGGACCTGTTCGGCACGATCCGCAACCTCCAGGTCTTCACGGCGGCGCTGGCGGCCGACGACAAGAGCGTGCGGTCGTTCAACAGCAGCCTGGCGAAGGTCGCCGAGCAGCTGGCGGGCGAGCGCAGGGACCTGGCGGCGGCACTGAAGAACCTGGGCACGGCGCTCGGTGACGTGTCGGCCTTCGTGAGGAAGAACAAGAAGTCGCTGACCTCGAACGTGGAGGGTCTCAGCAAGGTGACCAAGGTGCTCGTGACCCAACGGGCCGCGCTGGAGGAGCTGTTGGAGGTCGCCCCGACCGGCATGTCGAACCTGAACAACGCCTACAACCCGTCGGCCGGCACCCTCGACACCCGCAACAACGCCGATCAGGCGCAGGACCCGGCGTCGCTGCTGTGCTCGGTCCTCAGGACGACCGGGGACGAGGGCGGCAAGAACCCCGACTGCGAGGAGTTGCGGGAGCTGTTCGACTCCCTGCCGGAGGTGCCGCAGGGGCCGGCGGTCACGGGCACGGTCGACCGGACGCTGGGCGGAATCCTGGGGGCGAGCGCATGAGCAGGCTGCGCAAGGGCGGGGTGGCGGCGTGGGCGGCGGTCGGCTCGCTGCTCCTGACCGGCTGCGAGTTCAACGGCTGGTACGACGTCCAGCTGCCCGGCGGCGCCGCCTCGGACGGCAACGCGTACCACGTCACCGTCGAGTTCCGTGACGTACTGGACCTGGTGCCGCAGTCGGCGGTGAAGGTCAACAACGTGACGGTCGGCGCGGTCGAGAAGGTGGAGCTGGACGGCTGGCACGCGCGCGTGCACCTGCGGGTCGCCGACTCGGTGAAGCTGCCGGCGAACGCGCTGGCCGAGCTACGGCAGACCAGCATGCTCGGCGAGAAGTACGTGGCGCTGTCCGGACCGACGGGCACCACACCGGTCGGCCGCCTCACCGACGGCGACGTGATCCCGCTTTCCCGCAGCGGCCGCAACCCGGAGATCGAGGAGGTGCTGTCGGCCCTTTCGGCCCTGCTCAACGGTGGCGGTGTGGCCCAGCTCAAGACGATCACCGTGGAGCTGAACAAGGCGCTGGAGGGCCGGGAGAACCGGGTCAAGTCGCTGTTGAGGGAGCTCGACACCTTCCTGGGCGGCCTGGACCGGCAGAAGAAGGACATCGTCCGGGCGCTGAAGGCCGTGGACCGACTCGCCGAACGCCTCGGCAAGGAGAAGGAGACCATCGCCGAGGCGGTGGAGGAGATGCCCCCGGCACTGAAGGTCCTGGCCGACCAGCGGCGCGACCTGACGGCGATGCTGACGGCGCTGTCGAAACTCGGCACGACGGGCACGGAGGTGGTCGAGGCCTCGCACGACGACACGGTCGCCAACCTGAAGCAGCTGCGCCCGATCCTGCAACAGCTCAACAAGGCGGGCGACGACCTGCCCAACTCCCTTGAGCTGTTGACGACCTACCCGTTCCCGCGCAACGCGGTGGACGCGATCAAGGGCGACTACGTGAACCTCCACATCACCGCGGACCTCGACCTGGCGGGGATCTACGGCAACCTGACGGAGAAGCCGGGCGGTGACGGCGCGGAGGGGAACGGGGACACGGAGGGCCCCGAACTGCCCGAGGTCCCCGACCTGCCGGACGTACCGGACCTCCCGGAGCTGCCGGTCGTGCCGACACCCACGGCGTTGCCGAACGGCCCGGGCGCGCCGTCGTCTCCTTCGGCCCCGTCCGGGGGCGGCGCAGACCTGCTGTGCCCGCCGGTGTGCGCCGCCGGACTCGTGGCCGGGGGCGGCTGGCCCGAGGGGATCGACCTCGCACTCGCCGAGCTGATGCTGAAGGGGGTCCAGCCGTGATCACCCGTACGGTCAAGGTCCAACTGCTGGCCTTCGCCACGATCACCGCGGTGGGGGTGTCGTATGTGGGCGCCGAGTACACGGGGTTGGTGGACGAAGTCCTGGACGGCGGTTACACCGTGCGCGCGGACTTCGCCGACTCCGGGGGCGTCTTCCCCGGCGCGGAGGTGACGTATCGCGGGGTGCCGGTGGGCAGGGTCGGAGCGCTGCACCTGACAGGCGGGAACGGGGTCTCGATCGCCCTCGACATCGAGGACGACGCGCCTCGCATCCCCGCAGACACGCTGGCCGTGGTGGCGAACCGCTCGGCGGTGGGCGAACAGTACGTCGACCTGCAACCGCGCACGTCCCGCGGACCCTACTTGCTGGAGGGCGGCGACATCCCGCGCCGGAACACCCGCGTACCGCTGCCGACGACGGACCTGGTCCTCAGCCTGGACCGTCTGGTGAACTCGGTCGGCAAGGAAGACCTCCGGGTGACGGTCGACGAGTTGGGCGACGCCTTCGCCGGAACCGGCCCGAACCTGAGCCGCCTGGTGGACTCGGGAAACGACCTGGTGGAGTCGGCGTCCGACGCGCTGCCCGAGACCATCGCCCTGATCGAGGATTCGAGGAAGGTCCTGAAGACACAGGCGGACCAGGGCTCGTCGATCAGATCATTCGCGCGTGATCTGGCCTTGCTCTCCGCCCAGTTGAAGGACAGCGACGGTGACCTGCGCAAACTCATCGGCAATGCCCGGCCGGCGGCGCAGGAGGTGAACTCGCTGCTGAAGTCGGCCGGGCCCGAGCTGTCGGTCCTGCTGGCGAACCTGATCAGCGGCGGCCAGGTGACGCTTGCGAGGCTGCCCGGCGTGGAACAGGCGCTGGTCACCTTCCCGGTGATGGTGGCGGGCAGCTACACGGTCGTCCCGGGCGACGGCACGACCCACTTCGGCATGGTGCTGAACGCCGACGACCCGCCGGCCTGCACCCAGGGCTACGGCACGACGCGCCGGGACCCGGCGGACACGAGCACGCGCGAGGCGAACACGAACGCCCGCTGCACGCTCCCGCGGGGCAGCGAGTCGTCGGTGCGGGGCGCGCAGAACGCCCCGGGCGCGAGGTCCACGTACGGCGGCGAGAACCAGGCGGCCCACGTCACCCCGTACGACCCGGAGACCGGGACCGCCACCGGCCCGGACGGAAGGAACGTCGAGATCGGCTCGACAGGCGGCCAGCGGGCCGTGTTCGGAAAGGAGTCGTGGCAATGGCTGCTCGTCGGCCCGATGGCATGAGGATGGTGATGAGCGTGCCGGCTTCAAGGGCGATCACGGCGGGACTGATCGCGGCGACGATCCTCACGACCGTACTGGCGGTCTGGCTGGCCCTCGGCCTCTGCACACAGCGCGAGGCGGAACAGCGCCGCCAGGACATCCTGGCGGCGGCCCGTCAGTCGGCACTGAACTTCACCTCCCTCGACTACCGCCACTACGACCGCGACAGCGCGAACGTCCTGGCAGGCGCGACCGGAGACTTCAAGAAGCAGTTCGCGGCCCAGACGGAGCAGCTCACACGGCTGGTGGCACAGAACAAGTCGGTCTCGGAAGGCCAGGTCCTGGAAGCGGGCGTCGTCCGCTCCGACGAGGACTCGGCCCGGGTCCTGGTGGTCGCCGACAGCAAGGTGACCAACACGGCGGTGCCGCAGGGAGAGGCGCGCACGTATCGCCTGCAACTGGACCTGGTCCACCGGGACGGCCGCTGGCTCACGTCGGATGTCGAGTTCGTCGGCTGACCGGCACCACCACTGAGGAGTACGACCATGCCGAAGACGACCACCGGCCGCGCCCCCGGGACCCCCACCCGGCGCACGATGACGGCAGCCGCCCGCGCGGCGGCCAAGCGAGCGGAGCGCGGCCACCGCGAACCGGCCCCGCAGACCACCGTCGCCGGCCGCACCGTACTGATCGACGCCCCTGAGAACGGCTGGGAGGACCCGCCCGAGCCGTCGCTGGAGTCGTTCGAGGAGGACGCACCGCCGGCGGACGGCGACCGCCCCCGTCCACGCCGGCTGCTCACCGCGGCACTCGGCATCCTCCTCGTGGCCGCCCTGGTGGCCGCCGCCGTACTGGGCCGGCAGTACCAGGACGGACGCCGGACGGAGAACGCCCGAGCCGAAGCGGTCGCCGCCGCGCGCAAGGCGGCGCCGGCCGTCCTGTCGTACGACCACCGCCACCTGGACAGGGATTTCGCGAGGGCCCGCGCCCACCTGACCGGCGACTTCCGCGACGAGTACGCGAAGACCACGAAGACGGTGGTCGGCCCGACGGCCACGAAGTACCGGGGCGTGGTGAAGGCGACGGTCGCCGCCCCTGCGACCGGCGAAGCCCCGGCAGCCTCGGTCGTCTCGGCCTCACCGGACAAGGTCGTGGTCCTGCTCTTCGTCAACCAGGTCACCGAGAGCACGCAGGTTTCGGGGTCGCGGGTGGATCTGAACCGGGTGCGGATGACGATGTCCCGTACGGACAGCGGCTGGCGGGTGAGCGCGGTGGATGCACTCTGACACCCCTGGATGGCCGCGGCCTCGCCACCGGCGTCCCGATCTGGACAGCGTCCGGCAGTGACGCTCCGCGCTCCAGGCGGATCCGCGCGAAGGTGATGTAGGCGCCGACGACGAGTTCACGGGCCGCGAGGTTTCCGGAGGCGACCAGGCAGCGCACAGGCGAGATCCTCGGTCGCGTGCTTCGGCGAACGCCTGCTCGGAGCGGCCGCGTTCGTCGACCGAGAGCGAGGCGTGGGACAGGAAGGCGGTCGGCGATATCGGGGCGACACCGACCCGCCCTTGTCGCCCGCCACTCCGGACCCACTCCTCGCACCAGATCCTGCCCCGCAGGGATCCGACCCTGCCAACCGGACAGCGGATCCGGCCGCCGTCAGGCCGCGTAGGTCGCGTTCTGCGCCGTGGTGACCACCGTCTGTCCGTCGGCCTGTGTGAGCAGGCCCGCGGACACCCACGAGTTCACCGTCGACTGCACCCGCGTCACCAGCGCGCTCTTGCTGCTGAACGGCGCCCCGGCCCAGACCTCGTCCAGGAGCGTGGTGCCGTCGGCCTTCGCCGGGTTGGCGACACCGGAGTCGGTGTTCCCGAAGACGACCTTGGGCTCGGAACGCCGGACGTAGGCGTGGGTCGGGTCCTCGGTGCCCTCGTGGAAGGGGGCGAACTCGGTGCCGTTCAGTGTGTAGTGGAGCGGCTTTCCGCTCACCGGGGTGAGGGAGGGCAGCAGGTCACCGGAGAGTCCGGCATTGCGGTACAGCCCGACCGGGAGGTGACTGGTGCTCGCGTTGCGGCCGACCAGGTTGACCGGGCCGTAGAAGAGAGTCTGCAGGGACGGGTCGTCGAGCGCCTTCTCCACCCGGAGGCGGAACGGGATCGTCACGCGGACGACGTCCCCGCTGCGCCAGGTACGGGACACGGTGAAGTAGCTGCCGGCGGCCGGGGTGCCGCTGACCGCGCTGCCGTTCACGGTCACTCGGAAGCCGGACGTCGCCCAGGACGGCACGCGGAGCTTCAGCTCGAAGGCGGCGCTGCTCCCGCTGAAGGTGAGGGTCGAACCCTGCTCCCTCGGGTAGTCCGTTGTCTGGGTGACGGTGACGCCCTTCTCCGCCCAGGTGAGGGTGGTCGGGCTGTAGAGGTTGACGTACAGCGCGCTGCCGTCCGCCTTCTTGAAGTACACCGAGTCCTGGTACTTGGTGGCGCTCTCCATGCCCGTGCCCTCGCAGCAGGTGGTCCCCTGCTTGGGGGTGTAGTCGCGCACATGACCGGGCTTGAGGCCGATGAAGTACGTGACCAGCGGCTTCTCCGCGTCGGCCTTGTCCTGTTTGGAGCCGAGCACCTGGTTGTACAGGGCCCGCTCGTAGTACTCCATGTACTTGGGGTCCTGGTCGTGGAAGAACAGCGTGCGGCTGAGCTTGAGCAGGTTGTACGCGCAGCAGGTCTCGGCGTTGGTGTCGCTGATCGTGCCCGCGATGACCCCGCGGGCCTTCCAGAACTCGCCCGTGCTGGTGCCGCCGATGCCGTACATACGGTTCGGGACGACCATGCCCCAGAAGTTCTTGGCGGCGGTGAGATAGCGGGCTTCACCCGTCGCGTCGTACAGCCGGACGTAACCGGTCATGATCGGGATGTGCTGGTTGGCGTGCAGGCCGTCGAGCGTGTCCGTGTTCGCGGCGCAGGCGTCGATGAGCTTGTCCAGGTCGAACAGCTTGGCCAGGGCGAGATGGTCGGCCTTGCCGGTGATCGAGTACAGGTCGACGATCGTCTCCACGATGCCGCCGAACTCGCCGCTGGAGAAGATGCCCCACATCCGCTGCAGCGTGGAGTCGGGCAGCTTGGACAGCCGGGAGTACATCCAGTCGCACATGCCGGACGCGAGGTCGAGCGCCCGGGCGTCGTCGGTGGCGAGGTATGCGTCCAGCAGACCCTTGAGGATCTTGTGCGCGGTGTAGTACGGCGCCCAGACCTTGGTGTAGTCGGAGCTGGTCCTCGTCTCCAGGTCGATGAACTGCGTCTCCGGGTACGCGGCGAGGAACCCGGGGTGGCTCGGCCCGCCCCAGGTGCGGCGCAGGGTGGCGGTCAGGCCGCGGCCGGAGGCGTCGGCGAAGGTGCCGCCGTTGGTGGCGAAGAAGTAGTACGACGCGAGGTTGCCGAGTCCCGCGGAGGAGTTCTTGGCCTCGTTGGTCTGCAGCGAGGTGATCTCGGACGCGGTCAGGGCCCGGGAGTACACGTTGAACTCGTCGAAGGCACCCGCGTACACCGGGTCGTCGGAGAAGTTCGAGCGGCCCAGCCAGTTGTTCGTCAGGGTGCCCAGGGCGGACGGGTTGAGCGTCATCGAGGTGTTCTGGGCGACGGCGGTGCCGTTGACGTAGAGGGTGCCGGTGCTGCCGGAGACGGTCACCGCCAGATGGCTCCACTGGTTCAGCGGCAGGGCCGCGGTGCCGTTGAGACCCTGCTCCGCGCCCGGCCCGTTGGTGGTGATGGCGAACCGCGGCACTCCGCTGCCGTTGCGGGTGGCCAGGTACATGTACCGGGTGGTGTTGTTGCCGAAGTCGAAGACCCGCTGCCAGTCGGCGTCGTGGGTGGGCTTCACCCAGACCGACAGGGTGATCGCCGACGCACCGCCGAGCACGGCGGCGGGCAGGTCGACGTACTGGTACGAGCCCCGGACGTTCTCGTGCGCGCCGCCCCACTTGCCGGTGACGGTGAGCATGCGCGGGTCGGTGCGCAGCGCCGCACGGACCTCGGTGAGCGCACCGACCATCGTCTGGATCTTGTCGGCGTACGCCTGGTCGCCGGTGCTCGCGTACGCCTGCGACAGCATGGTCAGGAAGTGGCCGGTGTAGTGGCCGCGCAGGTTGCCGTTGGCCTCGCCGTCCAGCCCCTCCCAGCCGCCGGGCGCGACGGCGCCGCCGGTGGAGAGCCCCGCGTTGGCACGGAAGACCTGCAGCAGCCGGTTCACGTCGTAGCCGCGGCCGTGGTCGAGCATCAGCTGGCGCTTGTCGGTGAAGACGCCCTGCCCGAGCCTGACGTCCTTGAGCTCGAACGGCCGCAGGCCCCAGGCGGAGGGCGCCGGCAGCGTGGCCGCCGCTGCCTCGCCGCCCGCGGCGTACGTCACGGCCGGCGCCGCCGTGGCGAGCAGCGCGGCCTGGAGGAGGGTTCGTCTGGGGAGAGCGCCTGCCATGTGTTCCTCGTTTCTGCGTGGGGGTGGGGCCGAGGCTTGGTGGACGAAGATCACGAACGTTCGATATTCTGAACGGCGTACGGAACTCCGACCAGAAGATAGGTTCGAGGCGTGATCGCGTCAACGCTTCCGGCAGGGTCAGTTCCGGTTGATGCGGGTGAACGAACGCCGACTTCACGCGGGTGAACGGATGCCGACGGCTTCGGCGTCGGCTTCGACTTCGGGGGTAGCGGCCGCCTCCTGAGACACCGTCAAGGCGGATGGATCAATACGCCCATGACAGGTAACTGACCACCGGAACTCGATCACTGGCTCGATGGACGCACGCCGGGAACGGTCGGACAGACGCACGACCACCCCGGCCGCCACCTCCGACAGCAGGGCACCGCATACACCAAGCACGGGTACCTACAGCCCGGTTCAATCACACAGAAGCCATCGAAAAACGACAGAACCATTGACCCGCCGTTTGCCTCACCCTACTTTCTGACCGACCCACCGAATTCCGTCCGATATATCGGATGCGCATGGCAGTGCTCACAGGTTCGCGCCCCAGGGCCGTCTTTCACCCCGTTCATGGACCGGGCGCCCTTGCCAGACCAGCGTTCTTCCCCTCCCCTCTGGAGAGCCGCATGTCCCGTACCGCTGCACGAAGATGGACCAGGCGCATCACCGCCCAGGTCCTCGCCGCCGGACTCGCCGTCGCCGGTCTGGCGGCCCTGGACCGACAGGAGCCGTCGGTGCCGCTGTCCGCGGCACCGGCCGCCGTGAGCACCAGTCAGATCGGCGTCACACCGCCGCCGATGGGCTGGGCGTCCTGGAACAGCTTCTTCAGCAGCATCGACCACAACGTGATCAAGCAGCAGGCCGACGCCCTGGTCTCGTCCGGCATGGCCACCGCCGGCTACAAGTACGTCAACCTGGACGACGGTTGGTGGCAGGGCGCCCGTGACGCGAACGGCGACATCGTCGTGGACGAGAACCTGTGGCCGGGCGGCATGAAGGCGATCGCCGACTACATCCACAGCAAGGGCCTGAAGGCCGGCATCTACACCGACGCGGGCAAGCAGGGCTGCGGCTACTACTTCCCCACCACCCGGCCCGCGGCGCCCAACACCGGTATGGAGGGCCACTACCAGCAGGACCTGGAGACCTTCCAGCGCTGGGGCTTCGACTACGTCAAGATCGACTGGTGCGGAGGCCGTGAGGAGGGCCTGGACCAGGAGACGACGTACAAGCAGATCGCCGCCGCCAACGAGGCCGCCTCGGCCGTCACCGGCCGCAAGTTGGCGCTGTCCTTCTGCGAGTGGGGCACCGGACTGCCCTGGAACTGGGCGACCGGTTACGGCGACCTGTGGCGCACCAGCCACGACGTGCTCCTGTACAAGGAGACTCCGGGCCTGACCAAGATGTACCGCAACTTCGACGAGGCCCTGCAGCCCGCGGCCCATCACACCGGCTACGTCAACGACCCCGACATGCTGATGGTCGGCCTGAACGGCATGACCGCCGCCCGCAACCGGCTGCACATGAGCCTGTGGTCGATCGCCGGCGCCCCGCTGCTGGCCGGCAACAACGTGGCCACGATGACCACGGAGACCCGCGACATCCTCACCAACCCCGAGGTCCTCGCCATCAACCAGGACCCGCGCGGCCTCCAGGGCGTCAAGGTCGCCGAGGACACCCGCAACCTCCAGGTGTACGGCAAGGTGCTCTCCGGCACCGGCAAGCGCGCGGTGATGCTGTTCAACCGCACGAGCTCGGCCGCGAACATCACCGTCCGCTGGGCCGACCTCGGCCTTACCTCGGCCTCCGCCACCGTGCGCAACGCCTGGACCCGTACCAACGCCGGATCGTTCGCGACCAGCTACACCACCTCCGTCCCCGCGAACGACGCGGTCCTGCTGACCGTCTCCGGCACCGAGGCGTCCGGCACGACGCACGAGGACACCACCGCCGCCACCACCCCGACCTTCAGCAACGTCACCGCCGGGGCGGCCGGCACGAAGCTGGTGGACATCACCTACGCCAACGGCGGCAGCACCGCCCGCAAGGCCACCATCCAGGTGGGCGGCCAGTACAAGTACGTCGTGTCCTTCCCGCCGACCGGCTCGGCCACCACCTACCGCACCGTGTCCGTGCTGGCCCACCTGGCCAAGGGCGCCAACACCGTGCGGTTCGCCGCGGTTTCGGGCAGCACCGCCCCCGACATCGACGCCCTCCGCGTCCAGGGCATCCCCGGCACCAACGGTGTCGCCCTGGTCGGCACCGCCTCGGGCCGCTGCGTGGACATCGACAAGAACACCTACGTCAACGCCACGCAGGCACAGATCTGGGACTGCTCCGGCGGACGCAACGAGACCTTCACCCAGACCTCGCGCGGCGAGTTGGTGGTCTACGGCAACAAGTGCCTCGACGCCGACAACAACGGCACCACCAACGGCACCAAGGTCATCATCTGGGACTGCACGGGCGGCACCAACCAGAAGTGGACCGTCAACTCGAACGGCACCATCACCAACAACCTCTCAGGCCTGTGCCTGGATGCGTCCGGCGCCGAGACCGCGAACGGCACCAAGCTGGTCCTGTGGACCTGCAACGGCCAGAACAACCAGAAGTGGACCACGACCTGACACCCCTCGCCAGGGCGTGACATACGGCCGACGAGAGCGCACTCGCGCCCTCGCCGGCCGTATGCGCAGAGCGGGTCGGCAGGCCGCAGAGGACAGCACGGTGCGTGTACTGCGGGAACAGGGAATACTAGGCGGCAGACGAGTCGGGCTGTACGCCGGGGAGTACCACCGCAGCGTGACCTGTGCAAACGTGTAGCGAGCGCGCTTGTGTGGCTACTTTGATAGCTACGTAAAGAGACACCCCGCCCTGGAGCGGTCCGGGAGTTGGGGGCCGGGGGGAACACCTGGCGTCGCTCTGAAGCGGCGTTGGCGGCGTTTCCGACTCACCCGCCGTACTGGAAGCGCGCCGACTCACCGAGCACCGAGCGGGCGCTTTCGAAGTCGGCCAATCGGGCCGCCACCGTGGCCACGGCGAGGCGTTCCGGGAGGGCGGCGGAGAACTTCAGGCCGCGTACGGCCCGGCGGTCCACGTCGGGCAGGACGAGGTTCTCGCCGACGCTCTCACGGGCCGCACGCCATTCGGCCGGGGTGAGGTCCTCGCGCAGGCGCAGCCAGCTGTCGGTAGGCCGTTGCAGGGGGTCGGTGACCGACTGGAGGGTCGCCGCCAGCGTGGCGTTGGCTCGGTAGCCGGCCCAGGTCCACCAGCGGACGTCGGAGCCGACGCGCGTGATCAACGTGCCGCCCGGGTGGACGGTGTCAGGTGCGTCGCTGTCGCGCTGTTCGGCCAGGCAGGCCTCCGCACGCCGGGTGAGGGAGACGGGCGGAGTCGTGCCGAGCAGTACCTCGCGCATGGCACGCGTCAGGGCGTACGACAGGCCGGCGACGCCGCCGTGCATCCACTTGGCGATTCCGCCGCCGTCGGCCGGCTCGACGAAGACGCGTTTGCGCAGCCAGTCGATATAGGTGACCTGCCAGCTGCGGCCACCGAGCAGCAGCCGCCTGGGGCCGGGGCGTTCCTCCGTGAGCACGCTCGGGTCGGTGCGGCCGATCTCCGTGCGTCCGGACAGGACGGTGAACTGCGGGGGTGCGGTAAAGGAGGCGGTGAGTTCGATGAAGTGCCTTTTGCCGAAGCGACGTTCCGCCTCGGGGCCGACGAACAGCATCCCGCCGTCGCTGTCGAGGAAGCCCTCCTCGGTGAGGAAGCGCAGGATGGGGGCCGCCGACTTGTCGAAGGGAGCGAGGCCGTTCCACTGCCGGTCCCACAACTGGTCGCCGAGCTTGTGCTGTTGCAGGGTGACGGCGAGCAGTTGCTGGGCCACCAGGTGGCGTGGCTCCGGCGGGGGGACGACCGGTTCCACCCAGCCCCGCGACCACAGCAGCAACAGGCCCGCCGCCTGCAGCAGTGTGTCCTTGCGGGTGGTGAGGAACAGACAGTTCCGCACAGTCCCGGAACGTCGGCCGGTGCGGCCGATACGCTGCAGGAAGGAGGCGACGGAGGCCGGTGAGTCGATCTGGATGACGCGGTCCAGGTCACCTACGTCAATGCCGAGCTCGAGGGTGGACGTGGAGACGATGACGCAGTCCCGGGCCTCGGCGAACGCCTGCTCGGAACGGGTGCGTTCATCGACGGAGAGGGAGGCGTGGGACAGGAAGACCGTCACCTCGCGCGCGCGTAGTGCCGCGCCCAGCTCCTCGACCTGGCGGCGCGAGTCGCAGAAGACTAGCCGCTTCTCTCCCTTGTGCAGCGCCGCGATGAGTTTGGCCGCGTTGTCGAGGGAGCCGACGTAGTCGAGTTCCACTTCGCCCGCAGGCCTGCGGGGCGGCTCGGGACTCGCTTTGTCGCCGGGTCCGCTGCCGTCGGTAGTCGGCAGGTGCACTCCAGGAGCGACCACCTGACCTGCGCGGCTGCCGACGCCCGCGCCTTGCAGCCAGTGCAGCAACTCGGCCGGGTTACCGACGGTCGCCGAGAGACCGACGCGCTGGATGAGCCTTCCGGTGACCCGCTCCAGACGTTCGAGCACGGCGAGCAGGTGCCATCCCCGGTCGTCCCCGGCGAACGCATGCACTTCGTCGATGACGACGGTCCGGACGCTCCCCAACAGGCGTGTGTGGTCGGTCTTGACGCCGATGAGCATCGCTTCGAGCGACTCGGGCGTGGTCAGCAGGATGTCCGGCGCCTCGGCCCGGATGCGCTGCCGTTGCGATTCCTTGGTGTCACCGTGCCAGAGCGCAGCACGTCGCCCCAGCCATTGGGCGTAGGAGTCGACGCGGACGACCAGGTTGTTGAGAAGTGCCTTGAGCGGACACAGGTACAGCACGGAAGTGCCGGTCCACTTCTGCCCGCTCATCGCCGACAGCAGGGGGAAGCAGGCCGCCTCGGTCTTGCCCCCCGCGGTCGGCGCCAGGAGTACGGCGTCCTGTCCCTCCATGAGCGGCGTGATCGACGCACGCTGCAAGGGACGCAGATCGGGCCAGCCAAGGGTGTTGACGATGTGATGCAGGACGACGGGATCGAGTCGGTCCAGTACGTCGGCGTCCTCGTCACCCGGTTCCTGCCCGGCCGGGAGTCCCGCGTCCGCCATCACAGCTCCAGGTCGATGTCATCGGCCGACGCGGAGTCTCCGGAGACCGTGGCGGCCAGGTTCCGTTCGACGTCGGTGAGTTCGCTGCCGGCGACGGTGAGCCGGTAGTGCTGCCGGGGGTCGAAGTCGTCGAACTGGTCCACGCGGTCGAGCACGTCCCCGACAAGTTTCTTCAGGAACAGCCGGGGGGCGACTCCCACCTTCCCGCCCAGCGCCCCGCCGACGGCCACTGCGAGGTCCGCGACATACGCGTCGTCGACGACCTTCCGCACGCGCTCGGGCATTTCCGCGGCATCGGCGTACAGGTCACGGATGGTGAGGCCGAGTCCGACCAGGGACTCGTGGTTGAAGCCGGGGAGTCTGATCTGCACGGCGCGAGGGTTGTCGAAGCGCGGGTCGGTGGTGAAGTCGGTGGCCAGCCGCTGAGCGAGCGGCGCCAGGCGCTGCACGCCCTGCTGCCCGTCGTAGAAGGCCGGGGTGCCCGTGATGACCAGATACAGACCGGGGAAGCGGCCCGAGTGCACCTCGTCGATGAGCTGCCGCAGCGCGTTGAGTGCCTTGTCGCGAGCGTCCGACCGAACCCGCTGCAGCGTCTCCACCTCGTCGAGGACGACGAACAGCCCGGTGTGCCCGGAGTCGCGCAACACGGTGAGGAGCCCCTGCAGGAACCCGAGCGCGCCGAAGTGGTCGAGGTCGCCGCGTACCCCGGCGGCCCGGCGGGCGGAGGCTGCGACGTGCGGCTGGCCACCGAGCCACGCCAGGACGGCCGCGGCGGTCGCCTCGTCGCCGTCCGCGAGGGCGGCCCGGTAGCCGCGCAGAGCGGTGGCGAACGACGGGGCGTGCCGGGAGACCTCGGCGAGCCGGGCGACGAGCAGCTTCTCCACCTCGCTCGGCAGCTCGTCCTCGGTCGCGCCGGCCGCGAGGGCGTCCTCCTCCAGGGCGTAGAACCAGGCGTCGACCACGGGCCGCAGCGCGCTGGGCGGGAAACTGGAGGTGGTGAGCCGTTCGGTGAGCCGCCGGTAGACCGTCTCCAGCCGGTGAAGCGGGGTCTCGTTCTCCGAGACCTGGATCTCGGCCACGGCGAAGTTGCGGCGCTTGGCGCGCTCCCCCAGCCAGCGGGTGAAGAACGTCTTGCCGGACCCGTACTCACCCCGCACGGCCTTGAACACGGAGCCGCCGGACGCCACGGCGTCCAGTTCCGCGTCCAGGGCCGCTTCGAACCGGTCGAGTCCGGTGGCCAGCAGGTCGAGTCCGCTGTCGGGTACGGCACCGCGCCGCAGCGCGTCGATGACGGTACGGCGGCGCGCGGCGCTCACCTGTGCGGGGCGCTGGGATCCGGTGCTGCTCACAGCAGCCAGTCTTCCATTTCCACGGGCACGCACGTACGGGGACCGTGAGGCGCCCACTTCGTTGAATCGGTTGACGGTCACCCGGAGACGCTGCTGGAATCACTCTCCGTACATACGCCAGGGTGGGAGTGGAACGAACGTGGCGGCACTCGACAATGTGAAGCTGAAGGATGTTCTCGCGGACGTGGCCTCGGGCTCCTTACAGTTGCCCGACTTCCAGCGGAACTGGAAATGGGACGACGACCGGATCCGCGCGATCATCGCGACGGTGACGCTGGACTATCCGCTCGGCGTGGTGATGACGTTGCAGACCGGCGGCGCCACCCGGTTCCGCTCCCGGACGCTCACCGGAGCACGCCCCGACGGGGACCCGGCCGCGGACCTCCTCCTGCTGGACGGGCAGCAGCGCCTCACCTCCCTCTTCCAGGCCCTGTGGCTGGACGCCCCGGTGGAGACCGCGGACGCCCGTGGCAAGCCCATCGAACGGTGGTACTACGTCGACATCGCGAAGGCCGTCGGCCCGTCCGCGGACCGCGACGAGGCCATCCTGTCCGTCCCGGCGGACAAGGTGCTCCGCACCGACTTCAACCGCACGGTGGTGCTGGATCTGAGCACCACGGAGGGCGAGTGCGCGGCCGGTCTCTTCCCTCTGCACCTCGTCTTCGACGCCCAGCGCGTGAACCAGTGGATGATGGCCTACATCAAGGCGGACGAGAACCAGAACTGGGACCTGTGGGGCCAGTTCGACGAATCGGTCCTCCAGCAGATCCGCGCCTTCCAGGTCCCGATGATCCGGCTCGCCGCCTCCACCTCCATGGACGCCGTCTGCGCGGTGTTCGAGCGGGTCAACACGGGCGGTGTGCCGCTGAACGTCTTCGAACTGCTCACCGCGACCTACGCCGGGGACCGCGACTACGTGGACCGGACCGGGGACTACTACCAGCTCCCCGAGGTGTGGCGGGAGATCAAGCAGGCGCTGGCGGCCAAGTACCCGGTCTTCGGCCGCGTGGACGGCGGCGTCGAGAACGGGCTGAGCAGCATCGACTTCCTGCAGGCCATCGCCCTGGTGCGCACCTGGGAGCGGAAGCAGGCGGGCACCGGGGCGACGGTGTCGTGCAAGCGCCGGGACCTGCTGGACCTCCCGCTGGCCGATTTCGTCCGGCTGGCGCCGAAACTCGCCGAAGCCTTCGCCTGGGTGGGCGACTTCCTGGAACGGCAGTGCATCGTCCGCCCGAACGACCTGCCGTACAAGACACAGCTCGTCCCGCTCGCGGCCGTCCGCGCCATCCTCGACACGGCACTGGACGGCCTGGGAGCGGAGGAGAAGACCGAGCAGTGGTACTGGTGCGGGGTCCTCGGCGAGATGTACGGCGGCTCCACCGAGACCCGCTTCACCCGTGACGTCGAGCAGCTCGTCCCCTGGATCGCGCAGGACGACCGGGCACCCGACACCGTCACGGACGCCTTCTTCTTCGCCGACCGCCTCGACAGCCTCACCACCCGTAACAGCGCCGCCTACAAGGGCATCTACGCCCTGCTGGTCAAGCAGGGGGCGGTGGACTGGCACCACACGGACAGCCCACTCAGCCCCGGCAGGCTGGACGAGTACAGCGTGAATGTCCGCCAGATCTTCCCCAAGGCATGGTTCCGGCGGGGCAACAGCCAGGGCCTGCCGACGAACTCCATCGTGAACAAGACCCCGCTGTCCTACCGCGCGGCGATGGACATGACCGGGGCACCGTCGTCCTACCTGTCCACCATGGTCGCGGCCTCCGACATGCGCCCCGAGTGGTTCGACGACGTACTCGCCACCCACCTCATCGATCCGGAAGCGCTCCGCGACAACGACTACGAACGGTTCTACAACGACCGTTCCAAGCAGTTGCAGGACCTCGTGCACTCCGCCATGGGCAAGCGGACCATGCTCCGTGACCTCGCGGAGGGCGACACCCGATGACGACCACACCGGGCGGGCAGGACCTCGCCGCGCTCAAGGGCAGGACCGTCCCCGTGCAGGACATTCTCGACCTGTTCCAGGTCAGGGTCCGCGACCATCGGACGGTGCACCGTATCTCGCAGGCACTTACGGACGCCGGGCTGACGACGCTGCCGGACTTCGCGGTGTGCGGCCAGCGCAGCAACGTCGACGTGGTGCCGCTCGCGTCCATCCCCGCACAGGCCGCCCCAGCCGACGAGGAGGAGGACGAGACGGAGGAGGCCCTGCCCTCGGCCGCCCTTCCGCAGCGTCTGCTGCTCGGGGACATCCCGTCGGCGCGGCGCGGCCTGGTATCCGTCGGTCCCGGCACGCCTCTGCCACAGGCGACGTTCCTGATGCGTACGAAGGGCGTCGCGCAGGTCCCGGTGACGACCGGTATGGCGCAGATCCACGGGGTGGTCACCTGGGGGTCCGTCGCCAAGATGTACGAGGCGGGCAAGCAGCCGACGCTGGACAACGCGATGGAGAAGGATTCGCTCCCGGTCGCCGACACGCGCCAGGAGTTCTTCTCCGCTCTGCCGGTCATCCGCGAGCACGGGTATCTCCTGGTCCGAGGAGACGACGGTTGTCTCTCGGGCATCGTCACCGCCGCGGACGTCACGGACCGCTTCGAGGGCGCGGCACGGCCCTTCTTCATCGTCGGGGAGATCGAGTCCCTGCTGCGCCGCTGTCTGGGCGCGGCTCTGGATGAGGAGACCATCAAGGCGGTCCAGACGAACAAGAAGGCCGAGCACCGCACCGGCCAGGTCTCCGACCTCATGTTCGGCGACTATCTGAGGCTCCTGGACGGGGACCAGACGAAGACGTCACTGGCCGAAGCCGCCGACGCCAACTGGGAAGCCCTGAAGTGGCCGAGCATGCCCAGGGAGCAGTTCATCGGCCGCCTGAAACGAGTGAAGGACATCCGCAACCGGATCGCCCACTTCGACGAGAAGCCGCTTCCGCAGGAGCTGCTCGACGAGCTGACGACGTTCGCGAAGCTGCTGCGGGCGTTCGTGGCCTGAAGCGGCGGGGTGCCTCGACGCGAACGTCAGAGGCACCCCGAACGCTGTCAGCCCGCTCGGAGGGCGAACTGCTCGCGCAGCAGCGCCTCATGGAGGCGTAGCGTGCGCCCGTCCGGCAACGTCTCCAGCACCTGTACGCCGTCGTAGTTCAGGAGCTGCCTCAGGACCGCGGCGAAGCCGTCGCCCCGGGCGGTGGGCATGCCCGAGCGTTGGGCGAGCGCGGTCACGGGCAGGGTGCCGCCCGCGTCGAGCAGGGCGGCGAGGGCCTTGTGGACCTGCTCCTGCTGCGGCTTGCGCGCCAGACCGTCGAGCTGCCCCTGATACGTCTCCGAGTCGAGCAGCGCCGCCACGAGCGCTTCGGTCCGGGAGACGACGGCGGGGGTGAGCAGGGCGTCGTCTCCTCCGGCGGTCAGCGCCACGTCGAAGAGCGCGTCGGGCAGCGTCCCGGGTTCGGGTTGCTTCTTCCGGGGTTTCGCCGCCCCCTTCTTCGAAGCCGCGCCGGACAGCTGAGCCGGGCGCTCGTCCGATGCCGGCCCCCCCGCCTCCTCCGGAGCCCACCAGGTTGGCCGCTGGTCTCCCAACTCCCGCCAGCCCTTGGGCGGTTCCGCACCGAACGGCAGGAAGGCGAGCACCGGGATGGTGAACTCGGCGAGGGAGGCCCCGCCGTGGTAGCCGGCTTTGAGGGCGGTGTAGCGGGAGTCCGCGTCCCAGAGCGCGACGATGGACGCGCCGGGCTCGGGCCAGACCACGCGCGGCCCGGAAAGGGCGATCTCCCGTTCGCCGAGCGGGCCGCCGCCGGGCAGGCGGTGCCGCGCGGACACGGGCTCGGTGGCCGCGTCGGCCTTCGTGCCGTGCCGGTCCACGACGTGGCCGTGATCGCTGGTGACGATGACAGCCATGCCCTGGGCCGCTGCCACCCGGAGCAGCTCGCGCAGGCCGGGTACGTCGTCGACCCGCCAGGCTCCGTCGCCGAGTTTCTGTTCCTTGGCGAGGCGGTCGTCGATGGCGTTGAGGACGACGGCGACGTGCGTCCTGCCGTCGTTGAGGGCATCCGTGAGGGCCGGGCCGAAGGCGTCGCCTGCCGTCTCGGTGCGCAGGTCGTCCTTGTGGAACACGGCGGCCGGGGCCCCGCCCCACAGTTTCAGCGCGGGGAAGAGCCGCTTCTCGTCGGCCTGGGTGCCCTTCATCAGGGTGCCCGCGAAGAGCGACGTCCGGGACACGGCCGTCACGGTGGGCAGGGCGGCAGCCATTGCCCTCCGGAGGGGGTCACCCTCGGGCAGCGGGTCGAACTCCGCCCAGGAGCGGCGCAGTTCCTCGCCCAGCTCGTTCGCTATGGCCGCGCTCATGCCGTCGAGCACGAGCAGCAGCACCCGCCGCTCCTCACCGCGCCGGACGACGGGCCCGACCACCCGGTCGAGGAAGGTCTCGACGGTGAGCATGCTGCCGGGCCGGGTGCCGTCCTGCGTCCAGCCGGCCAGCGAGCGCGCGAAGGAGGAGTCGATCTGCCGCCGCCGGTCCCTGACGCGCGTGCCCAGCGTGTCGTAGGCGGCCTTGAGGACGGAGTCCGGGTCGCCGCCGGCCTCGATGTGCTCCAGGGCAAGGTCGGCCCAGCCGGTCTCGGCGATGTGCCGCTGGATGGCGTCGGCGACGGTGAGGGCGTCGGCGGACGGATCGGTGGCCAGCCAGAAGGCGAGCCGCTGCCCCATACGGGCGCGTTCGATGCGGGCGGACTCCGCCGGATCGGTGGCGAGCCTGTGCTCCGCGAGCCGTCGGACGGCCTCCGCGACCGCGGCCGTGTCGCCCGCCGCGAGGGCCTGGCCCACGGCGGTGAACCGCGCCTCCAGTCCGCCGCGCAGGACCGGGCTCGCCGCGGCGGCCGTCTCCGCGCCGAACTGGCGGGCCAGCACGGCTGCCCGGTCGAGCACGATGCCGCTGGTGCGGCGTGCCTCGCGGGCCTGGTCGGCGTCGGGGCCGCCGCCCCGGTGTCCGGCTGTCAGCAGCGTGCTGACGTACTCCTCAGTGGACCGTCCGAAGACGCCCACCAGGGCATCGAGTTGTTCGCCGACGGCCGGGGGCTGGTCACCGAAGTAGCGTTCGGCGCGGCCCCGCGCCTGGTACGTCTCGGGGGCGGGCTCGGCGTGTTGCCAGAGGGCAGCGCATACGAGGCCGAAGGCGGCCGCGTCCACGCCGCGCTCGGCGTCGACGAGAGCGAGCAGGGCGCGTCCGGCGAGACCGGCCTGGTCCTCCTCACCGAGGAAGGCGGTCAGCCCGGAGCGCTCGGGGCCTCGCAGGCCCAGCAGCCGCTCGGGGGCTCCGGGCCGGGTCGACCAGTGCAGCAGCGTCTGTGCGTCGAGCCGGTCGTCTCCGGGGCGCCGGGTGCCGCCTTCGGTGTCGTAGCGTCCGAGGCGCAGTCGGCGCTGGGCGAGCGCGGTGAGTGCGTACTGCCGCGACAGCCAGCCGCCGGGCACCGGCTGCCAACCGCCGGGCGGGGTGGCGTCGAGCAGGGCTTCGGCGGCCCAGTTGACGTCCTTCAGGCGCGGGTCGATCTGCCGGGCGCCGAATGCCTCCCGCACGACGTCCCAGCTGTCGACCGTGTCGATGCGCAGCTTGTGGACGCGGGCGAGGATCGCGGGGTCGAGTTCGTTCTGCTCGCGATCCGTGAGGACGACCAGGACGGCAGGGCCGGGTCGCCGCCCCGCGAGGTGGTCGAGGACAAGCTCGTGGACGGCGAGCGGCGAAGGTGCCACCGCGACACCGGCCGCCCGGCCCTCGCCCCAGGCTGGTTCGACGGGCCCGTCCCACTGGGGCGTGGACCGCAGGAGCACGACCCGGCGCCTGCCTCCGCCGTCCCCGGTCAGGGAGGCGGCGAGGGAGGACTGCGAGGACAGGTACTGAGTGACGGTGGCGGTGTTCAGCCGGACGGCGCCCGGGGCGGCGGCGACGGTGTCCGTCATTCGACGACCTTCCAGGTGATCTCGATGGTCGCGTCGGGGTGGCGGGCGGCCAGTTCGGACAGTTCCGCCTGAAGATCGGCGGCGGCGCGTGCCACGGTCGTACGGCGGCCACCGGCCGTTCGCGCGGAGCCGCTGCCGGAGGACGCCGGTGTGGGTGGCTCCTGCGGGGCGTAGGGGATGCGCGGGTCGCTGGTCGGCGTGTTCAGGGACAGGTCGTCGGCCGTGACCGGGGGCGCGGCAGGAGCGGGCGGCTGAGCGGCGGCCTGGCTGCGCTTGACCAGGGCCACGACCTCGCGCTGGGTCCGCGTCAGTGCGTCGCGCAGGTCCGCGGTGCGCTGGTCGTCACGGGCCACGTTGCGCAGCGAGTCGAGCAGTGCCTCGCCCTCCGGGCCGAGTCCGGCGGCGAGTTCGAGGGTGCTCCAGGGCGCGGATGCGACGGCCTCCGCGACGCTGCGGGCCTGCTTGATGGAGGTGCCGTACCGGTCGGCGCTGGTCTCGCCCAGGTCGAAGGAGGCGAGGGCCTCCACGGTCTTCTTCGCGCCGGCCGCGCCCTTGCCGGCTTCCGCCGTGAGGGCGTCCAGCAGTTGCAGGGAGCGGCGGGCGAGAGCGAGCCGACCGCTGTCGGTGGTCTGGTCGAGGCCGAGGAAGGCTGCGTGGGCCTCCAACTGGTGCACCAGGTCGGCCGCGTGGTCCCGGTGGGTGCGGGCGCCCTCGATGATCTGGCGGGCGAACTGGTTGACCATCCGGCCGCGCCGCAGGGCGGGCGCCTTCTCCCCGAAGATCGTCTCGAAGCGCTGCCGTGCCGCGTCCCAGTCGGACTCGGCGGGCAGCGGCTGGCTGCGCAGCGCGTCATGGTCCTTGATCGCGGACAGTTCGGGCGCAGGGTCGAGCACGGTGCCGCCGCGCACCCAGACCCGGTCGTCCATCTCGGCGAAAGCGGCGACGACGAGCCGGGCGAGGAAGTCGGGCAGGCCGCGCGGGTCGGGCTTGTCGGTCCAGTCGGTCAGGGTGATCAGGGACAGGTCCCCGGTGACGCCCTGGGCGCTGGCGAGCTGCCGGAAGTGGTCGGCCCAGTAGCGGGACAGCTCGAAGTACGCCTCCTTCTGCTGCCCGAGGCGGAGGGACCCGGCGATCCGCTGCATGAGCCTGCGGTCGGCGGCCGGGACCTCCACCCGCCCGTCGCGCGCCTCGGCGGCGGCCCGCACATGGGTGAACACCTTGCGGGTGTCGGCGGACTTCACGGCGGTGCCGGTGGCGTCGGGGTCGAGGTCGGGGTGCGCCGGGTACTGGTGGGCGAGCAGCCTGCCCGCGACATGCCGGATGCCGTCGTGCAGGCTCTGCCCGAAGGACAGGGTCAGGTTGTCGACATCGGGCACCGGGACGAGGTGGTCGTCGAAGTCGGGCACGACATCGGCAACCTGCTTCTGGGCGAGCCCGTACGCCTGCTTGAAGGCACCCTTGACCTGCTTGAGCAGGGCCTCGCGCTGGGTTTCGAGGAGCCCCTTGGCGCGGCTGCGGTTGTCGGCGTTGAGGTGGCCGGCGTACTGGGTGTCGAAGCGGTGCTCGTCGGCGAGGGCCTTGTCGATGACGACGAGGCGCCGGAAATCGGCGAAGCGCTGCGCGGACAGATGGGCGGGCAGCCAGGCGACGATGCGGGACCGCTCGCCCTGCTGGCGCTCGCGCAGCCGCCGGACGCGGTTGACGTCCTCGACAGGACCCCACTCGCCCTCGTCGAAGGGGAGGTCTATGGCGATCCGCCAGCGGCCGTCCTCCTGCGGCATCAGGTCGTGGTCGGGCAGCTCGTCCTCGTCGGCGACGTTGCCGAACACGATCTCGGCGGTGCGGGAGGTGCCGCGCCACACGAAGCCGAGCTGGTCGCTCAACTGCCCGTGCTCGACGCCCAGTTCCTGGGACAGCAGACGGCGGGCGAGGGCGACCCGGTTGCCGGGGTTGTCGTTGACCTGGGCGTTGGCGATGACGGAGTCCACGTCGACGCCGGACAGCTCCAGCCGTACGCCGGGGTTGGCGTCGGTGCCGGTCTCCTTGATCTCGGGGAACCGGGCCGCCCACTCGGCGACCTTGTTCTTGATGATGCCGACCTCGGCGCCCGGGATGGGTGCGAGGACCGACCCGTGGTTGAGGGCGCCGAGCCGCCGGATGGTCAGCTCGGCCAGGGAGGGCACGCTGGGCGCGAGTGCGGACAGCAGCAGGGTGCACACGAGCCGGTTGTCGCCGACGAACATGCGGCAGCGGTTGGCGCGCTGGGGGTCGGTGATGGCCTCGGGACGGTTGCGGTACTGCTCGACGTCGTCCTCGGTGATGTCATAGGAGCTGAGCAGATACGGCCGCAGCTTGGTCTTGTAGAGCTTGTCGGCGGCCTCGAAGACGACCTTCAGGCTGTCGGTGAACGGCTTGTCGCCGCCCTCCGCGATCACCGGGTAGAGGTCGCCGACCGGGATGAGCTGTCCGAGCCGGATCTCGTTGCGGTGATCGGCGAGCAGCTGGCCCATCAGCTTCAGACCGGTACGGGAACGCTGCAGCGCGGACGAGATGTGGACCAGGGTGTCCATGAACGCCGGCGAGAAGGGGTACGTCAGCCGGAACGACTCCGCGTCCGCGCCGGTCGTGCCCTTCTCGGAGCCGAGGAGGGTGTCCCAGACCTGGGTGCCGACCCGCTTGGTCTGCTCGAAGGCCGCCTCGACGAGCTGTTCCGCCTCGGTGTCCTTGGGCTTGAGGAGGCGGGCGTGGGCGATCTGCGGGAGGTTGCGGTCCTCCAGGGTGATCTTGTCGAATCGGCCGGAGGCCAGGTTCAGAGTGTCCTGGATGGACGACTCGGCAGCACCCGACACCTCTTCGCCGACGAGTTCGCGCAGGTCGCGCTGGCGGGCGATGAACGACACGACGGGAATGGCACGTCGGGCGTCACCGCCCTCCACGAAGTTGGTGATCTTGCTGGCCTCGCGGGCCACGAACTTCTGGTCGTGGATGAGGGTGGCGAGCCAGAGGATCAGCTCGTCCATGAATAGGATCAGGCCGTCGTAGTGGAGCGACTTGGCGTGCTCGGCGATCACGGACAGACCGGCGTCGAGCGAGATGAACCCGTGCTCGTCCTCGGCCGCGTTCTTGGAGAAGCCGGGGAGGAGGTTGGTACTGGCGTCGTTGACGAGCTTGGCGCGCAGTTCGGCCGGGGCGGAGGGGTTGCGGAGGTCGAGCGGCGTGCCTCCTTCGTGGTCCTCCTCGGCGGCCAGCGCGGTGTCCAGGAGCTGCGGAGTCCAGGCGAAGCCCTCGCCCCACTCGTCCTCTTCGCCGTCGTCCGCGTCACTGCCGCCCAGGCCGCGGATGACCGCTTCGTCGCCCATGTTGGCGCGCATGGCGTGGATGTCGGCGAAGAGGGAGTCGGTCCGGTACACCTGCGGTGTCGGGGCCTCCGGGTGCAGCTTCTTGACGTGCGTGACGTACCCGCCGAGCACCCGCTGTTCGAGGGCCTTCGCACCGAGCATGTGGTACGGCACGAGCAGGAACTTCTTGCCGTCCGTGGTCAGCCACTCGTGCTTGGTCAGCACCGGGTCGAACTCGGTACGGGCACGAGCGGCCGGGTCGCCGCTGAGCAGCGCATACAGCACGGCCATGAAGTGCGACTTACCGGAACCGAACGAGCCGTGCAGGTACGCCGCCTTGGAGCGGTGCCCGTCGAGCGAGGACTTGATGAGCGCCAGCGCCTCGTCGAAGTTCTCCAGCAGCCGCTCGGTGACGACGTAGTCCTTGAGCGCATGCCGGGCGCCTTCGGGTGTCGTCGCCTCGGCAAGGGACAGCACGAAGTCCGAGGTCGAGATGTTCTCTTTGATGCCGATGACATCGCGGAGGAGGGGCGGCTGCTGGGCCATTACAGGTCACGCTCTCCATCTGGTGGCCTCCGCCACCGCTTGTACTCGATCGTGCGGGATGTCTGCTATCGGCTTGGCTGCCCGATCAAGCCTCGGTATGGTCGAGGGTATGGCAACCAAGAAATACACCGTGACGCTTCCCGAGGAACTCGCCGAGGCCATCCGGGCCGAGGTCGGCCCCGGCGGCTTCAGCCGCTATGTCACGCATGCCATAGAGCGCCAGCGGGAACGCGACCGCCTCGGTGAGGCAGTCACCTGGTGGGAGAAGGAATACGGCGGGATCACCGAGGCCGAGATGGCCGAGGCGGAGGCCGAGCGACGGGAGATCGAGCGCAGGCACGCGGAACTCGCCCGTGCGCGTCGCGTGGCCGAGGAGACACAGGAGCCGTCCCCCGGAACGCGGACGGCCGAGGCGCCTGAGGCATCCCGGACGGCCGCGTGAGCGGCGCAACGGCCTACCTGCTCGACAGTGAGGGTCTGTCCCAGTGGGTCCGAGGGGAGCGCCGGATGGGCATGCGCGTCAAGGACGCCCTCAAGGCCGACATTCGCGTCATGACCACGTCGATGACCTTGATCGAGGCCTACGACCCGACGCGCTATCTCCCCTCCTGGCAGTGGGCGCTCTCCCAGATCCGTGTCGAAGCGGTGACCGAGGAGATCGCCAACGAGGCGATCCGCCTCGTCAAGGAGACGGGCCTGCACGGCCACAAGTACGCCATCGACGCGGCCCTCGCCGCCGTCGCCCTGCGGCAGCCCGGCCCGGTCACCGTGTTCACATCGGACGAGGACGACATGCGCAAGCTGTGCGCCGACCGTGTCGTGGTCGTGAAGCTCTGAGCCGAGCACGACCCATCCCCCTTCGCACTTCGCTTCCCGTCGGTGCCCGCCCGCCCCCGTGTCCGGACGGCGGCACACCGGCTCGACCCACAGGGTGCGGTCCGCCGCTCCCGCCCGAGGCCGACCACCAGTCCAGATCGTAGGGCCGAATCCGGAAATTAGGCGGCGATACGCGCGACCTGCCAATCCTAACGAAGGTCGTCCAGACCGAGGTCCGCCATGGAGCGACCGCGTAAAGGAGGACCGTCCCGATGCGCCCGGGGTGAGGCGCGTCGAGCACCCTCGCGTCGGCCGTGACAAAGGGCTCGGGTGAGCAGGCGCTCCCGTACAGCCGGGCGCTAGGTGTGCATCTATCGGATCAGGCCTCGCACTGAGGGCGAATCCCAAAGATTGATCACGACTCGATACGCGCCCTAGCTGTAGTGGTGGGCGAACATCGTCTTTGCGGCGAAAACGCCACCGGGCCTGAGCCGTCGGCAGAACAGGGGGAAGAGACGGCAAAGGGTCGGTGAACCAAGCGGCACCGAAGATCGACTAGGGTCCCTTGTGCGTATGCGGCGACGGGCCCCGCCCGGGAGCCGTCTCTTCGGGCGGGGCATACGGCCATGGTGCGAGGTCAGCTCCTGCTGCCGGTCGCCGACAGGTCTGTGCCGAGTGTGGGCAGGCCGTCGAGAATGTCGGTCAGTGTTCCGGTGAGGCCGCCAAGGAGGCCGCCGCCGGGCAGGCCGGGGATCCAGCCGGTGTCGATCACGGTGAGGCCGGTGCGGAGCGGTTGGGGTTCGGCCGTGTCGAGGTCCCAGCTGGCGCCCGGGGTGCTGTCGTAGAGCGGTTTCGTGGGCGGGTTCTCGCCTTGGGAGAGAGGCCAGACGACGCCGCGGAAGGCGTCTTTCTCCAGGTAGCCGACGAAGCCGTGGGTGGCCGAGCGGCCCTTGACAGCGACCTTGCCCTCGGAGTTGATCACCAGCCAGTCGAGGCGGGTGGAGAGCAGTGCGCGTTTGCCGTCGGGGGTGGGGACTGCGAGCGCGACCGTGCCGGCGGGGATCGTGGAGCCGGTGGTCGGGTACTTCGCGGTGATGCTGTACCCGGCGCCGTCGGCCAGGGCGCCGGTGCCGGAAACGAGTCCGGCGCGCGGGTCGTAGACGACGATCATGCGTTCACCCTTGTCGGTGCCGGCGTCGTCGTCGGTGACCTGGAGGGAGAGGGTGTTCATGCCAGCGTGCTGATAGGTGTGGGTAGCCGTACAGCGGCCGTCCTTCGCGGTGGACTCGGAGGTGGTGCCGTCGTCCCAGGTGACCTTGCAGGTGTGGGTGTCGTTGCTGCTGGGGTCGGTGAAGGAGGCGACGAGCGGTACCTCGTGCTCCACGCGGTGGACGTCCCAGTCCTCGGGTGCTTCGGAAAGGTCCAGGACGGGGGCAACGTTGCGCAGCGTAACGGTGGCGGAGTCGCTGACCGGGCGGTTTACGCCGTCGTCCGCGGTGAGGGTCAGGGTGAAGGTCCCGTCGTCGGTGCAGTGGAAGCCGGTGCTCGGGCTGGTGGCGTCGGTGAAGGTGCAGGTGGTGCCGGCGTCGACGTCGTCTCCCGCGCGGTAGGTCCACTTGGTGTCGGGGGTGCCGTTGTCGTCGGCGACGGATCCCTTGAGATTCACCTCGGAGCCTTCGTCGCCGGTGAGGTCAGGGCCGGCGTCGACCATGGGAGCCAGGTCGGCGGGGGCGGTGCCGTCGGTGGGCGGGCGGTAGTAGTAGCCGCCGTCCCCGTCGCTGCCCCAGTTGCACTTGTGATCCTTCACCCCGGTCTTCACCCGGTCCCAGCCGATGTTCGGGTGAGCGGCCTCCAGGTCCCAGGTGGGGCCGCCCTTGCGGCCGTCCAGCGAGTAGGCGACATGGCACCACAGCTGCTTGTACATCGACTCCTTCTCGTCGGCGGTGGCCGTGTCGGGTACCGGGGTGAGCAGCTGGAGGGCGGTCCAGATGAGGTTGGTGTAGTCGTCGATGAAGGTGGGCGGGTGTGGGCCGTTCGCAAAGTCGGTGGGGACCAGGGAGGTGGTGAGGGTGTCGCCGCCGCCGTCGAAGGGCTCCACATAGGTGCTGGAGTGCGTGAAGAGGCTCGCGTCCTTGTCGTGGTAGTACGAGCCGGCCCAGTCGGACTGGAGCTGGCTGCCGGCCGGCTGCTCACCGTTGGTGTCCTTGATGGCGAGGGACCAGGTCATCTTCGCCATCTCGGGCCCTTCGTAGCCGATGCGGACCGAGTGCATACGGAAGGGGAGGAAGAAGGTTGAGCGCGTGCAGTCGGGAGCGCTCCAGCCGTCGACGTCGCGGCCTTCGACGGTCCAGCTCAGGACGGGAGCGTAGCCGTCGTCGCAGCGGTCCATCACCTGGAAGGAATTGGCGCCGGGGCCTTCGTCCCAGTTGTCGTGCCAGTAGTGCAGGCCCGAGTTGAACTTTGCGTTCGCCCGGAATTCGTCCGCGTGATATACGGCTGCCGGTCCGCTCGTGGCGGCCTGTGCGGTTTCGGAGCCACCGGGCAGAAACTGAAGTCCGAGGAGCACGCTGAGTGCGGTCAGGAGCGTGGCGCTTCTGAAGAGTGATCTGAGCAGTGGTCGCATCGGAGGTCCCCCGCCTCGTCGTGCCCGGCCGGCCGGGCGGCCCGCCGGGAGTCGCGGCGTCGCCAGAATGGGCGCGCCCGAGTGGATGCTACGAGGCGTCATCGACTGGTGGCGTCATGAACTGTGTTGATTTCGGGGAGAGTTGTTGCCTTCTGGGAGAGTGTGGGGCGGTCATTCCCAGGTGAGCTGGAGGCTGCCGAGGCCGAAATGGGGGGGTGCGCGAAAGCGCCGCTAGCGGCAGGCCGCAGCCGAGGCGGTGACCTCGGCCGAGGAAGCCGGGACCGATCCGGAGCGCGAGGAGCGCCGGTTGCGGCGCCGGGCGGGCCCGGCTGAAGGCGGCGGCTCTGGGGCGTTCTCGCGGCGGCTTGACCTGCAAGGTTCACCTGTCGGCAGACCGGCGGTGCCGCCCGCTGTCGTTCGTGGTCACCGCCGGCAGGCCGCCGACAACCCGCAGTTCGCAGCGGTGCTGGAGAAGGTTCGATCGCCCAGCCAGCCAACTCACAGCCCGAGAACCAGTCACGCCCACACCACGTACAAGCGCACGGCGTACGTGTGCAGCCCGCACCCGAACGGAAGCTTGCGATGGACTTCCCCTCCGCCCCTCACAGCGGGTGAGCTACGAGGGCCGAGGGCCCTCTGCCGTGATGGCGGTTCCGTCCGAGGCATGGCTCTCACCATGTTCCGCGACGAAGGACTCGTGGACTTCCTCGGCTTCCACAACCACGACTCGGTGCGTCGGCTTCGCCAGTTCCGACTCGGCGAGGTGCTTCTTCAGCCGCTTGGCCATGGGGCGATAGGTCGCAAAGGTGAGCGTGCCGGACACAGCGGCCCCGACGACAGGGATGGCCTTCGAGATGCTCTTCGCGAAGGTCTGCTTCGTCATCTGGACGCCGATGTAGGCCGCGACCTTCTTCACTATGGGGTAGATGACGCCTTTGGTGAGTGCCTTCTGTGGCAGCTTCTTGGCGACCTGCTTCGCCATCATTTCGGCGACCTTCCCCACAGCGACGTTCGCCGACTGGGTACCGAACATCACGCCGAAGAACAGCGTGAGTACCGCCATGGTCGCGTCGTCGACGTCATCGCCGTCGTCAGAGAACAGATCGGGCCAGCTGTAGAGGTAGGCGAGCTTCTGGGCGATACGCAGCATGTGGCCGAAGTACTGGGCCATATCGGCGGGCACGGTGGCAGGAAGGGCCATGAAACCGGGTAGCCCCGCAGCGGCGGAGAGGGCGCTGACCTTGGCAGTCTCGTAACGGATGGAGTCGTTGGCCGCTTTGTCCAGAACGTCGAGAGAGATACCCGCCGCTGCGGGGGTCTCTGCGATTGCTCTGCGGATCTCGTCCTCGGAGCAATAGCGTGCCAGCGCCTTCCGGAGGTACGCCTCCCTATGGATACGCACGCCGGGCAGCCTGGCTGAGCTCACCAGCACTGTGGAGAAGCGCGACTCGGGGTTCTCGCTCGCTTTGCCCTGATTCATAGCAGGAACCTACAGTAGCTCCGCCCTCCAGTGACCCAGTCTTGTCCGCTCAGTTTGGGCCGCCTTATGTGAGTGACGATTGGCGGGCGGGCTGGCCGCAACTAACTGTCTGTGCAGCTGAGTTGGGCGCTCGGCGTTGCCCTGCCGCCCTTGCCTTCGGTGTACGCCGCCTGGGTCCGGCAGGATGCTGATCGTCACCTGGGAAAGCGACCGCCGCCGCGAACTGAGTGCCTCCGCGCGGAGGTGAGGTGGGCTGACGCGACCGGGCTGTCGGTCGGCGCCCGGGATCGACTCCTCTCAGACTGCGATGACCTGCTGGGCCAGCAGCAGCGCCAGCGGCCCCCCTTGAAGCAGGAAGCGTCCCTCAGTGGCGGCCCGGATCGCGTCCGACATCGGCCACCACATGAGTTTGAAACTCTCCTCGTTGGGCGTGAGCTGCTGCGGGCCGCAGGTGAGGCCTTCGGCCAAGAAAAGGTGGATGCGGGCAGTGGAGTTCAGGGTGATGGCGTACGAGCCGAGGGGCTGCCAGGTCTGGGCGGTGACGCCAGCTTCCTCGCGCAGTTCGCGCCGCGCGCACTCTTCCGATGTCTCACCGTCCTCCCGGCGCCCTCCGGGCAGGAACACGTACTCGCCGCCGTGCTGGGGGAATTCAGCGGTCAGGACGGCGACCATGCCGTCGGCGTCTCGGGCCACGATGACGGAGGCGTCGCGCATCGCCCCGCGACGGGGGTTCGTCACGGAGCGACCGCGCGGACGAGTAGCGTCCCGATGTGCCCGGGGTAAGGCGCGTGGAGGACCTGGGCGTGGGCCGTTGCGAACCCGGCCCGCGTGAGCAGGCGCTCCCAGACGGCCGGACGGTAGCTGTAGCGGTAGGTGAACATCGCCTTTCCGGCGAAGCCTCCCTTGTACATGCCCTGCGGCCCGTACGCGCCGGGGATGGCCGGCGGCTGCGAGAACGCGAAGACGCCGCCGGGGTTGAGCCTCCGGCGGACAAGGGGGAAGAGACGGCCCGGGTCGGTGAACCAGGCGGCTCCGAAGATCGAGTAGACCGCGTCATACGCGCCCTCGTGATCGCTCAGGTACTCCAGCACCTCGGAGCACACGAACTCCGCGCCGATCCCGGCCCACTTCGTGGTGGTCTTCTCGACCATGACGGGAGACAGGTCCACGCCACGAGCGGTGATGCCGTGCTGGGCAAGGTGGGCGAGGGCGCGGCCGGTGCCGCAGCCGATCTCCAGCACGGAGCGCGGGTCGCCCAGTAGCTCAGGGCCGGGTCCGTGACCGGCGTACTGGGTCCAGCAGAAGCTGGGCTCGGCGTCGTCCTTGAAGGCGGAAGCGGCGTAGGTGTCCCACAGTTCCGTCTCGGCGGCGATGTCGTGGTGTGCGGGCAAGACGATTCCTCTTCGCAAGGGCTGGCCCCTGTCCTCCGGGGGACCGAGGACAGGGGCCAGGGTAGGGCCGTTCAGTGGCTGTCGGGGACCTTGTTGTCACACGGCGAGCAGTCCGTGCCGTCGATCGCCCACAGTTCCTCGTCGACGTCGAAGCCGATGGACTGCAGGAAGTCCGCCGTGCGCAGGCACAGGCCGTCGCGACGGCGCTCGATGAACGGGGCGTGGTGCTTGTAGCGGCCCTCGTTGTACGTGTCGCAGAGGGCCCACCACACGGGTGTGTCGAGGATGAGCTGGTGAACGCCGATGTCGACGAGCTTGCCGACACCCAGGTGGACCTCGGGGTGCTCCATGCAGCCGATGGTGTACATGATGGCGTTGCCGAGGATGCGTTCGGCCATGTCGCGGACCATCGTGTGGTCGCGCAGCAGTAGGGCGACCTCGCGGTCCCACAGGGGCATGCCGCTGTCCAGCACGTTGATCGTCAGGTGCTTGACGCGGGGCTGGACGGCGTTGAGGAGTTCCTTCGGATCCCGTGTGCGGGTGCTCGTGGGTCGGTCGATCGTGACGGTCATGGACTACTCCTTCGGAGAATGGTCGTGCCGGACTGATGCGAGCCCGTTCCGCATGTCGGCCCCTCGTGGGCTGGAAGCGCGGCACGGGCGCCCTGAACATCCCGCTCCAGCGAGGGCTGCCGGCTGACCTGGCCGGATCGGGCGACTTGGGTGGAATCCTGGCGGTTGTAGCCGTGACACAGACAGGTGCAGCGGCGCACGAGCAGGAGTCCGGTGGCGAAGGAAAGAGGAACGTCCTCGGTCTGGCGGCACTCCGCGTGCAGATCCTCGTACGGGGCGGAGACCCGCAACGTCAACCGGGGCGGCAGACCGCCGTCCTCGCCAGGTCTCCCCGGGCTGGCTGCTCATTTCTCGCCGCCCTGCCGGAGCGCATCTGCCAGTCGCATGGCCACGTCGGCGCGTACGCGGCCCAGTTCCACGAGCCCGAGAGCGGGCGAGCCGGCATCGACCGCGAGCGAGGGCAGCACGACGCCTGCCTGAGAGAGTGCCGCCTTCAGGGCCTCCGCGGCCGCGAGAGGGTCGGTGTCCTGAGCCTGTTGCGTTGTAGCCATGAGCGAGACGTTAGGGATGGGCGGGGACCGGGGGACAGGGAAGTTCCTCGAAGTTGCTTGACTTCACGGAGAAGTTCCTCGAAGTTCCTCATATGGCCCGTCTGAACAGCGCGCATGAGGCGCCGCCCGTGGGGAGGCTTGACGCATTGGTCCCCTGTGAAAGGAACTGCTCATGGTGCGACGGCTGCGCTTCAACGGGACGGGTAGCGGCGTCAATGGGTGTCCGTCTGTCCATGAGGACCTCGACACGGGCGAGGTCATCGTGCACGGCCCGCCGCTCACCGACCCCGAGGACATCGCCCGGCTCCGGCACCTGGGCGAGGGCGAGGTGCCGGTCGTGGTGCCACGCGAACTCCTCGTGGATTGGGGGCCCAAGGACATGACCCGCAAGGCGAAGGTCATCGACCTGAACGAGTTCGACCGGCTCTTCACCCAGTTCGAGCACACGGCCTGGCGGCTGGAAACTCGGCGTCGCTACGCGTCGGACGAGGTCACCGAGACCTACGCCCAGTTCACCCGAGGTGAGCCGGTGAACTGGGACGACCAGGACTCGGAATGGTGTGCCAACCGGCGCGCCCAAGCCGCGCTCGGCAAGCGGGTGGGACGGGTACGCATCGTCGACAACCCGCCCACGACAGGTCAGCTGTACTTGCTCGACAACGCACGTCGCAACAGCGCTGTCGGCGAGCGGATCATGAATCTCCGGCGCGTCGACGCCGACCGGCTGAACCTCCCCTCCGAAGACTTCTGGATCTTCGACTCACGGATGGTCGCGTTGCTCAAGTTCGACGATGCCGACGACCTGGTAGGGGTCGAACTGATCACGGAGCCCGCCGAGGTGGTGCGGTACTCCATGGTGCGCGATGCGGCCATGCACCACGCGGTCCCGTACGAGGAGTTCGCGGCCGGCCTGGCCGTGAAGGAGTAACAGAAACAGGTGTGTACCGGTGAGCACGGACTACCAGAAGGCACGCGAAGCCCTCGGGATACGCCTCCGGGAGCTACGGCTGTCAGCCCCCGGCAGTCGTCTCACCGGTACCGAGCTGGCCGACAGGTGCGGATGGCACAAGTCGAAGGTCAGCAAGCTGGAAAACGGCCGGACAACGCCAACGCCCGACTGCCTGCGCAGGTGGGCGGAGGCAACCGGCCAACCGGAGGCGTACGACGAACTGCTCGGGCGACTGCGGGGCTTCGAGTCGCACATCCGGTCATGGCGGCGACAGCTGGCCTCTGGGCACAAGGCGGTCCAGGACACTCACCTCCGCGCCCATGCCGACGCCTCTGTATTCCGTGGCTGGGAGTCGTCCATGATTTTCGGGATTCTCCAAACGCCGGAGTACGCGCAGTCGATCTTCACGAGATACGCGGAGCTACAGAGATCACCGCGCGACACCGAGCAGGCAGTGCGCTCTCGGATGAGACGGCAGGAAGCGCTCTACGACTCGTCGAAGCGTTTCCACCTCATCCTGTGGGAAGCCGCCCTGCACGCCCAGATCTGCCCTCCGTCGGTGCTCGCCGCCCAGCTCGACCGCCTCATGGGAGTCATCGGCCTCACCACGGTCGAACTGGGGATCATCCCGCTCTCCGCCGCCCTTAAGATCCCTCCGGCCACCGCCTTCTGGATCTACGACGATCGCCAGGTGATCGTGGAGAACTGGCACGCGGAGTTGTGGATCGACGACGAGGCCAGTGTGGACACCTATCTGCGCACCTGGAGGACACTCCGGGAGTCCGCCGTGTACGGCGTTGACGCGCACCGTCTCATCAGTGCGGCGCGGCGGGCGTTGCACTGACCGATCGTGACGGCGGGCCATGCTTCAGAGGGGCGACTCTCATCGGCTCGCGCACCAGCGCCTCCCCGGCGGGCAGTCGCTCATCCCCAGGGGACAAAGGGGTGTAGCCCTGATGCCGAACGCGGGAGGGTCTGCCCCCTGTTGAGAGAAGCGCTGGGCCCTCGGCACGTGCGCACCTGCCGAGGGCCCAGCGCCTGTCAGAGTGCAGCGAACTCGACGAACGCGGTCCACGCCGTGGGTTGTACGGCTAGTGCGGTACGGGTCGTGTCCTTCGAGTCGCGGACGTGCACCCTGCCGGGGCATGCGGCGACCTCGACGCACTCCCCACCCGCCCCGCTGCTGTAACTGCTCTTGAACCAGGCCGACTCAGGCACCGGCGTTATGGGCTGTTGGGCGTTCATCTCTCTCCAAGCAACTTCTCGACGAAGGCCAGCGACTCGCGCGGAGTGAGCGCTTGGGCTCGTAGGAGTCCGTACTGCTCCTCGATCTCCCGGACCGGCTTCCGCGCCGTGTAGAGGCGGCTGTCCTGTTGTGCCTCCACGTACGCGATCCTGCGCCCTTCCTTCGTTTCGATCAAGGTGAACGGACCAGCCAGTCCAGCGTGCTCTTCCCGCTCGATCGGCAGCACCTGAATTTCCACGTTACGCCGCTGCCCTTGCAGCAGGATGTGCTCCAACTGGCCTCGCATGACGCCCCATCCGCCCAGCGGCCTACGCAGCACCGACTCCTCGATGACAAAGCTGATGGTGGGCAGTTGCGTACGGCAGAAGATCTCCTGCCGAGCCAGTCGCGCAGCCACCCGCTGCTCAACGACGTCCTCGTGCAGCAGGGGCCGCCAATTGGTGAACACCGCCCGCGCGTACTCATCGGTCTGCAACAGCCCAGGCACCGCCTGGTTCGCGTACACATGCAGCTCAACGGCCTCCGCCTCCAACCGCGCCGCATCCCGGAAGAACGCCGGATACTGAGCGCGAGCCACCTCCTCCTTACTTGCGCTCAACACCCCGCCCGCGTCGAGCACTTCATCCGCCCGGTCGATGAACTTCGGCGGCGGAATCCTCTTCCCCTGCTCGAACGCCGCGATGGTCGAGGCCGAATACCCCGTCAGCGACCCGAACTTCGTCCGGTCCAGCCCCGCCCGCTCCCGGAACAGCTTCAGCTGCCGCCCGAACACGCACAGAATGCCCGTCCCGAACTCATACTCCGGCTGCTGAACCTCGTCGCTCACGTCGCCGCTCCTCCCGTACCACAGCCACCGGACTCCACCCAACGCACGGCTTGGGAACCGGTCACGCCCCGCACCGCACACAAGCGCACCGCCAACGCATACAACCCGTACCGGTCAGCGCATCACTCCTGTTCAACGCTACGCACAGTCCGCAACCGTTCACCTCATGAAGTCAGCAACTCCCACGAACGGGCATATGCCAGAGCCCACCGCACCCGAACGCGAGTTCGCCATGCGGTTCACCTCAACGCCGCGCGGCGCCCGCCTCGCCCGCCGCCTCGTCTCGCACCGCCTGAACGAGTGGGGCTACCCGTACACGACCCCGGTCAACGAAACGCTCACCCTCATCGCGGCAGAACTGACCGCCAACGCGGTACAGCACGGCCACGTCCCCGGCCGGGACTTCCATCTCCAACTCACCCTGGCCGACGAGACGTTCCGCATCGAGGTGACCGACACCCGAGCCGAGAAACAGCCCCCGTCGACTCCCCCGACCCCCGACTCCGCATCCGAGTCCGGCCGCGGCCTCCACCTCGTCGATGTCCTCGCGGACCACTGGGGCGTCACCCCGCGCCAAGCCGCCCCCGGCAAAACGGTCTGGGCGGAGCTGCGCGTACCGACCGGGGGCCCCTCGCACACGCACCCGGCGGCCCCTCGTCCAACCGACTCGGTATCGGCGTACGGGCACAACACCGAGTCGTTTACGGCTACTTCTTCACGGCTGTCCGACGAGCTCGGGTTGCGGCCGGGGGCTTCCAGTTACGGAGATCGTCGTCCGTGAGTCCGTGCTCGCCCTGCTTCTGCTGGCGGTAACCGGCGAAGAAGTCCGCCGGGGAGCCGCTGTAGAGCATGTCGAACTCGTTGTGCCACTGGGACAGCCACGGCTGGAGTTCCAGCAGGCCGGCGAGGAAGGGCGTGATCTCCTCGGTGGACAGGGCGGTGTTGGTGAAGTACGTGGCGAGGGCCTGGGCCTGCTCACGGTGGTCCCAGCCGGCCCAGCCGTACAGCTCGGGGGTGGCGGCGTTGGACTGCCCGTAGGAGACGAACCGCTCCTTGGGCACATCGAGCTTGCCGCGCGCCCTCCAGTAGGAGGGGCGGAGGAAGTCAGCCGAGGTGTACTTCGGCGGCACGGGGATGGAGTCCCGGATCTTCCGCTTGGAGGGCTCGTCGGGTGCGGCATCCTCCTTGCGCTGGAGGTCCCACACCTCTTCCCAGTCGGCGCGCTTCTTCAGGCCAGAGGGCTTGTAGCGGAGGGCGGAGAGGAACGGCACGTGCTCGTCGGTGATCAGCTCGGCGACGACCTTCGCGAGTTCCTTGCGGGGCGCATAGAGTTTGGCGACGGAGACGAAGTCCTCATCGCGGGAGAGGACGTCGGTGAGACGGGCCAGGTTGAGGATGGTGGGCTGACCGTTCTCGTCGAACCAGTGGTCCCGCTTCTCCATCCGGTCGAGCAGCCAGGATCGCAGTGCCTTCTCCTGGAGCACGTCCCATCCTTCGGTGGCCCAGCGACGCTTGTACTCGGGACGCTCAACCATGCCGATGGCGCGGGACGACTCGATGGCGTGGATCCGCTTCTGAACAACCTCCCGGTATGTGGAGGGCCAGTCTTCTGGGAAGTGGATCGATGCTGTGATGTTGTGACGCCTGAACCAGTCGGTGGACGCGGTGCCCTCTTTGGCTCGGCGAGCGAGGACAAATTCGAAGGCCCGCTGCCCAGGGGCTAGTTCGGGAACGTCGGATTCCGGGGCTCGGAGGTCGTCGTAAATTCCATAGAGGGCGTAGACTTGCCAGTCGAGTTCTTCTTGCAAAGCAACCATCCGCGCACGGATGGCCTCCCACGAGGCCCTGGCCGCGTACAGGGCGGCGGGTTTCGGTACTCCCTGCGCCACAATACTTGAGGGGCTGGTCGCCGCGAGTTCTTGAACTAGAACATCCAGGGCGGCGCCAAGACGGGCGGGGTACTCGGCCGGCAGCGGGAATTCTTGGAGCTTGGTTCCTGTGAATTCATAGAACTCCTCCCATTTCTCGCCCCGAAGTCCCTCGTTGACTCCGCCGTTCCCCCTACCATGGCTGACCATCTTAAGCCAAAAGCAGGTTGTAGAGCTACTTAGAAGCCCAAGCAGTCGCAAGTGCTCCTCTTCGCCCATATTCTCCCGCAGCTTAATTACTGGTGCATGGCGGTTATAGACCTTTCCACCACGGTCCAGTGCGAAGTGGTTGTGTGTCGCCACGAATGAGAATGTGATTCCGAGGGGCGAGGCATACCTCTTAGGGAAGAACATGCTGTGGTCGAACCAGCGGAGGCCTCGTTCCGTTGGTGTCTGACCGAAGTCAATTCGTCGCTGGAGTGCGGTTCGATTGGGCCACAAGAAAGTAGATCCGTGCGTATTGACTGCCCGCGGGTGTCCATCTTGACCATAGGGGAAGAATGTTACGTTGGGTGCAGTAGCCTCGAAGTCTCGCACCCCATCGCCAAGCACTACTGGCACTGAGTAGTCCGTCAAGGAGAGAGTCTTGGACGCTGACACAGGCATGTAGAAAGCGTCATCGAGGCCAGTGTGAGTGGTGCGGCCAATAGCGTCGGCCATGCTGCCGAGCTGGCCAGTGGATGCGCTATAGAGCTGCTCAACCATCTCAAGGCCACCGTCGACCAGAACCCAGGGCTGCTTGCCGAAATAGCGCCGGCGCTCCAGATCATCTGCCGAAACCCACCGGGTGACGGATCCTGGCCTGTCGATCTGGTCCACGATTGCGTTCCAGACCTTGCCGTTCTCAGCCTTTTCCGGCGGGGACGTCTCACCCTGGATGCTTCGCACAGTGCGGATGACCCCCGAGCGTCTAATTCCGCCGCGTCGCTTCCCCACAAGGATGACCGTAGGTGTCCCATGCCCCGGAATGTAAGCCCCTGAGGTGTCAATAACCTCGGTCAGTTCCACCTCGTGACCGAAATACGTCTCAATAAGTCGAGTCCCGAATTCTCGCTTCATGAAGGAATTTGCGGTGATCTGCCCGACCATTCCATAGCAGAGCCCGCTCTCCGTGTCTCCAACCTTCGCGAGCTCGAAGAACCGCTGAGCAAATGGCACAGACAATGCGTACGTACCCGAACAAGCATCGTACAGCCCCCGATAAAGCTCATTGAGCTTCTTGTCCTTCACCGTGATATACGGCGGATTCCCCACCACCACGTGATACCGCCCCGGCCGCAAAATCTCCGGATGCTCGTGTACATCCTCAGTCTCATACTTGAAGTCGGCCAGCTCATCCGTGCCCTCCTCCTCCAAGCCGTCAAACAGATTCCCTTGCTTGTGTCGGTGTTTGATGAGCGAGTCACCCACTGCCAGATGAATCGGCCACTCATATTTCGCAGCCTCCCTCAGCGCCCGCACACCACTCGCCGCCATAGCCGCGACCAGCAACCGGAACCGAGCAATGGCCACCGCAAACGGGTTGATATCCACACCGTGCACCGAGTCCAGCGCAGCCCGCACCCGCTCGTGCACGTCACGCCCAGGCTGCCCCTCCCCCCACAGCCGCACCAACCGGCGAAACGCCCCCAACACAAAGTGCCCCGACCCACACGTAGGGTCGATCATCTTCAGTTCCTTGTACCCGAACTCCCGCACAGCCGGATTCATCGTCCGGTCGAGGATGAACTCCTCCACGAACTCCGGTGTCTGCAGCAGCGCATACGTCTTCCGCGCCGCCTCACTCAGGTCCTGATACAGATCCCCCAGGAACCGCGTGTCCCACCCTTCCGTACCGTCCTCGTTCAGCGGGTCGGTGAAGTCATGGACAAGGACACCCCCCTCGTCCCTCCCCCGCCAGAACTCCACCAGCTCCCGAGCCCCATCATGCGAAAGCGGAACCTGATACAGCGGGTTGTGCCGCTTATCAAAAAGAAGCCGCCCCGCCTGCCCCTGCCCCAGCTCCTCGAACGCCTTCTCCAGCCACCCGCGATACGTCGGATCCTCATCCGACTCCACATACGCGTCGTACCGAGACTCCGCCAGCTCGCGCCGATCCTCGTCCGGCCCCGTCAGATACGGCTCCGGGATCAGTCGGTTGTCCTCACAGAACCGTACGAAGACACTCCCCAGGACCCACGCCACCGCGACCTGCGTAACCCGCTCGTCCAGCCACGAGGTCCACGTCGCCGCCGTACGCCCCAGCTTGCGCGCCTGGTCGTACTCAGCCCTCAGCCGCGCACCGACGCCCTCCAGCGCCTTCACCTGGCGCCCAAGGTCAGTCTCGACCGCCTTGACCTGCTGCTTCAGGTCATCCAACAGAGCCTTGCGGTCGATCACTTGACGTCTCCCTCGACACCACTGGCACTAGCACTGGCCACGCCCTCACCGGACCCCCGATGGGCATTACCCACCCACGTATCCGGAAGCTGAATCCACTCCCCCAGGCCGGCCTGATACGGCACGGCCACCTGCCCCAGCCGGGGCTCCCGCGACGGGTCGGCCTGCGGAACCAGGAGCCACAGCCCCCGCCCGCCCCGCCGAGCCACCGACGCCAGCCGGTCCAGGACCCCCATCGCGTCGTACCGCGCGAACACCCCGGCCTCCGTCAGCAGCACAGGACCGGCCCCGCCTCCCCCGCCACCGACCTCCACCAGCTCCGCGATCCGAGGCTCCACCACACCCCACGCCGTCCGCGCAAACTCCGCGAACCGCACCGCCCCCTTCGAACCCGCCTCTGCGGCATCCGCCTTCAGCAGCGTCTCCCAAGTGGGCTTGGTGCCAGGCGTGACCTGCGCATGCAGCGCCTCGAGGAACAGCTCCGTCACCGACACCGCATCCGTACCCAACCGCCCGGCACCCAGCTCCCGCACCGCGTCCCGCACCAACTGCTGCCGTACGGTCAGCACCCGGAACCCGTCCCGGCGGGCCGACGCGAGCAGCCGTTCCTCCGCGTGCACCGCGCCCGCGAGCTGCGGATCGTCGGCGTACCGCGTCACCGCACCCGTACGCGTCGACTGCCGCCACGCACCCGTCGTGAGGTAGCTCGACGCGTCATCGACCCGCGTCGGCAAGTAGCGCAGCACGCCCTCGCGTTCGTGCATGTTGAGCGACAGTTCGAAGCCGGCGTCACGCAACGCCTTGGTGAGCGGGCCCCCCGTCGGCAGTTCGTGGTGCGTGCCGCCACGCCCATCCGGAACGACCATCTCCGGGAAGCGAGCACGGACCCGCTCATGCACCGCCTCCCCGGTCAGACCCGGCTGCTGCCCCTCCGGCATACCCGGGATCCAGCGGACAAGCCCGGCCTGCGTGAGGCGCAGCGCTCTGACCAGCGACAGGTCGCGCGGGTAGATCTCCAGGCGCGGAGTGGCGGCAGCGTTCACGGACGCTGCAGCCGCCAACTCCACCATGCGCCGCTCGTCCCAGTCCACCGCACCCGGCGGCACCGTGAGCGCTCCCAGCTCGGCCAGAACGGTCGCCGCCGTCGGCAACGTGTCCAGCCTCGCGAGCCTGTCCGCCGTCTTGCCCAGCCGTGCCGCGTACTCCAGGAGGCCCGGCGCGGTCGGGGTGTCCGGTCCGTCGGTCTCCCGTACGTCGAGGGCGAGCAGGCCGGCGCCCAGGGACTCGTCCGTCGCCTTGCGGTTCGGCTGGTGCTGGAACTCGGCCTCCTGTGGGGCCAGTTGCTCCACCTCGACCACGGCCCGTACCGCCGCCAGCGCCATCGCGCGCCGCTGCTCGCGCCCGGCGAGATGCGTGCCACGCCGGACCGCCAGGGCATCCGCGATCTCCACCGCCGAGGCGACCCGGCCCATGCTCACCAGCAGGTCGATGATCTCCTCGCGCAGCGCCTGGACGGCAGGCTCGGCCTTCCAGCGCTTGCGCTCCTCCTTGAGCATCTGCGGGATACGGCCATGGCTCAGCCCAAGGCCCTCCGCGACATCCTTCTGCTTCGGCCAGACCCCGATGTCCGGCAGGACCCCATGCTCGTCGGGCAGGCGCAGCAACAGCCGTACCATCTCCGCCTTGTTGCGGTTGGAGCCGTTGTTGTTGACGGCAGGCACGAAGACGGTGGCGAGGGTGTCGAGGCTGACGGAGCGCAGGGTGCGCGGGGGCAGCGCGCCCGCCGAGGGGCCCGTGGCGAGTTCGCCGACGAGGGCCGACTCGGCGGCGGTGAGCTGATCCAGCTCCTCCTTGGCTTCCGCTCGCCCCTTCGGTGTCAGCGGCGAGACGGGGATCTCGCGCAGCCGCTCGCCCCACTCACGCTGGCGCTGCTGGACCTCGTTGCGGGTCTTGGCGCCGAGGCCGGGGGCATTGACGAGCTTGCGGCGGCTGTAGTCGAGCAGTTCTCCGACTGTCGTGATGCCCAGGCCGTAGAGGAAGGACTGGGCGGCGGGAGTGAGGCCGGACACGGTCAGCGGGGTGTCCCGGGTGACCTCGGCGGCGAGCCGGTCGCGCTGCTGCTCCGCGCTCTCCGGCTCGGCGTCCGCGATTGCCGCAGCGGCGGTGCCCTCGGCGGGTGTCCCCTCTCCCGTGGTCGCGGCGGCCGGGTGCCGGGAACGGTGGCTGGACGGGACCGTCTGCGAGGCGTCGAGGAAGACCTTGCGCCAGGCGTCCCTCATCGGCTTCAGCTCGGGGAATCGCTTGCCCGCGTCGCGGTGCAGGGCCTTCTGGAAGAAGGCGACCAGTCCGTCCCGTACGGCCGGGTCGAAGGCCTCGGCCGCGATGGTCGGGTACGGCCACTCCTTCGCGTCGGTCATGCGCGGCAGGACAGTGCCGTCGCCCCACTTGGGCAGCTCGCCGGAGGCCATCTGGTGCAGGGTGACGGCGACGGCGTAGCGCTCGGCGTGCGAGTCGTAGGTGCCGCGCGTGATGACGTCGACGAAGGGGTCGAGGTAGCCGTCGGTGCCCGCGTCGGTCTTGTTCGCCGGATAGCCGGCGAGCGAGAAGTCGATGAGGACGAGTTCGCGGGTGCGGTTGGGGCGGATACGGATGGCGATGTTGTCCGGCTTGATGTCGCGGTGCCAGACGCCCTCGCCCTCCAGGAAGTCGACCGCGCCGAAGAGGTAGTCGCCGTACGCCTCCAACTGGTCCACCTGGAGGCGGCCGTTGTCGCGGAGCTGACGGGCGACGGTCTCCTCGCGGCGGCGTGGGCGGGTCCCGGCCTCGGCACCCTGACCATTGTCGTCGCGTTCGTCACCGACGTACTCGAGCACCAGCACCGTACGGCCGCCCATGTGCAGCGGCTCGGGTTCGACGAGGCGGATGATGCCGGAGTGGGGGCGCAGGCGGCCCATGACCTCGGCCTCACGGGCGAGGATCTCACCGCGGTTGTCGGAGAGGGCGACCTTCAGCACGGCCAGCGGGCGGGTCTTGCGGGCCTCGGCCTGGAGGTCGCGGACCAGGAAGGCGCGGCTGGTGGAGCCGGTGCCGAGGCGGCGGCGGATCTCCCACCGCCCGGCGAGCACGTCACCGGCGACGGCCTCAAGCGGGTCCTTGTCGGCGGCGGTCCCGTCGTCCTCGTCGCCCGGCCCCTCGGTGCCGGTGGCGGCCGGGGCCGGGGCGGTGAGGGAGTCCTCGACGACCTCCAGCAGCTCCAGGAACTCGTCCACGCTGGCCAGGCGCTGGCCGGGCCGGTAGGCGGTGGCGGCCTGCACCAGGTCGTCCACGTCCTCCGACAGTCCGTCCACCAGGGAGCTGGGGCGCAGGCCCTCCCCCGCCTCCAGGCGGGCCAGCAGCTCGGCCTGGCTGGCGGCCGGGGCCTTGCCGGTGACCAGCAGGTAGGTGAGGACGCCGAGCCCGTACACGTCGAGGTGGACGGGGTCGGGCTTGAGGGCAGTGAGTTCGGGGGCGAGGTAGGCGTCGGCGTCGTCGGCCAGGTGCATCGCGGACAGGGTGGTGGGCGCGTAGCGGGTCATGCCCTGGCCCTGGGAGGAGTCGCTGCTGCGCTGGGTCGCGATCTGCCAGTCGGAGATCTGGAGTTGCGGGGTGAGCCAGGCGGCCTCCTCCCCCACAGCCCTGCCCTTCCTTCCGCGGGGGCGGGGGACGACGAGCACAGAGCGGGCGGCGAGTGCGCGGTGGTGGATGCGGCTGGAGTGCGCGGAGCGCATCGTCTCGGCGAGCTGGCGGACCAGCGCCATCCGGCCGAGGATGTCCAGCTTCTCGCCGTACTGGACCAGGTACTCGTCCAGCTTCAGGGTGTCCGGGTGGTAGTCGAAGATCAGCGCCGGGCCGGCGGCATGGCCGGAGGGGAAGTACTGCTTGAGTTCGACCGCGCCCGGGTGCTTGAAACGGCCCAGCACCGCGGCCTCGCGCCGGGCGGCGTTCTCGACGGACTGACGCAGAGAGGTGTCGGAGCCACGCTCGCTGAGGTAGATGCGGACGCGGGCGGCCTCGGGGAGATCGCTGTGGCGGGCGAGGTAGTCCGCCCAGGTGGGGCCGGAGTCGAAGGACTTCCGCTCCAGCTCGTACGGGCCGACCTTGTACTGCGCGTCGCTCTTGCGGATCCCGATGTTCTTGAGGGCCGCCCCGATCTCGCGCGAGCCGATCGCGGTGATACGGCGCCGCTCGTCGCGCGGCGGCTGTCTGAGCATCTCGACCAGCTGGTCGACGGTGTGGACGCCGTTCTGGTCGTGGGCGGGCAGACGTACACGAAGGCCGTTGTCCGTGAAGCAGACGGCCTCGGCGACCCATACGCGCTTGTTGCCGGGCAGCGCGAGCAGGCCGGCCAGCTCCTTGGCCTTGCGGTTGACCAGGTGCAGCGGGTTGCCGTGCGTACGGCGGCGGCCACCGGGCGTGGTCTGCACCCAGGTGCCGTTCTCGGACGTGACCGAGCCGTGCCAGTCCTTCAGCTCGATCATGCAGACGCCGCCGGGGGCGACGACCAGCAGGTCCACTTCCCGGACGTGGCCGGTGTTCGCCGTGAAGGTGAAGTTCGACCAGGCGCGCCAGGGGTCGGAATCCGGCAGCTTCTCGCGGATGGCCTCCAGGCCGCGGCGTTCATGATCGAACTCGGACTCGGTGACCGTGACCCACCGGCCTTCCCGCATGCCTGTTCCTCGCTCCTTGTGTCCCGCAAGGGTCACCGTTCCCCATGGCCAGACCCAGGATGCAGATCCTAGTCCGTGCCTGTGACATGAGAAGGGGCGATGAAGAACGGGGCTATGGGATATACCTCGCGCATCGCGGGAATCGGGTGCTCCGCACCCCGCACACCGGGGCGCAGATAACGGCTGAACAGCCCTATACCGGATCGAATCACCCTGCGTGGCAGGAGGCCGTGAAGCGTCGAGTGGCGCCTTGCCCAGGACTCATGCTTAGAAGTTCGCCTACTGGCGGGACAGTGTGACCGCCCTGTTCGACCGCCCGGACTCTTGCTCTACGAGGACGCCTGCCGACAGGGACTCGACGTTCTCTTCCTCGCACCACGAAGGGGGCATCGATGAGACCCCACGCGGTTCGTGCAGATGTTGGGTGAGCTGGGCGGTGTCGGGGCCGCGAAGCAGCTCTTGCGCGGCGGCAACACCTCGGACGGTTTCTCGTTCTCCTGCCGTGGTACCGGCATCTCTTCCAGGAGCACCACTTGGACACGGCTCAGTACCGGCTGAGCGAGCACGGATTCGACGTCGACCGCTTTCTGCGTGAAACTCAGCGGAATCCACCCACCTGGGTTTCTGACGACGTCTGAACGCACGCGAACGTCCCGTCAGACCGGCACGGCTTTCCGTGCCGGTCCACCCGCAAGCTCCCGCAGCTTCTGTCGCGTCTCCGGGTCGGGCGAGTACACGATCGTGCCGACCATGCCCCGGGTCAGCAAGACCTTGTAGGTATTACGGATCAGGCGGTCCACATCGGCGTCGGGGGTGGACTTCTTGAAGACCGGGTCCTTCGACGCCGTGCGGTCCGTGATCCAGCGGTCACCGCGCCAGAGCAGATCGGGCCCGATGATGACGCCGGACCAGTCGTACTCGAAGCCCTGGGCGGTGTAGACGCAGCCGACCTGTCCGAAGCCCGCCGGGTCGGTGGCCCACAGGGCGGCCGGGGGCGCGCCGGAGACGGAGCGGTCACCGCGCAGGTTCCAGGGGCGCGCCCAGTCGCCGATGACGACGTCGGGCGGGAGCGGGGCACCTGGCTTGGGTTCCGGGGACCAGCGCCAGCAGTAGCCCGCGGACATACGGGCCCCATAGCCCTGGGTCCGACGCGCTTCGAGGAAGGCTTCCATCTCCTGCGGGCTGTCGGCGACCAGCAACTGCATGCGGCCGTCGGGTTCCCACACGACCGGCCCGCCCGCCTCCAGCCCGAGGAGTCGGACCACCCAGCGCAGGTAGGCGTCGCTGCCACCGCAGCGGAACTGGCTGTCCAGCGGGACGACAGTGCAGGGGATCCCCCGCTTCGCCGCTGCCGCCTTGATCTCGGCCACTGTGCCCATCTCACCGGGGCGGACGACCTGGTGCTCGTCGAGGAAGAAGACGGGAACGTAGGCGACGTCGATGAGTTCGTCGATCTGTGCCCTGCCCGTACGGTTCTCGGCACGCGTGTACCGGTTGGCCGAGGTCTCCCGGATGCGGTGCGCCTCATCGCAGATCAGGGCGCCCAGGCTGTTCTTCTCGGCCGTCATGAAGCTGTTGAAGTACTTGAACAGGTCCTGGACTTCCCGCTTGCGGGCTCCCGCGATCTTCCTCATCGTCTTCGTGAACGACTGCGAGCCGGTGGCGTGCAGCGCCGGAACGCCACGCCGGTAGAGCTCGCCGAGCAGTTGGAGAGCAATCACGCTCTTGCCTGTGCCGGGGCCGCCCGTGACGATGACGACCTCCTTGCGATCGGCGTGCTTCGCCTTCTCCACCGCGTTGAGCACCAGGCGGTACGCGACCTGCTGCTCGTCGAGGAGGACGAACTGTGTGCGGTCGCGCACCTCCTCAGCAGCCACGGACATGAGCTGCTTCGACGGCACCGTGGCGCCCCCACGGAGTTCGTCCGCGGCCTGGGCTCCAGGGTGCTTGTCGCTCAGCCTCGTACGAAGGTGGTCGAGGAAGGCGCCGCGGCGTTCCTCGGTGAAGAGCAGTCCGTGGCCGTCCCGTTCGATCTCGCGCAGCCCGGTCACGCCGAACTCGGTGGCGTTGTGCAGATACGCCACTCCGGCCACTCGTTGCCCGTGTTCAGCCACCGCGCCATTGAAATTGACGAGGTATTCGCAGTAGCGGCGCACCTGCTCGATGGGGTTGAGGACCGGCTGTGCATAGGCGTCGACATGGCACAGGGTGGGGTCGTCCTCGTGAGGAAGCGCCTGGCTCCACTGCTTCAGCTCCACGACGACGTACGACGGTTCGCCCGTGACCGGATGAACTCCCGCGAGCACGGCGTCTGCACGCTTACTGTTCAGCGGGAGCGAGTACTCCAGCATGACCTCCACGTCGCCCAGGCCGGCGTCGTTGAGTGCGGCGGCCAGGGCGGGGATGCTGCGCTCCCAGGAACGCACCTCCGAGGTGCCGGGCCGATAGCCGTGCATGTGGACGAACTTGTCGGTGAGGTGCAGGAACAACGAACCGTCGAGTGCCATGACGGCGACCGTTTTCGCGGACGCGCGGAACAGCAAGGACTTCTCCCAGGCAGCACGAAGAGACTCGTGCGGGTGGGGGCATGTCCTTCGAGACTCCACCGAGGTGGAGCGGAAGCCCGTCGGGCCGCGTTGACGATGGCTTCGAGGGTACCTGGCAGTACTGACAGTCGTACCAGTGATCGCAGCGGCGGCAGGGGGCGCCGTGCTCGGTCTCCCCTGAACGAATCAAGAACCCTCGGCGGGCATCAGGCCGCCCTCCGACTCGATCAAGTCCCCAGCGGCGATCAACGCGCCGATGTCGCCAGTCAGCGCGTCCCGGATATCGGCGCCGAGCCGAGCCCACCCAAAGAAGCGAGCGGTCTCCCGCAGCAGGTCCTCGCGATGCACGCCAGGTCCTTCGTCGACCACGTTTCTGAGCACGAGCTGCCGCTCCGCTACGGGAACCTCCGCCACTCGTCGGGCGCACCGCTCCGTCGGCGTGCGGGCGAACTCCGTCTCGTGGCCGGGCCTGTCGTAGGCCGTACCGACGTGGACGATCTTGCCCTGCTTGAGCAGGCGGCGAAGAGCTCGGTCGATGCGGTCGCGAACCACCTGGCCGGCTCGTCCGAGGCCCCACGCGAGACGGACCCGGGTATAGATCACCTCCTTCTCGACAGGCCCTTCCACCTCGACCACACACAGCGCCACGTCCGCCACCACGTCGAGGGCAGCGGGATCCTGCAACTCCACGCCCCACATGCCTCGCTGGCTGCTCGACCTGTCACGTACCTCTGCCAACAGGTCAAGGTCGACCTCCTGGTAGGGACGGCTCCAGGGCGCAGGGCCGGCGTCGACCGTCACGAAATCCACTCGCGGGACTGCCGGACCAGTTGCCACTTCTACAGGCTCCCCGCCCTCCGCGCTCAGGGGGCCGTCCACAACAACTGCCGCACTGCCACCGTTGCCGAGGTCGCCACCGCTGCCGACCGCCCCCACGGGCGGCGCCACTCGCACCGCATGCGGATCCTCCGCACAGGCCGCCTCCACCGCGGCCCGCAGCCGTGCCATGGCATCCCGCCGGTTCCGGTACCAGTCCGTACCCCAGATCCGGTGCAGCCTCCAACCCAGGTCGCGCAGGACCGCTTCCCTGAGTCGGTCGCGGTCCCGAGCCGCCCGCGAGGAGTGATACATGGCGCCGTCGCACTCGATGCCCAGCGCATATGTGCCGGGCGCGCCCGGGTGCCGTACCGCCATGTCGATACGGAAGCCTGCGACCCCCACCTGCGGCTGGACCTCATATCCCCAGCCGCGCAGGACGTCGATGACTTCCTCTTCGAAGGGGCTCTCCGGGGAAGCGTCCGGATCGGGGGCCTCCGTCTGGAGAATCGCAGGGCCGTGCTGGGCGTACTGCAGGTACCGCTTGAGGTGCTGCACGCTCTTGTTGTTGCTGTCCGGAAGGTCGCCTCCGTGGAAGGAGGCGACGACCTCCATGCGGCGCCGGGCGCGGGTCACGGCCACGTTGAGGCGTCGCCAGCCGCCCTCCCGGTTGATGGGGCCAAAGGTCGACAGCAGCTTGCCCCGGTGGTCAGGACCGTAGCCGATGGAGAGGATGATGACGTCGCGCTCGTCGCCCTGGACTGTTTCGAGGTTCTTGACGAAGAAACCGTCGAGCCGACCCTCCGTGAAGTGGTGGTCGAGGTCCGGACGCGCCGCCCTGGCCTTCTGCACCGCCACCTCGATTGCCTCCGCCTGCGCCTTCGACAACGCGACCACGCCGAGGGTGTGCTCGGGGCGGGTGTCGAAGTGGTGGATGACGCGCTGGGCCACCTTGGTGGCCTCGAGCGGGTTGTCGCTGCTCCCGCCGCGGTCGTAGACGCCGTCCGCCTTGATGAACTCCACGCCGATGTCCGGTCCCTGTTCCAGGGCGCCCGGGAACGTGACCATGGAGTTGTCGTAGAAGTCGTGGTTGCTGAAGGCGATCAGGTTCTCGTGCCGGCTGCGGTAGTGCCAGCGCAGAGGCAGCCCGCGCAGGACTCCGCTGGCCTTGCACATGTCGAGGATGGACTCGAAGCCGTCGGTGGCGTCCTCGTCCCACTCGTCGCCGTCGCCGCTGTCGCCGGCCGCGGTGAAGAACGAGGTCGGCGGCAACTGCTTCTGGTCGCCCGCCACGATGAGGGCCTTGCCCCGGTAGACGGAGTTCACGGCGTCCTGGGGCAGCACCTGCGACGCCTCGTCGAAGACGACGACATCGAACTCGAAGTCCGGTGGCAGGAACTGGCTGACCGTCAGCGGGCTCATCATGAAGCAGGGCTTGACCAGCCGTACGACGTCACGGGTCTGCTTCAGCAGGTGCCGTACGGGCATGTGGCGTCGCTGTTTCTCGGCCTCGCGGCGGATCACGGCGGCCTGGCCCACCGATGTCCGGCGGGGGCGGCGCGAGTTGCACGCGGCGATGACCTCGGCGTGTGCCGCCGCCACCAGGTCCTGGTCCGCCCTCTGGAAGCGCTCCACCAACTGGTCGCGTTCCACGGCCCGCATCGGCTTCAGCCTCTGGTCGGTGGCGAGCTGGTGCTCGACCCACGCGGTGAGCACGGCACGTTCCATGGTGGCGGGGAAGTCCTCGGCGGAAACCTCGCGGCGTGCGAGCTGGTCGGGCAGCCCGTCGAGGTGGTAGCGGCGCAGCAGGGTCAGTGCGTCGGCACAGCTGGTCCACGCTTCCGGGCCGAAGGGGTCGTCGTCGAGGCGGGACAGGACGGACTGTGCCGCGGTGAGGGATTCGGCGAGTTCGCGCCGCAGCTCCTCAGCCCGCTCAGGCTCGAAGTACCCGGCGAGTGCCTCGCGCTGACGGCTCCAGTCGCCGGCGCGGTCCGCGACGGACGGTTCGGCTGACGCGGCCAGCATCAGCCGGGCTGCCGTTTGCGACAGGGGCGCGGAGTGGCCGCCATGTGCGGTTCGACGGACCTTCTGGGCCCAGTCAAGCGCGTCCAGGATCGCATCGCGGTCTGTCTCGGTGCCCTGATAGAGGTAACCGAGAAGGCTTCGGTACGTGACGTCGTTCTCAGCGAAAGAGGACTCGGCGGCGCGGGCGGAGACGACTGCGGCCACCGCTTCCCTGGCCCGCGACAGGGTGAGGCCCGTCTCCTGGTCCATGACGCGGGCGGTTGAGTGGATGAGGTCGGCCGCGTCCTCGAAGGACTCCACGTGTGCGCGGAGCCAGCTCGCCGACCGTTCGAGGGGGCGGGCGGCGAGTGCTGTGCCGACCGCCGCGAGGTGGGGCTGCCCGGTGTACTCCTGCCATAGGTCCAGGTGACGGCGGATCTGGTCGGTCTGCGCGAGGAGTTCGCGCGGTTCGGGCCGACCGTCGGCCAGTACATCTACGAGGCTGGTCCGGCGCGCCGGTTCCGTGAGCGTGTCGAGTGCGAGGCGGGCGATCAGCCCAGCGGAGTCCAGGGCGGCTCGCAAGGCCTCGGTGTGGGGGTGCCCTTCATCGACGTATCGGCCCAGCAACTCGCGCTGTTGCTCCGTGGCGTACGGGCCCGGTTGCCGTCGCGTCAGGTCAAGGCCGTGGCGCAGGAGCTGCCCCATGGGCTCGGAGCCCGTCACACTGTTGGGCGCGGCGTCGTACAGGTCGTCCGCTCGCGTGTCGAGGCCCCGGTACCAGGGGCCGAGAAGGCCGCGGTCGGTCACCGCCTGAGCGGCGAACGCGGCAGTCTCCTTCTGCGCCGCGTGCGCAGCTGTGACCGCCGTGCGCGCGGAGGCGAGCGTGTGCTCGGAACCGGGGCCGCCGTCCCGGCGACCAGCCGAGGCCACGGTGTCCAGCAACGCGACGGCCTGTCGCAAGGGGGCGAGGTGGGCGCGCAGCCAGCGCGCGGCGGCGTCGAGCGGCTGCTTGGTGAGGTCGGCCGCATGAGGTGCCAGCGACGAGCTGCCCAAATCCCTTCGCCATGTGGCGAGGTCGCTGTGCAGCGCCGTTCCCTGCTCGACGAGTGTGGGTAGCGCCTCTCGGCCGTCGGCCAGGTGAGTGGCGAGCAGGCCCCGGCGGTAGGGATCGGCGACGGTTTCCGGCGCGAGTGCGTGGACCGCTTCAGCGTGCGCGAGCGCCTTACGCAGGGCCGGGACGTCGGGCAACGCGGTGCCCCGATAGCGGCCGAGCAGCTCGGCATGGGTCGTGGCCAGCGACAGCAGCTTCCGGTAAGCGGTGCACCAGGCGTCAGCGAGTGGCAGCTTGTCGTACAGCTCGCCACGCCACGAGCCGCCGTGCGTCAGCCGGGCCACGAGCTTCCGGTCGGCCCGGACGCCGCTGGACAGCATGCCGGCGAGGCCCTGGCGGCCCTCCATGAGCCGGTGGACTGCTTCGGGTAGTTCAGGCGTGGAGACGACGTCGGGCAGGAAGGTGTCGCGCGCCGCCTCCTCCGCGCCAGCCAAATCTTCGGCGGCTTCGGAGATCTCCGCGACGGCCGCCTGGACACCGGGAAGTGCCCGGGGATCGAGCCATGCTTCGAGCGTGCGGTCCGAGGCTGTGGCCAGCTCCACGAGCGTGGCCAGGTCCTCCGCCTCGGACGTCGCCTTGGGCCGGTCACACCCAAGGCGCTCGGCCACTGAGTCGGCGTGCTCGGCGGCCGTCTCAAGGGTGTCGGCGAGCGTGTCGAACCGCCCGGCCAGTGCCGCGGCCTCGCGGCCGGTCAACGACGCGATGTCGGCGCCAGGCGGTGCCAGTGCAGCGAGGGCCTGCTCGTTGGCCGGTCGCTCGGCGCTCACTTCCTGACGCAGTTCGGCCCACCCCGGGCCCGCATGGTCCGTCGCGAGGGCCTGGGCGGAGAGTACGTGGTCCCGTCGTGTGAAGAAGTCTCTCAGTGCGTCGGCGACGGCCCCGACCGCCGCCGCCTCCGCCCGCGCGGGACCTTCAGGGACCAACCACTGCTCGAGAGGGCGGTGTTCGGTGCCGGCCACGACGATCACGTCACACAGTTGACGTGCTTCCTCGGGGCTGCCGGGATTCGTGAGTCCGGTGAGGTGGCTGACACTGGCGAGGCTCTGCAGGGTCCGCTCCAGCAAACCAGCGGTCGCGTCAAACTCCCCGGCGAGCTGTCGCGCTCGCTCCTCCGTGAGTCCGGCGAGGTCAAGGCCACGCGGCGCCATCGCCGAGAGCGTCTTCTCGGCTTCTTTCGGCTCAGCCGTCAGCCTGGTGGACAGCTCCTGCCACCGCTCGCCCACCGTCGCTCGGACGGCAGCGCTCGTACGCTGCGCCTTGCGCAGTTCCGCCAGGAAGGCATCGACCCGGTCATCCACCTCGTCGGCGAAGACATCCGTGGTCAACCACGCTTCCGGTACAGGACTCCGCACATCGAGCAGCCGCAGGAGGGCGATCAGACGGTCGATTCCGCTCTGGTCCGTGACGGGCACTCCCCCGGGCGCGAGATCCCGGTACCGGTCGACCGCCGTCGCGAGCGCGTCCCGTGCCGCCTGTGCCTGCTCCAGCACAGGACGTGGATGCGGCAGGCCGGCCCGCAGGTCACGCCAAGGGAACGACGGATCGGCGACAGCCTCCCAAGCCTCGGAAATGGCTTTCGTCGCCTCAACGACCAGGCGCAGGGCCTCGTCGCTGAGCGTTTCCGCACGAAACGTCGCCCCTGTCCCCGTGGGGGTGTCGTCACCGTGGCTCAGATAGGCCACCGGCGCCTCGGACAGTCGGCCGACCTGACCGAGCACGTCGTGCAGGGTCCTTCCCAGCGGGTCGCGGACCTCGTTCATCGCTTCGGCGTAGGCGCTGAGAGCGAGGCGCAGTTCCCGGGCCTGGGCCAGGGTCTGCTGTGACAGCTGCGGTGCGCGCGGTTCCTCCGCGAGAGCCCGACCGAGCTCCTGGGCCACCGCCATGCGGCTGGTGTTGTGGCTGTGGAGGGCCAGGGCGTACGAGTCGAGTCCGACTGACTTCAGCCGGTCCAGGACGACGTCGAGGGCCGCCGCCTTCTCACTGACGAACAGCACACTCCGACCGGCCTGCATAAGACCGGCGATCATGTTGGTGATCGTCTGGCTCTTGCCAGTGCCGGGCGGGCCGTCCAGGACGAACGACTGTCCGGCCACGGCCGCGGCGACGGCCTGTCGCTGCGAGGCGTCGGCGTCAAGCACCAGCGGACTGTCCTCGGGCGGGCTCAGTTCGTCGATCCGGTCGAGTTCGATCTCCTCGAAGTCGAAACGGTCGGAGGCGAGTCCCGAGTTCGGGCCGAGCGCCATCGCCCGTACGAGGTCACTGCCGAGGACTCGATCCTCGTTGTCCAGTAGGTCCTGGTACATCGACTCCTTGTGGGAGGCGAAGAGTGCGAGCACCACACGGTCGGCGATCTGCCATCCGGCTTTGCCCGCCACCGCGCGGGCCGCGGCGGAGAGCACCGCTTGCAGGTCCGAAGGGTCCTGTTCGCGAACCGGCGTCCAGTCGATATGAAATTGCTCCAGCTTCACCTTCAGGGCCGGGTTGAGACGCGGTTCCTCGTCGTCACTCGACCTGAGGCGGATCCGGCCGTTGCGTGCGCGCTCGATGACCACCGGCATCAGGACCAGGGGGGCGTCGCTGCCCGCCTCGGCTCCGTCCTCACGCCAGCGAAGCATGCCGACGCCGAGGTTGAGGGTCCACAGGCCGTAGTCGTTGAAGACCTGCGTCGCTCTGGCGCGCAAGCTATTCAACGCACGCAGGAGCGAAGGCGCGGTGGTCTTCTGGGTGACGACTCCGTCGGTGCGGTCGCCCTTCTTCGAGAGGACCACTTCGCCGAGTCGCCTACCCTGGTCGGCCTCGGGCTCCTCGTCTGGGAGCGGCGCGAAGTCCCAGCCACGGGCCAGGCCTTCGACGAGTTCCTGCGCGGATGGAGTCGAGATCTCCAGTGTCGCCGACTTGGTGTGGCGGAAGTTGAGCAGCCGGTTGCGGCCGCTCAGGTCCACCAGAGACGTGCGCCAGATCTCAAGCATCGCCTTGAGGCGGTCGAGTTCCTGGCTGCCCCCGAAATCACCCGAGTTCGTCACGCTGGTCCCTGATGTTGTCGCTTCTGGGCCAACGGAGTACCGGCGTCGACGGCAGTCCCCTCTGCCGCCAACGCAAAGCGCGGCCACAGACGTCCGTTCTGTCCTGGTGGCCGCACAAGTCCCGCTGATCCCCCCTGGACGCGAATTCTACGGTCAGCGCACCAATGCGTGAAGCGTTAACTACGGAATGTTTTCTCGCTTTCACAGAGCCTCGGTGCAGCCGTGAGGTCCGGTTTGAATCGATACGGACCAGGGCGAGGCGACGGCCGCAGTTCCCCAAGCGAGGGCCTCCGACCCAGGCTTTAGCTGGCCAGAAGCCTGAAAGGCAGACGAGTCGGGCTATACGCCGGGTTCTGTTCCCGGGGTTCCTCGCGGAGCCCCGGGCGACGGCCATCCATCTACGACCGGCGTTGCCGCCGGCCTCCTGCGGTCTACCCGCGGACTCGGGCGGGCAGCCCTCGAACGTCCGCGCAGGGTCGCCCCTCTTTCGAGGAGGCGGCCCCTTCTTGACCTTGCTCCGGGTGGGGTTTACCTAGCTGCTCAGGTCACCCTGAGCACTGGTGGTCTCTTACACCACCGTTTCACCCTTACCGAGGACCGAGGTCCCCGGCGGTCTGCTTTCTGTGGCACTGTCCCGCGGGTCACCCCGGGTGGCCGTTAGCCACCACCCTGCCCTGTGGAGCCCGGACGTTCCTCGGGAAGCCCCCTAGGGGGACTCCACGCGGCCGTCCGCCCGGCTCGTCTGCCGTGTCGACCATGGTACCGGGCGGGCGGGGCCCTTCGGTGCCGCGGCCGTGGCCAGTACCGAGCCGGTCAGGATCAGGGCGAAGGCCACGGCGATCGTCGGCGTCAGGCGCTCGTCCAGGAAGAGCGCGCCCGCCGTCACCGCTACCGCCGGGTTGACGTACGTGATCACCGTCGCCCGCGTCGGGCCCGCCTCCTTGATCAGTTCCAGGAAGGCGACGAAGGCGATCGCCGTGCAGATCACGCCCAGCGCGGCCAACGCCGTCAGGACCTCGGCCGAGGGGACCGTGTCCGGCCAGGTCAGCGCCGCCGCGGGCGCGTAGACCAGCGCCGCCAGCGCCAGGCAGGATGCCGTGAGCTGGAGGGACGGGACGTCCTTCAGCCAGCGCGCCGCGATCAGCGGGGCCGTGGCGTAGCCCAGCACCGTGACCAGGACCTCGGCGAGGGACAGCGCGTCGCCGCCGGTGAGGTGCGGGAGCGTCAGTACCGTCACGCCCGCCAGGCCGAGTGCCAGCCCGGTCGTCCGCCGTACGCCGAGGCGTTCCGTGTCGCCGAAGAAGCGGGCCAGGGCGACGCCGACGATCGGGACGCCGGCGATCAGCAGTCCCGCCGTGGAGCTGGAGAGATGGCGTTCGGCGTCCGTGAGCGTGAACCACGGGCCGATGATCTCTATGCACGCGAAGGCCAGCAGGGGGCGCCAGTGTGTCCGGACCGTCCGGGTCAGGCCGCCCTGGCGCAGTGCGAAGGGCAGCAGGAGCGCGGCGCCCAGCGCGCAGCGCGTGAACACCACCATCGACGGGGAGACCTCCGCCACCGCCACCTTGATCATCAGATACGGGATGCCCCAGATCACTCCCATGAGGGAGAACAGAAACCAGCCTCGTGCAGTCATGAGGTGAGTCTCGGGCGCGGCCTCACCGTCGGTCTTGAACGCTGTTGCGGTATGCCGCCGGGGTCACCCCCACGACCCGGCGGAACCATCGGGTGAGGTGCGCCTGGTCCGCGAAGCCGACCAGAGCGGCGGCTTCGGCGGGGCGCAGGCCGGACTCCAGCAGGCCGCGGGCCCTGGTCACGCGGTACTGGGCCAGCCAGGCGTACGGCGGCACTCCCATCGTCGTACGGAAGGCGCGCAGGAGCTGGTAGCGGGACATGCCCAGGTCGGTGGCGAGGTCGGCCAGGGAGGGCGGGGCAAGCAGCTCGTCCGCGAGGCGCTCGCGTACCAGGAGGGCCACCCGGTCCGCGCCGGGCATCCTGTCGTCGGCCGGGCGGGCCGTGGAGTGGCGGCGGGCGAGCGCGCTGAGCAGCCAGGGGAGGCGGGACTCGGCTTCCAACGGATCGGGACAGGCGCTCAGTTCGGTGTGGGCGCGGCGCAGGGCGCAGGCCAGTTCGGGGTCGTTCAGGACGGGTTCGCGGAAGTGCGGGAGGCCGCCCGTGGTGCCGTCGGACAGCAGGGCGGAAGCCGCGTACAGGGCCTGGTAGGCGTAACCCTCGGGGGCCGCGGGGCCGCCCGTGTGCATCTCTCCGGGTTCCAGTACGACGATGGAGCCGGGGCCCGAGCGGATGTGCCCGCCCCGGTAGGCGATGACCTCCAGCCCGCCCACCGTCACGCCGACGGTGAACTCCTCGTGCGCGTGCGGGGCGTAGACGTGCCGGGCGAATCGGGCGGTGAGCAGGTCGAGGGGCGGGCCGCAGCGGCCGAGCCTCGCTCTGGTCCAACTGGCCTGTTCCTGTGTGTTCATCGCGCACCCCCGGGTTCCCAGGGGGTGCAACGCTCAGAGGCTCAGAGAAAGTCCGACGTGTCCAGGTCGAAGGCGAAGGGTTCCGGGAGGGCGAGGGGTTTGCCGAGGGGGCGCGTGCAGTGCTCTCGGTAGTCGTCCTTCTCCGGGCTGCTGAAGAGCGTGACCGACGAGGCCTCGCGGTCGACGAGCAGGTAGAGCGGGATGCCGCCGCGGGCGTAGCAGCGGCGCTTGGCCTCTCGGTCGGCCTTGGGCTTGGTCGACGTCACCTCCAGGACCATGGCGACGCCTTCGCAGGGCATCCAGGAGTCGGCGCCCCGGTAGAGCCGCAGCTTCGTGGCGGCGAAGGTGCCGTCCGGGATCACGTGGTCCTTCGGGCAGCCGCCTCCGCTCTGCAGCTTCAGCCCCTTGTTTCCGGAGAAGTCCATGTCGGTCCGGGACCGCCTGATCACCTGCTTCATGATCAGATTGATGTAGTCCTCGTGATCCCCGTCCGGCGGCGGTGTCACAACGATCTCCCCCTCGATCAACTCGGCCCGGAAACCCTCCGGGGTGTCCAGGGCGAGAAAGCCCTCCAGCAGGACCTCTTCCTGCGTGAGCGGCTCATGGGCCATGGCAGTCATGTCACGCCCCTCCTTCGGTCGCTCGCCAGCCTTGGACATCGGAAGATCACCTGTCCGTGAGATCGGGAACCGTTCCCTCGATCGTGGCACACGATGACGGCTGTCGTCAGACGACGACCCGGTCGCCTTGACCCTGCCGCAACGTCAACGTCTCTACTGATCCCATGCGGATCGGAGAACTCGCCGCCGCCGTCGGCGTCACCACGCGCACGGTGCGGCACTACCACCATCAGGGGCTGCTGCCCGAGCCGGAGCGGCGGCCGAACGGTTACCGGGAGTACACGCTGCGGCATGCCGTCGTGCTGGCGCGGATCCGGCGGCTCACGGAGCTGGGACTCGGGCTCGCGGAGGTGCGGGACGTCCTGGCCGAGGACGCCGGGAAGGACCTGGTCGAGGTGCTGACCGAGCTCGATGAGGACCTCGCCCGGCAGGAGGCGGCGATCCGGGAGCGGCGGGAGCGGCTGCGGGCGTTGCTGGAGACCGGGGGCGGGCTGCCGGCCGAGGGGCCGGTGTCGCCGAGGCTGGGCGCGCTGTTCCAGGACATGGCGCACCTCGGCGGCGACTCCCCCATGGCCGCCAAGGACCGCGAGATGCTCGCGCTGATCGAGACCACGGCCGATCCCGAGACTCGGGAGGAGTTCATGGGCGCCCTGGGTGGCGCGCTCGCCCGGCCCGGCGGCCAGGAGCGGGCCTTCGCCGCGTATGCCCTGCTCGACCAGCTCGTCGACGCCGACCCCGCCGACCCGCGCGTGGACGAGGCGGCCCGTGCCCTCGCCGACTGCCTGCCTCGCGACCTGTTTCCGGGGACGGTCGGCGTCGACCCCGGCAACAGCTTCCTGCGGGCCTTCTACGCCGACTTCGCCCCGGCCCAGGCGGAGGCCATCCGTCGTACCCTGCGCATCCTCACGGAAGGAGACGGGCCGTGATGCGGACCGTGCTCGTCCTCACCCGGCACGAGCTGCGGCTCCTCGGCAGTCTCGGGCTGTGGGTCGCCCGGCGCCGGCACGGGACCGGCACGGGCACCGCCTTCGGGTATGCGCGCGGGCAGGGCCCGATGATGTTCGGGTTCGCGTTCGTGTGCGTGATCGAGTCGCTCACCATGGCCGTCCTGCTGCGGGACTACCCGGCCGTGCACCGGGTGGTGTTCATGCTGGACGTGTACACCATCGTGCTCGTCGCCGGGATGCACGCCGCCTCCGTCGTACGGCCCCACGTCCTCGACGCCGGTTCCCTGCGCGTGCGGCGCGCCGCGCACGTCGATCTGCGCATACCGCTGGAGAACATCGCGCATGTACGGCGGGAGCTGCGCACCACCCATGAGCGGGCCGACGGTGAGCTCAACCTGGCGATCGGCGCGCAGACGACCGTGACGCTCGAACTCGCCGAGCCCGTCGCTCACTTCACCTTCCTGGGCCGCCGGCGGGACGTCCGTCTCGTGCGCCTGCACTGCGACGAGGCCGCCGATCTCGTCCAGGCGGTCAAGCGGGCTCGAACCGCACCTTCGCCGCTCGGGTGAGGCGGACCCTGAGCCGCTCGCCGAGCGGCAGCCGGTCCCCGTTCGTGTTCTCGATCCGGCCGATGACCGCCGGGGACTCCAACTGGACCGTCCCGACGGCAGGACGACGTTCCTCCACGTCCACCACCCAGCCGTCGAACACCTCCCCCACCCGGTCCTTCAGCAGCGCCCCCTCGACGATGTCGACGCACTCCCGCTCGACCGTGCCCGCGCGCCGGGCCCCCTCGGCCATCCGCGCGGGCAGCGCGTCGAGGCCGGCCCGCACCCAGTCGGGCACCGGCTGCCCCGCCGCCACCGCGAGGCAGACCTCGCAGGCGTAGCGGTCGGCGAGGCGGCGCAAGGGGGCCGTGCAGTGGGTGTACGGGGCGGCCACGGCGGAGTGGGTGGTGATGGCGGGCAGGTCACCGTCCCGGAAGACGGTGTAACCGGCGCCGCGCAGCAGCGTCGTGCACTCCTGGAGGAAGGCCGCGTGGTGCGGGCGGTGCGGGTCGAGGGAGCGGACGAGTCCGGCGTAGGAGACGTGGTGCGGCCAGTCGATGCGCAGGGCGTGCGCGGTACGGCGGAGCCGGCCGACGGCGCCGTCGGGGGCGGGCGGGAGGGTGCGCAGGATGCCCGTGCCGCCGGCCAGCATCAGGTCGGCGGCGGCCATGCCGGTCAGCAGGGAGATCTGGGCGTTCCAGCCGTCGGCCGGGAGCGGGGCTCGGTAGGCGAGCTCGTAGGTGTGGTCTCGCTCGACGATCTCCTGCTCGGGCACGTTGAGCGAGATCCCGCCCCGCTCGACCTCCAGCCTCTCCCGCAGCTCCCCGATCTCCTTGAGCAACGCGAGCGGTTCCTCGGCCGTCGCGCCGTCGATCTCCTTCTGCACGCCCGCGTAGTCCAGCTTGGCCCGGCTGCGGACGAGGGCGCGGCGGACGTCGACGGCGAGCGTACGGCCGTCCGCGTCGAGGTCGATCGTCCACAGCACGGCGGGCCGGTCCTGGCCCGGCAGCAGGCTCGCCGCGCCCTCGCTGAGCGACTCGGGATGCAGCGGGATGCGCAGGTCGGGGAAGTAGAGGGTCGTCACCCGCCGGTGGGCCTCCCGGTCGAGCGCGCCCGACGGTACGACGAAGGCGGCGACGTCGGCGATGGCGTACCGGACGCGGTAGCCGCTGCCGGTCCCTGCGCGGGTGCCCTGGCGGGACAGGTGCAGGGCCTGGTCGAGGTCGGTGGAGGTGGGCGGGTCGACGGTGAAGAAGGGGATGTCGGTGGCGTCGTGGGGCGGCAGGACCGGAGCCTTCGCGGACCGGTCGGCCTCCGCCAGCGCCTCGGGCGGGAAGCTCCCGGGGACGCCGAGTTCGGTACGCAGCGCGGTGAGGGCGGCCCGGAGGGGGGCCTCGGGGGCGCCGGTCACCCGGATGTGGCGGCGGGGCATGAGTCGAGCGTAGGGCGAGGTCGGCCGGGTGGCACGCCGTACCCTGTGGCGGGGTTCGATTGAAGGAGTACGTGTGCTTGTCCTGCTGCCGCCTTCCGAAGGGAAGGCCTCGTCCGGTCGGGGTGCCTCGCTGAAGCTGGAGTCGCTGTCCCTGCCGGGACTGACCGAAGCCCGCCAGGCCGTGCTGAACGAGCTGGTCGAGCTGTGCGGCGGCGACGAGGACAAGGCGCGGGACGTCCTCGGGCTGAGCGAGGGGCTGCGCGGGGAGGTCGCGAAGAACGTCGGGCTGCTCTCGGCGGGGGCCCGGCCGGCCGGGGAGATCTACACCGGTGTGCTGTACGACGCCCTGGACCTGGCGTCGCTGGACGCGGCGGCGAAGAAGCGGGCGGCCCGGTCGCTGCTGGTGTTCTCGGGCCTGTGGGGCGCGGTGCGGGTCAACGACCGCATCCCCTCCTACCGTTGTTCGATGGGCGTGAAGCTGCCCGGTCTCGGGGCGCTCGGCGCGCACTGGCGGGCGCCGATGGCGCGAGTGCTGCCCGAGGCGGCCGGGGACGGGCTGGTGCTGGATCTGCGGTCGTCGGCGTACGCGACGGCCTGGAAGCCGAAGGGCGAGGTGGCCGGGCGGACGGCGACGGTACGGGTGCTGCACGCGCCGACCCGGAAGGTCGTCAGCCACTTCAACAAGGCCACGAAGGGGCGGATCGTACGGAGCCTGCTGACGGCCGGGGCGGCGCCCAAGGATCCGGCCGAGCTGGTGGAGGCGTTGCGGGACCTCGGGTACGAGGTGGAGGTGGAGGCGCCGGCCAGGGCGGGGAAGGCGTGGACGCTGGATGTGCTGGTGGCGGAGATCCACTGAGGTACAGCCGCTGAGGTACGGCCGCTGAGGTATGGCCGCAGCGCGTTGCAGTATGCGCAATGACTTTTGCGCACAGTGCTTGACATCGGCAGGATGAGGCCATGCCCTCTCCCCTGTCTGCCTCCGTGCTGGATCTCGCGCCCGTCGTGCCCGTGGTCGTGGTCGACGACCCCTCCGACGCCGTACCGCTGGCCCGGGCCCTCGTCTCGGGCGGACTGCCCGCGATCGAGGTGACCTTGCGGACGCCGGCCGCGCTCCAGGCGATCCGGGCGATCGCGGACGCCGTGCCGGACGCGGTGGTCGGGGCGGGCACCGTGATCACGCCGGAGCAGGTGACGGACTCGGTCACGGCGGGCGCGCGTTTCCTGGTCAGCCCCGGCTGGACGGACGTACTGCTGGACGCGATGCGCGCGTCCGGGGTGCCGTTCCTGCCCGGGGTGTCCACCACGTCGGAGGTCGTGGCCCTCCTTGAGCGCGGGGTGAGGGAGATGAAGTTCTTCCCGGCCGAGGCCGCGGGTGGTACGGCATACCTCAAGTCGTTGCACGGCCCGTTGCCGCAGGCCCGCTTCTGCCCGACGGGCGGGATCGGTGCGGCGACCGCGCCCGGATACCTCGCGCTCCCCAATGTCGCCTGCGTGGGCGGCAGTTGGATGCTCCCGGCGGACGCGGTGGCGGCGCGGGACTGGGGGCGGGTGGAGGCGTTGGCGCGGGAGGCCGCCGGGCTCAGGAACTCAGGCGCGCAGGTGTGACGTGTCGTTGAAGAGCCGTACGCTCGCGTTGCCGTCGGCGTAGTACGCCACCGCCGAGAGGGAGGCCGCCGAGAGTTCCATGCGGAACAGGGACTCGGGCGGGGCGCCCAGCGCGAGGCGTACGAACGTCTTGATCGGGGTGACGTGCGTGACGAGGAGGACCGTGCGGCCCGCGTACGCCGCGATCAGCTTGTCGCGGGTGGCGGCGATACGGGTGGCGGTGGCCGCGAAGCTCTCGCCGTCGCCGGTGGGACGGGCCTCCGGGTCGGCCAGCCAGGCGGTGAGGTCGTCCGGGTGGCGCTCGCGGACCTCGCCGAAGGTGAGCCCCTCCCAGGCGCCGAAGTCGGTCTCGCGCAGGCCGTCGTCGACGGTCACCTCCAGGCCGAGGCGGGCAGCGACGATCCCGGCGGTCTCCCGGGTCCGGGCGAGCGGCGACGCCACGATCGCCTGGATGGTGCCGCGCCGGGCGAGGGCGGCGCCGACGCGCTCGGCCTGGTCCCGGCCGACGTCGGAGAGGGCGGGATCGGTGCCGCCGCTGCCGGAGAACCGCTTCTGCGGGGTGAGGGGGGTCTCGCCGTGCCGGAGCAGTACGAAGGTGGCGGGCGCCCCCATGTCGGCGGGGGCCCAGCCGGACGAGGGCGCGGCCACGGTGCGGGCGGCGCTGACATCGGCCTCGGCCTTGGCCCTGCCCCCGGCCTTGACGGGAGCGTCGGCAGCAGGAGCGGCGGAAGCCGCCGAGCCGCGCCCCTCCGCCAGCGCCGCACGCGCTCGCGCCGCGCCCGCGGCGGCGTCTCCCGGCGGACCGGACGGATCGGGCTCGGCGGCACCCTGCGCAACCCTCGCGGCCCTCGCGGCCCTCGCGGCCCTCGCGTCAGCCGCCTCCAGCTCCGCCGTCGAAGCCGCCGGCGACCACCGCTCCCCACGCTTCCCGGCGTCCATCGCCTCGTTGGCCAGCCGGTCCGCGTGCTTGTTCCGCTCGCGGGGGATCCACTCGTACGTCACCTGAGGCGCCGAGAAGACCCGCGCCGCCTCGAAGGCCAGCGGCTTCATGTCGGGGTGCTTGATCTTCCAGCGCCCCGACATCTGCTCGATGACGAGCTTGGAGTCCATACGGACGTGGATCGTGGCCGCCGGGTCCAGGTCGTACGCGGCGCGCAGACCGGCCACCAGACCCCGGTACTCGGCGACGTTGTTCGTGGCGACGCCGATGTACTCGGCCGCCTCGGCCAGCGTCTGCCCCGTCGCCGCGTCGATCACGACCGCTCCGTAGCCCGCGGGCCCCGGGTTGCCCCGTGACCCGCCGTCGGCCTCGACGATGAACTCCCGCACGGCACAGACTCCCAGAGCTCTCAGAGGCCGGACTCGGCCGTACGCACCAGGATCCGGCGGCAGTTCTCGCAGCGGACCACGGTGTCCGGCGCGGCCTGGCGGATCTCGTTCAGCTCGGTGATGGCGAGCTCCTGGCGGCACCCCTGGCAGGTGCGCTGGTACAGCTTGGCCGCGCCGATGCCGCCCTGCTGCTCGCGCAGCTTGTCGTAGAGCTTGAGCAGGTCGGCCGGGACGGCGCTCGCGATGACCTCGCGCTCCTTCGTCACGGTGGCCACCTCGCCGTCGATCTCCTCGAACGCGGCGTCCCGGCGGGCGGTCGCGTCGTCGACCTTCCCCTGGACGGCGCCGACCCGCTCGGTCAGCTCGGCGACCCGCTCCTGCGCGGACTCCCGGCGCTCCATGACCTCCAGGACGATGTCCTCCAGGTCGCCCTGGCGCTTGGCGAGGGAGGCGATCTCGCGCTGGAGGTTCTCCAGGTCCTTCGGGGAGGTGATGGCGCCGGAGTCCAGGCGCTGCTGGTCGCGGGTGGCGCGCTGGCGCACCTGGTCCACGTCCTGCTCGGCCTTGGTCTGCTCGCGGGCGGTGTCGCTCTCCTCGGTCTGCGCGGCGACGAGCAGGTCACGCAGCTGGGTGTGGTCCTTGGTCAGCGACTCGATCTCGGCGTGCTCGGGCAGCGACCTCCGCCGGTGCGCGAGCTGCTGGAGACGGACGTCGAGGGCCTGGACGTCGAGGAGGCGGATCTGGTCGGCGGGCGCGGCGTTCAGTTGGGGGCTCCAGATGGATCGGTGACGGAGGATGCCGCGTGGGCGGTCCAGGGGTCGGTGACCGTCTTCGAGACGTGGACGCGCAGGTCCCATCCGTTGCGGTCGGAGATCTCGTCGAGCTGGGTGGCAGCCAGCTCGCACCAGGGCCACTCGGTGGCCCAGTGCGCCGCGTCGAGCAGCGCGAGAGGACTGTGGGCCACGGCCTCGGACGCCGGGTGGTGGCGGAGGTCCGCGGTGAGGAAGGCGTCGACACCGGCGGCCCGCACCTGGTCGAAGAGACTGTCCCCGGAGCCGCCGCTGACGGCGATCGTGCGGACCGTCGCCTCGGGGTCGCCGGCCACGCGGATGCCCTGCGCGGTGGCGGGCAGCCGCTCGGCGGCGCGGGCGGCGAGTTCACGGACGGTCAGCGGGTGGTCGAGTTCGCAGACACGGCCCAGGCCCCGACGGCCCGTCGGGTCGCTCGTGTCCGGCACCAGCGGTCGTACGACCCGCAGGTCCAGGGCGCCGGCCAGGGCGTCGCTGACTCCCGGGTCGGCGGTGTCGGCGTTGGTGTGCGCCACGTGCAGGGCGATGTCGTTCTTGATCAGCGTGTGCACGACCCAGCCCTTGAAGGTGGAGGCCGCGACGGTCGTCGTACCGCGCAGATAGAGCGGGTGGTGGGTGACCAGCAGGTCGGCGTCCAGCTTCACCGCCTCGTCCACGATCTCCTGCACCGGGTCGACGGCGAACAGGACCCGGGAGACCCCCTGGTCGGGGTCGCCCACGACGGTGCCGACCGCGTCCCAGGACTCGGCCCGCTCGGCGGGCCACAGGTTCTCCAGCGCGGCGATGACTTCAGACAGACGGGGCACGAGGGAAAGGCTACCTGGCTGTTCCGTACGGCTGTACCGGTCCCGGAGCCGTCGGATCGTGCCTCGTGGCGGACGCCCCGGCCACCCGCGGCACGACCGGCCCCGCCCAGCACAATCACCCCCGTCACCACAGGCGAATCGTTCCTGGGCCACCCCTTTGTGTGAAGCCGAACCTCGCTGATCCCACGTCCGTGCGTGCGAAAACTAGCTTCGTTACCGGAGGTGACCGGACCATGACGGCCTGTGCGATCGAGCCTGCGGCGGAGCACGAGGACGGCGACTCGCCTCGGGCGGGATGCAGCATCACGGCGGACGGTTCCTACGCCGCCCGTCTCGCCCCGGCCGGCGACTGCTGGTTCCCCGAGCGCTGGACCCTGGACGGCCCCGAGCCGTACGCCGTGCCGCTGCCCGCCCACCAGCCGGAGGAGCCCGGCACCGAGGTGCAGCCGATGGGCGACGGGCGGGTCCTGATCTGCCGCGCGACCGACGGACGGCACATGTTCTCGCTGCTGTACCCGACCGGCCCCGGCACCGGTGAGCTGCCGCTGGGCGCGGTGCAGTGCCCGGACGACCAGACCCGGCTGCGGCTGCTGCCCCCGGCGCCGGGCGGCGACAAGGCGTACGCGCTCGCGGTGGGCCGGCGCTCCAGCACGGTGTGGCTGGTGGCGGGGGGCGCCTTCGGGCCCGAGCGGCTCGCGGAGGTCCCGGGGCGCTGCTCGGGCGGGGTGTGGCTGGACCGGGGCGGGCGGATGCTGGCCCTGGACCGGGAGTCCGGGGGCCGTACGAAGGCCGTCGTGGTCGATCTGGAGCGGGGCGGCGAGGTGTCCGCGCTGCTGCAGATCACGGACGACAGCGACGACCGGTTGGCGCTCGCCGACCCGGACAGCGGGCTGCTGCTGATCCGGTCGGACGCCCCCTCGCCGGGGCAGGAACGGTTGGGCTGGGGTGTGCTGGGCAGCACGCTGCCGGTGCGTTTCCCGGAGTGCCTGCGGATGCCCGACTGCGTGGTGACACCGTTCGCGATCCAGCCGGGGCAGGTACTGACGCCGGAGGGCTGCGGGGTGGCGTTGCGCGTCGACGGCCGGGCCGGCAGCTGGGTCGGCGTGTGGCGCCCGGCCGACCGTCAGGTACGTCATCTCCCGGCGCCGGAGGGGTGGTTGGCGGGGTCGGGGTGGTGGACGCGGGACGGGGTGCTGCAACTGCCGTACGCGACAGGGACGGTGCCTTGCGGAGTAACGCGCTGGGAAACCCCCCAAAGGGGCGCGGGGAACCGCGCGACAAGCCACGACGGCGCAGCACCCGCCCAACCACGGGACCCGGCACCCACACAGCCACAGTCCCCCTCGCCCCCCGCGCGGACGCGCCCCGTACCGTTGCAGCAAGCCCCGTTGGGCGGTCTTGTAACGAAGTAGTGGCGGTTGGCGTGGGCGCCTGGATTCGGCCCACGGTGATCCGGTTAAACTCGCCCGGCTGTAAGAAAGATCATGTTGACGGGGTGAGTTTTCCGATGAGTAACGCCAGCACGACCCAGCCGGGGCCGGCCGACGTTCACGACGTTCAGAAGGCCGCCGGTCACGGCAGGCACCGGGGCCCGGTGTCCGCCCAGGACGGCGAGACGGCTCCCCGCGGTCGTCACCGCAAGCCGGTCGAGGAGACCGAGACGGCCGCCTGACGCCGCGCGAGCAACGGCATACGGCCCTGTCCCCACGAGGGACGGGGCCGTTCCCGTGTCCGCAGCCGTCAGCCCGCGTCAGCCCCGCTTCAGCCCCAGCACCTCCGCCGCCCCGAACGTCTCCCCCGCCGGCCGCCCGGCGTAGTGCGAGGTGAGCAGCGCGTCGAGCTCGTCGTACGTGAACGTCTCCTGCTTGCTGTCGAACTTGGCGGCGATCCGCGGTCGTTCGACGATGGCCACCATGCCGCCGTGGACGACGAGCAGTTGGCCGTTGATCCGTGCGGCGGCCGGCGAGGCCAGATAGCCGACGAGCGGGGCGACATGCTCCGGGGCGAGCGGGTCCAGTCCGTCGTCCGGCCGGGCGAGGCCCGCGAAGACGTCCTCGGTCATCCGGGTGCGGGCGCGCGGGCAGATGGCGTTGGCGGTGACGCCGTACTTGGCGAGCGCGAGGGCGGTGGAGGTGGTCAGTCCGACGATGCCGCCCTTCGCGGCCGCGTAGTTGGGCTGTCCCGCCGATCCCGCGAGGAACGCCTCCGAGGAGGTGTTCACGATCCGCCCGTACACCGGGCCGCCCACCTCCTTGGAACGCTCGCGCCAATGCGCGGCGGCGAAACGGGTGGTGTTGAAGTGCCCCTTGAGATGGACCCGGATCACCGAGTCCCACTCCCCCTCCGCCATGGAGAAGACCATGCGGTCGCGCAGGATGCCCGCGTTGTTGACCAGGATGTCCAGCTTGCCGAACTCGGCGACGGCCAACTCGACCAGCGCGGAGGCCTGTTGGAAGTCGGCGACGTCACCGGTGTGGGCGACGGCCGTGCCGCCGGCCGCGCGGATCTCGGCGGCCACCTCCTCGGCGGGCCCGGCGGAGGCCTCGCCCGAGCCGTCCCGGCCGGGCTGTCCGTAGTCGTTGACGACGACGGCCGCGCCGAGCCGGGCCAGCTCCAGCGCCTCGGCCCGGCCGAGCCCGCGCCCGGCACCGGTGACGATCGCGCACAGGCCTTCGAGTGGCAGTGACATCAACGCCCCTTCGCAGCAGGTGGGTTCAGATCTCTATGCACGTACGCAGCGCCGTGCCCGTCCGCATCTGGTCCAGGGCCTCGTTGATCTCGCTCAGCGGCACCCGGTGGGTGATCAGGCCGGCGAGGTCGATGCGGCCCGCGCGCCAGAGGGCGATCGTGCGCTCGTAGGAGCGCAGGACGTCTCCACCGCCGTACATGGACGGCAGGATCCGCTTCTCGTCGAAGAACAGCTCGAACATGTTGAGCTGGAGGAAGTCGTCCATGGCGCCCGCGCCGACGACGACCAGGGTGCCGCCGCGCCGGGTGTTCTCGTAGGCCGTGCGGGCGGTGGCCGACCTGCCGACGACCTCGAAGACGTAGTCGAAGCCCTCGCCGGCGGTGACCTGCTGTTTGGCGTCGGCCAGCCCGTCCGGGGCGACGGCCTTCGTGGCGCCGAACCTGAGCGCGGCCTCGCGTCGCGAGGCCACCGGGTCGACGGCGACGATCTCGGCGGCGCCCTTGAGCCGGGCGCCCTGGATCGCGGAGATGCCGACGCCGCCGCAGCCGATGACGGCGACCGACGAACCGGCCTCCACGTCGGCGGTGTTGAGCGCGGCCCCGAGCCCGGTGGTCACCCCGCAGCCGATGAGGGCGGCGATGTCGAAGGGCACGTCGTCGGGGATCGGCACCGCGCAGCCGGCGTCGACGACGACCTCCTCGGCGAAGGTGCCGGTGCCGGCGAAGCCGAAGACGTCCCCGGCGGGTCGCTTGAAGTTGGGGGTGCCGGCGTTCATGAACCCGGCCAGGCACAGCTCGGTCTGGCCGCGCTTGCAGGCGGGACAGGCACCGCAGGCCGGCAGCCAGCAGACGACGACCCGGTCGCCGGGCTTCAGGTGGCGGACGCCCTCCCCGACCTCGACGATCTCGCCGGCGCCCTCGTGACCGGGTACGAAGGGGGCGGGCTGGGGCAGTACGCCGTTCATCGCGGACAGGTCCGAGTGGCACAGCCCGGTGGCCCGTACCCGGACCCTCACCCGGCCGGGCCCGAAGCCCACCGCCTCGACGTCGTCGAGGACCTCCAGCTTGTCCTGGCCGGTCTCGTGCAGTACGGCTGCGCGCATGGTGCGGGCTCCCCTCGTACGGCGTTCTGGGTTCAGGAGTGTTCGACGACGGTGTCGGCGAGGACGGGCGCGTCCTCCCGCTCGACGGCGCTGACGGCGACCCGTACGGCACCTTCCTGCCGCCACATGCGGATACGCAGGGTCTCCCCCGGGTACACGACCCCGGCGAACCGGGTGGTGTACGCCCGCACCCGGGTCACGTCGCCGCCGAGCAGGGTGTCGACGACGGCCTTCAGCGTGATGCCATAGGTGCACAGCCCGTGCAGGATGGGCCGCTCGAATCCGGCGACCTTGGCGAACTCGGGGTCGGCGTGCAGCGGGTTCCAGTCGCCGGAGAGGCGGTAGAGCAGGGCCTGGTCCTCGCGGACCGGCCGCTCGACGGTCCGGTCGGGCTCTCCGGCCGGGGGGTCGAGGCGGGCGGAGGGGCCGCGGTCGCCGCCCCAGCCGCCCTCGCCGCGGATGAAGATCTGGGCGTCGTTGGTCCACAACGGCCCGTCGGCGTCGGCGACTTCGGTGCGCAGGACCAGGACGGCCGCCTTGCCCTTGTCGTGGACGGCGGCGACGCGGTGGGTGGCGGTGGCGGTGCCCGTCGCCGGGAGGGGCCGGTGGACGGTCAGCGACTGGCCGCCGTGCAGGACACGGGCGAGGTCGACCTCGATGCCCGGCATGGACAGTCCGCTGATCACGCCGGGCGAGCCCGAGCCCGCGACGGTGGCGAAGCTGGGCAGGACGTGCAGGCGGGACTCCAGGGTGTAGCGCAGCTCGTCGGGGTCGGTGGCCGGGATCCCCGCCCCGATGCCCAGGTGGTAGAGCTGGACGTCCTTGGAGTTCCAGGAGATCTCGCCGGTCCGGGGTTCGGCGGCGAGCGCCTTGGCTGCGTCGATGGGCATACGGCTCCTGACAGTGGCTTCAGGTCAAGACCCCGGTACGGCCGTCCGCACCGTCGGCCGCACCGAGGTCGTCGCGGGCCGATCTAGAACGCGTTCCAGTCCGGCGACCTCTGTATAGCCGAGGGCACGGCAGTTGTGAAGGCTCCTGACGGCGTGTCAGGTCTGTATGGGTCTGCCGTACCGCAGCGCGGGCTTCCTACGGTCGCGGCTAGGGCCTGTTGCGAAAGTGCTGGTCACAGCCACTCGTTGAGGACTGCGACCAGCACGGTCGCCTCAAGGCGGACGGCCAGCTTTCGCATCTCGTAGCTACAGCCCGGCGGGAGTGGCGCGCTCAAGGCGGGTCCGTGGAGAGACGGAAACGCCCAGACCGTCTGCTGGGCAACCGCGAAATCGAGGCTTCCAGGCAGGACAGGTCATTGGCGGTTGAGATTGCGGGTCACTCCGGCGGCGATGGTTGTGGCGAGGATCCAGCCTGCTGCGATCAGGAGACCCCGCAGGGGCGATGGCCTAGGGATCTATCGCGAAAGTGGACGAACAGCCAGTGGGCCCGGCTGGAGCCGTTGCTGCCGCAGAGCATCAAGCCGGGCCGTCCGCCGGTGTGCAACCCGCACGCCGCGCATACGAACTTCGCTCGGGTGACGCGGTTCTCCTTCGCGACATGCCCGCAGGACGGGCACCCGCAACCGCATGGAGGCACCGCGGGAGGCACGTCAGCAGGGGGCTGTGAACCGGGACGCGAACCGCCCGGGCCGCCTTACTTCGTCACCGCCACCGAGTTGAACTCCGTCCCCTCGGGGGCCACGCACACGAACCAGCTCACCGGCGAGCCGCCCACCGGGCGGATCAGGAGGTTGTCGCTGCTCAGGTCGATTCCGTCTCCTCCCGACGGGTCGCGTCCGGCGCCCATGGCCTCCCACTCCGTGGGGACGTCGGTGGTCGAACCGTCCTTCCAGGTGCAGGTGACCTGCTGAGCGGTCACGGCGACCTGGCCGACGACCAGCCGCTTCGGGCCCTGCTCGCCGGGATCCACGGACACCGCGGCGGCCTCGATGTCCCGGCCGGACAGGTTGTCCTCCTCGGTGAACGCGTCCTCGATCATCACCTCTTCCTTCCCCGAGTCGCCGTACTCGCGCACCACGAAGTACGAGGCCTTGCCGACGAGTTCGGAGGCATCGCCCAGCCCCGTCGGGGTCTGCCCGAACTCCCGCATCGCGGCGAGCTCGGCGGACGCCTCGCGCTTGTCGCGCGGTGCCTGCCAGACGTCGATGAGGACCCGCCACTTCTCGCCGTGGTCCGTCCCCGACGCGAGCAGGGTTCGCGAAGGCGTACGCACGTCCGGCGCGGGCGGCGCGGTGGGCGGGCTGGTCGCCACCGAGGAGCCCCGGTTCCCGTCCCCGTCCGGCATCCCGGCCACCGCCAGGGTCCCGGCCGAGCCCGCCAGAGCCAGGGCGGTAGCCGTGGCCACCGCCCAGCGGCGGGCCTTGCGGCGGCGGCCGCCGCGGAGCACGGCGTCGTAGGGGGCTATACCGATCTCGACCTCGTCCGCGGCGTCGGCCAGCAGGACGGCGATGTCCGAGTGGGTCATGTCGTGGCTCGTCATCCCGTGGTTCCTCTCCCGGTTCGCGCTCATCAGCTCCGCGCTCCCTGCGTGACCGTCTCCGCCAGTCCCGGTATGGCGCGGAGTTTCGCGATGCCCTTGGCCGCGTTGCTCTTCACCGCGCCGATGGAACAGCCCATCGCCTCCGCCGTCTGTGTCTCGGTCAGGTCCTCCCAGTAGCGCAGGACCACTGCTTCCCGCTGCCGTGTCGGCAGTTGGGCCAGCGCCGCCAGCAGGGCGCTGCGGTCGTCGGCCTGCGCGATGCGGTCACCGGCGTCCGGCACCTCGCGGGCCAGCCCCGAGTCGTCCTTCGGCGCCAGGAACTCCCGTAGCCGCCGTCGGTGTTTGCGCGCGTGCGCGTTGATCATCATGCGCCTCACGTAGGCCTCCAGGTCGTCGGCCGACCCGACCTTGCGCCAGGCCACATAGACCTGCTCCAGCGTCGACTGCACCAGATCCTCCGCGGCGTGCTGCTCCCCCGTGAGGAGAAATGCCGTCCGCAGCAGGCGCGGCCAGCGGCCGATGACGAAGCTCTGGAACTCCGAGTCCCGAGCCGCCTTGCGATCCCCCATGGGCACCTCCTTGATATTCAAAGGAGTCCATGAGGCGCCCGGACCGTTGCCTCCCGACGCACGCCAGTTTCCACCCGGGCCACGGAGTCGCTGGTTCGCCTCCCGCAACCCCGCCGACTCGCCTGGGCCCGGCGACTCAGGCCGCGGCCGCAGCCGACCGCCGCGGCAGCCACACCAGCATCAGCACCACTCCCCCGCCCAGCACCCACGCCCCCGTCCGGAACGCCAGCGCGTACCCCTCCGTCAGCGCCTCCGGCGTCGCGGTGCCGCCGGTGCGGGCCGCCGCCAGGGTCGACAGGACCGCGAGGCCCAGGGAACCGCCCATCGTGCGGGAGGTGTTGACCAGCCCCGACACCAGCCCGGCCTCCCCCGGGTCCGCCCCGGACGTGGCCAGCGCCGCGAGCGGGGTCGCGGCGAGGCCCGCGCCCAGCATCATCAGGATGCCCGGAACCATGATCGAGGTGACGTAGCCGCCCGTCACGCTCAGCGTCGACTGCCAGCCGAAGCCGACGACGGCCACGAGCGTGCCGGTGACCGCCACCGTGCGCGTGCCCATCCTCGGCATGAGCCGGGGCGCGAGCTTGGAGCCGAGGAGCACGGCCAGCGAGCTCGGCACCAGCGCCAGGCCGGCCTCCAGCGGGGTGTAGCCGAGCACGTTCTGCGCGTACAGCGTCATGAAGAACCACATGCAGAACATCGCCGAGCCGCACAGGAACATCGCCACGTTCGCCGACGACACCGCCCGCGCCCGGAACAGCTTGAGCGGCATCAGCGGGGCCGCCGTACGCGCCTCCACGAGGACGAAGACGCCGATCAGGGCGAGACCGGCGAGCAGCGGCACGACGGTGGCCGTCGCCGTCCAGCCCGAGGCCTCCGTCTGCGAGATGCCGTACGCCAGCGTCGCCAGCCCCGCCGTGACCAGCACCGCGCCCGGCAGATCCAGCCGCCGCCCGTCCCCGGCCCGGCTTTCCACGAGCCACAGCAGCGAACCGGCCAGCACGACCGCGCCCACGGGCACGTTGATCAGCAGCACCCACCGCCACGACAGCACGTCCACCAGCACCCCGCCGACGAGCCCGCCCGCCGCACCGCCGCCCGCGCCGACAGCCGTCCACGTGCCTATGGCCCGCGCCCGCGCCGCCCCCTCCGGCACCGCCGCCGTGACGATCGTCAGCGTCGAGGGCGCCAGCACCGCGGCGCCCAGCCCCTGCACGGCCCGCGCGAGCAGCAGCTGCCAGTCCTGCTGGGCCAGCCCGCCGGCCAGCGAGGCCATGGTGAACACGGCGAGCCCGACGAGGAACATCCGCTTACGGCCGTACAGGTCCCCGGCCCGCCCGCCGAGCAGCATGAACCCGGCGAAGGCGATGGCGTACGCGTTCACGACCCACTGCAGGCCCTGCGCGCTCATCCCCAGATCGGCCCGCATCGAGGGCAGCGCCACGTTCACGACGGACACGTCGAGCACGACGAGGAACTGTCCGGCGCAGGCGAGCGCCACCACCAGCCAGGCGGGGGGCGCGGTACGGCGGGACAGGCGGGCGGTGGCGTCAGCGGCTCCGAGCATGAGTGTCATGGTCTCAACGACCGACGCTCCTGGCATCAGAAATTGGACCCAGACCCTCCGCCACCGATCGACCTAGGCCCGTCGTCCCCTGTCGACCCCGGTCACCCCCAGTCATCCCCGTCATCCCCGTCATCCCGGGTCGCCCCCAGACCCCCGCCATCCCGGCCCTCCCCCAAGAGAAGGTCAAAAAATCGTTAGCTGGCCAAAGCATCGGAATAGTTGCCCAGGCACACCGGGTTGGTCCCTCACATGACACAAACGACGAACGACCAGCCCACCGGCAGAGCGACCGGCCCCCTCGTCCCGGTCCTCGCCTTCGCGGGCATCGTTGTCGCGGTGATGCAGACCCTGCTCGTCCCGGTCATCAAGGACCTGCCGCAGCTGCTGAGCACCGCGCCCAGCAACGCCACCTGGGTCCTGACCTCCACCCTGCTCTCCGGCGCCGTCGCCACCCCGATCATGGGCCGTCTGGGCGACCTGTACGGCAAGCGGCGCATGCTGATATCCAGCCTGGCCGTCATGGTGATCGGCGCGCTGGTCAGCGCGGTCACCAGCGATCTGATCCCCATGATCGTCGGCCGTACCCTCCAGGGCTTCGCGATGGGCGCGATCCCGCTCGGCATCGGCCTGATGCGCGACATGCTCCCCCGCGAGAGGCTCGGCTCGGCGATGGCCCTGATGAGCTCCTCCATCGGCGTCGGCGGCGGCCTCGCCCTGCCCGCCGCGGCCCTGGTCGCCCAGAACGCCGACTGGCACGCCCTCTACTACGGCGCCGCCGGCCTCGGCGTCCTCTCCATCGCCCTCACCCTCCTCGTCGTACCGGAGTCCGAGGTCCGCGCGGAAGGCACCTTCGACCTCCTCGGCGCGCTCGGCCTCTCCGCCGGCCTCGTCCTCTTCCTCCTGCCGATCACCAAGGGCAGCGACTGGGGCTGGACGTCCGGCCTCACGCTGGGCATGTTCGCCGCGTCGGCCGTCGTCGTCCTCCTCTGGGGCGTCTACGAACTGCGCACGAAGGCCCCCCTGGTCGACCTGCGCACCACGGCCCGCCCGGCCGTCCTCTTCACCAACCTGGCGTCGATCATGGTCGGGGTCAGCTTCTACGTCGTCTCCCTCGTCCTCCCCCAGCTGCTCCAGCTCCCGAAGGAGACCGGCTACGGCCTCGGCCAGTCGATGGTCGTCGCGGGCCTTCTGGTCGCCCCGCTCGGCCTGACGATGATGTTCACGGCCCCCGTCTACGCCCGCCTCTCCGCCAAGTACGGCCCCAAGACCACTCTCATCCTCGGCATGCTGATCATCGCCATCGGCTACGGCGCCGGACTCGGCCTGATGAGCGCCCCCTGGCAGAGCCTGGTCATCTCGGTGGTCCTCGGCGCGGGCATCGGCCTGGCCTACTCCTCCCTGCCCGCCCTGATCGTCGGCGCGGTCCCGGCCTCGGAGACGGGCGCCGCGAACGGCCTCAACACGCTGATGCGCTCCATCGGTACGTCGGTCTCCAGCGCCGTCATCGGCATGGTGCTGGCGAACACCGCGAACGACGTCGGCGGCGTCGAGATCCCGACGATGCACGGCTTCCGGGTGTCCTTCCTGATCGCGACGGCCGCGGTCGCGGTGGGCCTGGCGCTGGCCCTCTTCCTCCCGAAGCAGCGCCCCGCCTCCACCCACCCCCAGCTGCGCGCCAGCAGCGAGGAGGACGCCAACCTGGAGCGCGCCGAGCAGGCCCTGCGCGGCTTCCGCGGCCGCGTCGTGGACGCCGAGGGCACCCCGGTCGCTCGCGCCAAGGTCACCCTGATCGACCGCCGCGGCCGCCAGGCCGGCGCCACCCTCTCGGCCGAGGACGGCACCTACACCCTCACCGTCCCCACCCAGGGCGCCTACGTCCTCGCCGCCCGGGCCGACGGCCACGCCCCGCTCGCCTCCTCGGCGACGCACGCGGGCGACGACTGCGCGGTGGACGTGGACCTGGCGTTGCCCGGGGAGACGGTCAACGCCTGACGCCCCTCCGCCTGACACCCTCCACGTACGCCCCCCGGCGTCCACTCGGCGGGGGGCTTTGGTGCACCATGAGCACCCAGCACACCAGCGCACCCAGCACCCCACGCACCCGTACGACCGAAAGGGACCCCATGGCCCCGTCACCCAAGCCCGAGATCCTGGCCGCGTTCGAGGCGGCGAAGGGCTTCATGCCGGTGGACGAGGGGCTGGCCCTGTACGCGGCGGCGGTCGAGGCCGGGCGCCTCGGCCTCCCTCTCCTGGAGGTCGGCACCTACTGCGGCCGCTCCACGATCCTGCTCGCCGACGCCGCCCGCGCGGCCGGGGTGATAGCCCTCACGGTCGACCACCACCGCGGCAGCGAGGAGCAGCAGCCGGGCTGGGAGTACCACGATCCGGAGACGGTGGACCCCGAGATCGGCCTGATGGACACGCTGCCGACGTTCCGCCGCACGCTGCACACGGCGGGCCTGGAGGAGCACGTCGTCGCCCTGGTCGGCCGCTCCCCGCAGGTGGCGAAGGTCTGGGGCACCCCGCTCGGCCTGGTCTTCATCGACGGCGGCCACACCGACGAACACGCCACCGCCGACTACGAGGGCTGGGCCCCGCACGTCGCCGAGGGCGGCCTGCTCGTCATCCACGACGTGTTCCCGGACCCGGCGGACGAGTTCACGGGCCAGGCCCCCTACCGCGTGTACCTGCGGGCGCTGGAGTCCGGCGCGTTCACCGAGGTGTCCGTCACGGGCTCGCTGCGCGTGCTGCGGCGGACGGGGGCAGGCGTCTGAACTCCGGCGCCGCCCGATCGTGCCTTCCCGCCGCGGGCCGCGGTCGGCCCGTAAGGTGGCAGGCGTGTCGTACGTAGGCCCGGACTTCGATCCTCCCCAGCCCCGCCGCAACCGCCGTCGAACCCTGACCGTCGCGCTCGCCGCCCTGGTGCCCGGGGCGCTGCTCGGCTGGGTGGTGTACGAGGCCGTGGGCAGCCCCGGCGACGGCGGCGGCTCGGGCAACGCTGCCGTACGGCCGTCCTCCGTGACGCCGTCGGACACGGCGCCGACCATCTCCGCCACGAACGACGACAAGCCCCCGGGCCCCACCCCCACCCCGGAGTCCGCCCCCGCCTCCGGCCCTCTCAAGGGCAAGGTCGTCGTCATCGACCCGGGCCACAACCCGAACAACTTCCAGCACACGGCCGAAATCAACCGCAAGGTGAACATCGGCACGAACTGGAAGGAGTGCGACACGACGGGGACGTCGACCAACGACGGCTACAGCGAGGCCAAGTTCACCCTCGACGTCGCCCACCGCATGCGCACCCTGCTGGAGAAGCAGGGCGCCACGGTCAGGTTCACCCAGGACGGCGACCGCTCGTGGGGCCCCTGCGTGGACGAACGCGCCCAGATCGGCAACAAGGCGCAGGCGGATGCCGTCGTCTCCGTCCACGCCGACGGAGCCGGCACCGGCCAACGCGGCTTCCACGTCATCCTCCCCGGCAAGGTGAACGCGGGCGCCGCCGACACCGGCCCCATCGTCACCCCCTCCCGCGACCTCGGCGAGCGCATCGCGGGCTCCTTCGTCCGGGTCACGGGCAGCGCTCCCTCCAACTACGTCGGCGACGGCACCGGTCTCGTCACGCGTAAGGACCTGGGCGGTCTCAATCTGTCAACGGTTCCCAAGGTGTTCATCGAGTGCGGCAACATGCGCGATAGCAAGGACGCGGCGTTGCTCACCAGTGGCGCTTGGCGGCAGAAGGCGGCGCAAGGGATCTCTGAAGGGATCGTGAGTTTCCTGCGCGGGTAGTGGTCCATGGGCTGATCCAGGCGGACACCCTCGTCGGTCGGACGATAAGGTCGTCCTTACGATGAGGGGCCACCCCCGCGCTTCACACCGGGGCCTGACGGCGACATGGTGACAGCGACGCCTCTACCGACGACGAGACGACCGACGAAGGACCTTTGAAGTGAATATCCGCTCCCTCACTCGAGGCGACGGCGTGGTGATCGGAGCAGCGGTGTTGCTGTTCATCGCGTCTTTCCTCAGCTTCTACAGCGCTGAAGGCGTCTCCGACACTCCGAACGCGTGGGAACAGCTCTACACCGGCATGGGCGCCTACCTGGGCGGAATCATCGGCGCCGCCCTGATCGTCGTCAACCGCCTCCTGCCGCAGCCGCGCAAGGTGGCCGGTCTGGAACTCGGTGCGACCGGTACGGCCTTCGCCATTCTGGACGCGTGGATCCTCTTCTGGTTCCTGGTGGACGTCCCCGACGGCATCGAGGCAGGAGCCGGTCTCATCCTTGGCTTCCTCTCCGCCCTGATCATCGCCGGCGGCGGCATCGCCACCCCCCTGGTCCCCGCCCTCCAGGCCGCCCTCCTCCCCGCCCCCAGCCCCGCCGCCCCTCAGCCCTACGGCGCCCAGCCCCCCGGTGGTTACGGCTACCCGGGTGCTCAGCAGCCGCAGGCCGGGCAGCCGTACGGCGGTCAGCCGCAGGCCGGGCAGCCGTTCGGCGGGCAGCCCCAGGCACCCCAGGCACCCCAGGCGCCGCAGGCACCGCAGGCGCCCGCCGCGGACTTCTCGCCGTTCTGGTTCGCCGTGCCCGTGGCGCGGCCGCTGTTCGCGGAGGACGGTTCGCCGACGCCGATCGCCGAGCTCGCGCCGGGCACCTGGTACCTGGCCGTCGAGCAGCGCGGTCCGGCCCTGGTGGCGCAGACGCAGGACGGTCGCCGTGGTGTCCTCCAGGACACGTCGGGCATCCAGCGCGGCTGACCACAGCAACTGAAGCCGTACGAGCGGCCCCTCGCCCTTCCCGGTGAGGGGCCGTCGTCGTACAGTCGCAAGCCAAAGCAGAACTGACGGTGTGTCAGGAGGCGGCATGCGGCTCGGGCTCGCACTCGGTTACTGGGGTCGCGGCCCCTCCGCGGACCATGTTCCCCTCGCGCAGGAGGCCGAGCGGCTGGGATACGACTCCGTGTGGACCGCTGAGTCCTGGGGGTCCGACGCGTTCACGCCGCTGACCTGGATCGCCGCGCGGACGTCAAGGATCAGGCTCGGTACGGCCGTTGCGCAGATGGCCGCCCGGTCTCCGACCACGACCGCCATGCACGCCCTCACCCTCGACCACCTCTCCGGCGGGCGCATGATGCTGGGGCTCGGGCTGTCGGGGCCGCAGGTGGTGGAGGGGTGGTACGGGCGGCCGTTCCCGAGGTCGCCGCTGACCGCCACGCGCGAGTACGTCGACGTCGTACGGCAGGTCCTGCGCCGCGAGGCACCAGTCGAGCTCGACGGGCGCTTTCACGCCCACCCGTATCGCGGCCCGGACGCCACCGGCATCGGGAAGGCGCTGAAACCGATCACCCATCCCCTGCGCGCCGACCTCCCGGTGCTGCTCGGCGCCGAGGGGCCGAAGAACGTCGCGCAGACGGTTCGGATCGCCGACGGCTGGCTGCCGTTGTACTGGTCGCCGAGCAGGCCCGAGGTGTACGGGCAGGCGGCGCTCGCCGAGCTGCCGGAGGGCTTTGTCGTCGCCCCCATGGCCCGGGTCCAGGTCTGCGACGACGTCTTGGAGGGGCTCCTGCCCGTCAAGGTCATGCTCGGCTTCTACATCGGCGGCATGGGGCACGCGGCCCGTAACTTCCACGCCGATCTCATGGCGCGCATGGGGTACGAGGAGGAGGCGCGGCGGATTCAGCGGCTGTTCCTGGAGGGCCACCGGGAGGAGGCCGTGCGCGCCGTTCCGGACGCCTTCGCCGACGAGATCTCCCTCGTCGGGCCGCGTGAACGCATCGCCGAGCGGCTGGAGTTGTGGCGGAAGGGGCCGGTGACGGATCTGCTCGTCCTCTCCCCCGACCGGAACACCCTGCGGGTGCTCGCCGAGCTCAACTCATAGTCCGGCACGGCGGGTTTCATCCGCGATTCCAGGGCTACCCGCAGGGCATGTCCCCTCGATATCGCAACGGTGCCAATCAGGCCGGCACGGTCATAGCGATCGTCGCCGACGTCATGGCCCTCGTCCTGGGCCTCTGGATCCTGATGTACCTACTGGACGCCAACCGCGCCAACGACTTCGTCCAGTTCGTCCACGACGTGGCCCGCTGGCTGGCGGGATGGTCGCACGACCTGTTCACGTTCGACGAGGAGTGGGCGCGGGTGGTGGCCGGTTACGGCCTGGCGGCGGTGGTGTACCTGTTCGTGGGCCACGCCATAGCCAATCGAGTACATCGGCACTGACGCCCTGAAGGAGCACGGGACTGTATCGATGTGCGGCTCCGCCGCGTGGGCGCGACCAGCCACAGCCAACCCGCACCCGCCGGCCGGCCGAACCCCCCGAGCCCTCAGGCGCAACAATCCGGGTCAAGCCCCGCAGGCAACTGCTCCCCGCCGAACACCGCACACGTCGCCTCATGCCCGCCCAGCGCCGCCACGGCCAGCAACAACGACCCGGCCGTCCAAGTGGTCAGCTCCCGCGGCCAGACGGCGTCGTCTTCGAAGACGTACCCCGTCCAGTACAGCCCGCTCTCCGCGTCCCGCAGGTGCTGAATGGACTGGAGTATCTCCAGGGCCCGGTCGGACTCCCCCATCGCCCAGAGCGCGAGGGCGAGTTCGGCCGACTCGCCGCCCGTCACCCACGGGTTGGGCACGACGCACCGCACCCCCAGCCCGGGGACGACGAAGCGCTCCCAGCCTTCCTCCATCCGGGACTTGGCCTCGGTGCCGGTCAACGCGCCGCCCAGCACGGGGTAGTACCAGTCCATGGAGTAGCGGTCCTTGTCCAGGAACCGCTCCGGATGCCGGCGGATCGCGTGCCGCAACGCCCCGGCCGCCAACTCCCAGTCCGGCTGCGCCTCTTCCCGCTGTTCGGCGATGGCGAGCGCGCACCTGAGGGCGTGGTGGATCGAGGACGAACCGGTCAGCAGCGCGTCCGCGGTCGCCGTACCGTCGTCGTCGCGCCGCCAGCCGATCTGTCCGCCCGGCTGCTGGAGCTTCAGGACGAACTCGATCGCGGCGTAGACGGACGGCCACATCCGGTCCAGGAAGGTGTCGTCGCCGGTGGACAGGTAGTGGTGCCAGACGCCTACGGCTATGTAGGCGACGAAGTTGGTCTCGCGGCCGGTGTCGGTGACGTCGTCGTGGGCCCCGTCCGCGTAGGCGGCGTACCAGGAGCCGTCCTCGTTCTGGTGGGTCGCCAGCCAGGTGTAGGCCCGCTCGGCGGCCGTGTGCTCACCGGCCGCGTCCAGGGCCATGGCCGCCTCGACGTGGTCCCACGGGTCGAGGTGATGCCCGCGGAACCACGGGATCGCCCCGTCCTCCCGCTGCACGGCGAGGATCCCCGCCACGGTCGCGGCGGCCTGCTCGGCGGTGAGGACCCCGGGCAGGACGAGGTGTTCTGTCCGGGGAGTGGTCACGAGGTGGCCACCTGAGGCAGGTGGGGCTTGGTCGCGTACGCCACGAAGCTCTTGCCGATCAGCGGGTTCAGCGCCTGTTCGGCGACCCGGGTGGCCAGCGGTTTCTTCATGATGTCCCAGACCAGCAGCTTGTGGTACGCCCGCACCGGCAGCGCCTTGTCGTTGTCGACGCCGAACGCGCACTTCAGCCACCAGTAGGGGCTGTGCAGTGCGTGGGCGTGGTGGGTGCCGTAGGGCTTCAGGCCCGCCTCGCGGATCTTGGCCAGCAGTTCGTCCGCCTTGTAGATGCGGATGTGGCCGCCCTCGACCTCGTGGTAGGCGTCGGACAGCGTCCAGCAGACCTTCTCGGGGCCGTAGCGGGGGACGGTGATGGCGATGCGGCCGCCGGGCTTCAGCACCCGGACCATCTCGGCGAGTACGCCCTTGTCGTCCGGGATGTGCTCCATGACCTCGGAGATGATCACGACGTCGAAGGACTCGTCGGGGAACGGGAGCGCGAGGGCGTCGCCCTCCATCGCCGTGGCGGTCGCGCCGTCCGGTGCCTCGCCCGCTTCCTTCATCGCCGCGAACCACTTCGCGACCTCGCGGATCTCCTCACCGTTCTGGTCCAGCGCCACGACCTGGGCGCCGCGCCGGTAACACTCGAACGCGTGCCTGCCCGCGCCGCAGCCGAGGTCCAGGACGCGGTCGCCCGGGGCGAGCGGGAACCGGGAGAAGTCGACGGTCAGCACGTGGGCCTGCTTTCGCGGTCGGAACGGTTGGCGGGGCGGGGGGCGTTGGTGCCGGGGTCGCGGCCGACGCTCATGAGGCGGCCTCGGTCATGCGTGCGACCTCGCTGTCCTTCGCGGTCCGGGTCACGCCTGCGGGGTCGTCGGCCTGCGGAGCCCCGGGCCCTGGCGGGGTGGCGGTCCCCCTTGCCGGTGCGCCCTGTGTGCCCTGTACGGAAGGGCCGGGCGGGAGGTGCGCGGAGCGGGGAGTGACCGGCCGGTCGGAGCGGCGTGGGCCGTCGCCCGCCGAGTCGGCTATGGCGTCGCGGTAGCGGGTCACCGTGCCCTCGGCGGCCTTGGCCCAGGTGAAGTTGCGCAGGACGCGGTCACGGCCGGCCGCTCCCAGGCGGTCGCGCAGCTCCGTGTCGCCCAGCAGCCGGGTCAGTGCGGCGGCCAGCGCCCCGGGCTCTCCCGGTGGCACCGCCAGACAGGTCTCGCCGTCACGCCCGGCGACCTCGGGGATCGCGCCGCCGGTCGTGGCGACCAGCGGCGTTCCCGTGGCCATGGCCTCGGCGGCCGGCAGCGAGAAGCCCTCGTACAGCGACGGTACGCACGCGACCTGCGCCGAGCGGACCAGGTCGACGAGTTCGGCGTCGGAGATGCCCTTGACGAACTCGACGGCGCCTTCCAGGCCGTACCGTTCCATGGCCTGCGCGACCGGGCCCTCCTCGGGGCGCTTGCCGACGACGACGAGGTGGGCGTCGGGGTGCTCGGCACGGACCTTGGCGAGCGCTTCGACGAGGAAGACCAGGCCCTTGAGCGGGACGTCGGCGCTGGAGGTCGTCACGATCCGGCCGGGGATCTGCCGTACCGAGGGATCCGGCGAGAACAGGTCGGTGTCCGCGCCGATGTGCACGACGTGGACACGGTCCCGCTGTACGCCGAGATGCTCGACGATCTCCGCGCGGGACGTGCCGGACACGGTCAGCACCGACGGCAGACGGCGGGCCACCCGCTTCTGCATACGGGTGAAGGCGTACCACCGGCGCACGGACATCCGCCGCTGCCAGCCCTGCGCCGCGTCCAGCTCCAGCTGGCGGTCGACGGTGATGGGGTGGTGGATGGTGGTGACGAGGGGCGCGCCGACGTCGCCCAACAGCCCGTATCCCAGCGTCTGGTTGTCGTGCACGACGTCGAAGTGCCCCCGCCTGGCCCGCAGATGGCGGCGGGCGCGCAGCGAGAAGGTCAGCGGCTCGGGGAAGCCGCCGGTCCACATGGTCGCCACTTCCAGCGCGTCGACCCAGTCGCGGTACTCGTCGCGGCCCGGGGTGCGGAAGGGGTCGGGCTGGCGGTAGAGGTCGAGGGAGGGGAGTTCGGTGAGGGTCAGCCGGCCGGTGTACTCCGCGTCCTCGTCGAGGACCGGGTAGGGCTGGGAGCCGATGACCTCGACGCGGTGGCCGAGGCGGGCCAGTTCGCGGGAGAGGTGGCGTACGTAGACGCCCTGGCCGCCGCAGAACGGGTTCCCTTTATAGGTGAGAAGCGCAATGTCGAGCGGTCGCTCGCCGTCGGCGGCAGGGTCCTGTGGAGACCCGGCCTCCCTGGCCTCAGCGGTCACTCCGGGCCCCCTTCTCCCTGCGTTCTCCCTGCGGTGTCCCGCGAGATTACGCGGGACGCTAATCTAGAACAAGTTTCAGACTTGATCGTTCAAGAGGCTCTGAATCTACCGGCAGGTAGCGCCGCTGTGAGCGATGGATCGGGTGATTCACGCCACGACCGACGCACTGGCATGCTCTGTCCGGTCACTCACCCTCACCGACTGTCACGGAACGGGATCCATGCCTGCGGAAGTCAGTAGCGCGAGCCCCTCCTCACCGCCTCTCACCGAGCGGCAGGAGGCCCGCCGCCGACGCATCCTGCACGCCAGCGCGCAGCTCGCCAGCCGGGGCGGTTTCGACGCGGTGCAGATGCGGGAGGTCGCGGAGTCCTCGCAGGTGGCGCTGGGCACGTTGTACCGCTACTTCCCGTCCAAGATCCATCTGCTGGTCGCCACGATGCAGGACCAGCTGGAGCACATGCACGGCACACTGCGCAAGAAGCCGCCGCAGGGGGAGACGGCGGCGGAGCGGGTGGCGGAGACGCTGATGCGGGCCTTCCGCGCCCTGCAGCGCGAGCCGCACCTGGCCGACGCGATGGTCCGCGCCCTGACCTTCGCCGACCGGAGCGTCTCTCCCGAGGTCGACCAGGTCTCCCGGCAGACGACGGTGATCATCCTGGACTCGATGGGTCTTGAGAACCCGACGCCCGAGCAGCTCTCCGCCGTCCGCGTCATCGAGCACACCTGGCACTCGGCCCTGATCACCTGGCTGTCGGGCCGGGCCTCGATCGCCCAGGTGAAGATCGACATCGAGACGGTGTGCCGGCTGATCGACCTGACGGCCCCGGAAGGGCACAGGTAAAACCTACGAGACGGGTTCCCTTCGCCGGTATTGTCCGGATCAGGTTCTGGGGGTCGCCTTCCGGCCCTGCTGCTGCCTTCCGGCCTCTCAGCCCGGACCGTCGACGTCGGCACCGGCGGAAACCGTCTGCTTCCTGCCAGAGTCGGCTACTCCGGTTCGGACTCCCTCACTCGTCCCGTAGGCCACTACCAGGATATAACCCCTGGGGCAATATAGAACACCCCAAAGGGGACATTTTTTACAGCCGGGCGCAGTCCTGCTCCGCCCTACTCCTCCGGTGGGAACACCGGCTCCCCGCTACCCAGCACCGTGATCACGATCGCTTCGACGGGGCAGCTCTCCGCCGCCGCCAGGATCTTCTCGTTGGCGTCCGTCTCCGGGTCGGCCGGGTGGGACTGGCGGGCGGGGTCGAGGTGGAAGCCGGCGGGGGCGTGGTGGACGCACTGGGCCGAGCCGATGCACACCGACCGGTCGACCTCGACGTGCCAGCGGTCGCCCATCCCCTACGCCTCCCAGCCCGCCGGAAGGTGGATCATCTTGTGCTCCAGGTACTCGCCGAAGCCTTCGGGGCCGAACTCCCGCCCCAGGCCCGAGTTCTTGTAGCCGCCGAACGGACCCAGCATGTCCAGGCTGAAGGTGTTCACCGAGTAGGTGCCGGTGCGGACCTGGCGCGCGACCTCGATACCGTGCCCGGTGTCGGCCGCCCAGACGCTGCCGCTCAGGCCGTAGTCGGAGTCGTTCGCGATCTTCACGGCCTCGGACTCGTCGCCGTAGGGCAGCAGGCAGATGACGGGGCCGAAAATCTCCTCCCGCGCGATCCGCATGGAGTTGTCGACGTCCCCGAAGAGGGTCGGTTCGACGTACCAGCCCTTCTCCAGCCCGGCCGGACGCCCGCCGCCGGTGAGGATCTTGGCGCCCTCCTCCTGGCCGATCCGGATGTAGTCGAGGTTCCTGCGCTGCTGGCGCCGTGCCACCAGCGGGCCCACCTGGGTCGCCGGGTCCAGCGGGTCGCCGACCACCAGCGCGCCGGCCGCAGCGGCGAAGGCTTCGGCGAACTCGTCGTAGCGGGAGCGCGGGAGCAGGATCCGGGTCTGGGCCACGCAGGCCTGGCCGTTGTTCATCCAGGCCGCCGGGACGACTCCGGCGACGGTCGTCTCGACGTCCGCGTCCGGCAGGACGACGGCCGCCGACTTGCCGCCCAACTCCAGTGTCACGCGGGTGAGATTGCGGGCCGCGACCTCCATGACGCGCTTGCCGGCCGCGACGGAACCGGTGAAGGAGACCTTGTCGACGGACGGGTGCCCGACCAGGTACTCGCTCACCTCACGGTCGGCCGGGAGGATGGACAGGACCCCCTCCGGCAGCCCGGCGTCCTTGGCGATCTCGGCGAGGAGATAGGCGTCGAGGGGCGATTCCGGAGACGGCTTCAGCACCACCGTGCAGCCGGTGAGCAGCGCGGGCGCGAGCTTGGCGGCGGCGACGAACTGCGGGACGTTCCAGGGGACGACGGCGGCCACGACGCCGACCGGCTCGCGGCGGACGAGGATCTTGCCGAGGACGCCGTCGCGCTGCTCCTCGTACGTGAAGTTCCGCGCGACCGTGATCGCCGCGTCCCACACCATCATCGCGCCGAGGGCCTGCGCGAGGACGCTCCAGGAGTACGGGGAGCCGTTCTCGCAGGAGATCACGCGGGCGATCTCCTCGTGCCGTACGGCGATTCCGTCCTTGATGCGGGTGACGACCTCGATCCGCTCGTCGAGGCTCATCCGCGGCCAGGGGCCCTCGTCGAACGCCTTGCGCGCCACCGCGACCGCCCGATCGACGTCGGCGGGCGAGGCGTGCGGGACGCGTCCGATGACCTCTTCCGTGTGCGGCGAGACGACCTCGATGACGTCCTTGCCCAGGGGGTCGGTCAACTCCCCGCCGATGATCAGCTGTCCGTGTTCCACGAGCTCGGTCATGGCCGACGCCTCCTGCGGAGCTGGAGCGGATTCCTTGGTTTCTGACGCTGTTTCAGGAACTGATACCAGTTCCACCCCGAGGAGTCCACGGACCGCACACACCTCACGCCTACGCTGACCGGGTCGGGGACGGGGAAGGATTTGGCGATGGCAGCGAGCAGACGTCACTGGGCGGCGTTCGCCTCGGCCATGGCGGTGGCCGTCAGCGGGGCCGTGTGGATGGGGTCGTCCTGGGACGACGTGACGCGCGGCAACGGGGTTTCCGTGCATCGGGAGACGAAGAGCCCGGAGGAGATCAGGAAGTACTGGACCCCCGAGCGGATCAGACGGGCCGAGCCGGCGGAGATGCCGGCCTGGAACCCCTGTGAGCACTTCCCTTCCTCGCTCGCGCCGCGCTGTTGGTAGATGACTCGGGCTCCCATCGAAACCCGTTCTAGTTATAGTGACCGGGAGTCCTTCACGGCCGGAACATGTCGCGGCGATCGGGGAGCCCATGGCGCAGGTGACGCAGGTGCACGACCACGGCGGCGGCGTGAAGTCCATCGAGGTCCCCATCCCGGACAACCCGCTCGGCCACACCCTCGTGTACGTCGTCGACACCGACCGCGGCCCGGTCCTCGTCGACACCGGCTGGGACGACCCGGCCTCCTGGGACACCCTCGCCGAGGGCCTCGCGGCCTGCGGCACCGCGCCCGGTGAGATCCACGGCGTGGTGATCACCCATCATCACCCCGACCACCACGGCCTGTCGGGCCGGGTGCGTGAGGCCTCCGGCGCGTGGATCGCGATGCACGCGGCGGACGCGGCGATCGTACGGCGCACCCGCGCGACCCGGCCGGGGCGCTGGTTCTCCTACATGGCGGCCAAGCTCACCGCGGCCGGCGCCCCCGAGGCCCACGTGGCCCCGTTGCGCACCGCCCACCGCCCGAGCACCCTCCCCGGCCTCTCCCCCGCCGCCCCCGACCGCGAGATCGTCCCCGGCGAACTCCTCGACCTCCCCGGCCGCCGCCTGCGCGCGATCTGGACGCCGGGCCACACCCCCGGCCACGTCTGCCTGCACCTGGAGGAGGAACACCCGGCCCGACTCCCCGGTCACGGCCGCCTGTTCTCCGGCGACCACCTCCTCCCCGAGATCACCCCGCACATCGGCCTGTACGAGGACCCCGACGACACGACCGTCACCGACCCCCTCGGCGACTACCTCGCCTCCCTCGAACGCGTCGCCCGCCTCGCCCCCGCCGAGGTCCTCCCGGCCCACCAGCACACGTTCGCCGACGCACCGGCCCGCGTACGGGAGTTGCTGGCCCATCACGAGTCCCGCCTCACCGACCTCCAGGCCCTCCTCGCCGAACCCCTCACCCCCTGGCAGCTCGCGGAACGCATGGAGTGGAACCGGCCCTGGGCCCAAATCCCCTACGGCTCCCGGAACATCGCCATCGCGGAGGCCGAGGCGCATCTGCGCCGACTGGTGAAGCTGGGGCACGCGGAGGCGGTGCCGGGGAGCGAGCCGGTGACGTACGTCGCCGTTTAATACAGCCCATGGAGTACTCGCCCATGGAGCACCTTCTCGCCGAGCGTGCCTGCGCACGCGTAGTCATCGACTTCGTCCACCGCCTCGACCTCGGCGAACCGTCCTTGGTCGCCGAGCTGTTCACCGAGGACGGCACCTGGGAGTGGCCGGCGGGCGAGCGGCTCGTCTCGGGGCGGGACGCGTTGCGGGCGTACTTCGGCTCGCGCCCCGCCGACCGCCTCTCGCGCCGCGTCATGTCCAACATCCTGGTCACGGTGACCTCGTCCGACACCGCGACGGCGACCTCGTACTTCACGACGTACCGCGTCGACGGCCACGAGGGCGGACTCCTCCCGCCGGGACCGCCGGTCCAGGTGGGCCACTACGCCGACACCTTCCACAGATCGCCGGACGGCACCTGGCTCCTGTCCGCTCGGGTCCTCCACCTGGCCTTCGGCGGGCCGACCCCGCGCCCGCCTACGCCATGAACGACCGGACCAACTCCTCCGCCGCACCCAGCACTTCGATCTCCCGCTCCGTCATCGTCGGGTTGGCGGCCCGTCGCCGTCGGGCCTCCGTGAGGCCGTCTTCGGTGAGGTCGGACGGGTCGGTGAGGAGGCCCGCGAGAGTCGCGCGGACGGGGGCGGAGGGGTAGTGGTCGTCGGCCAGGGCCACTTGGGCGAGGATCAGGGCCGACATGCCCCAGTCCAGGCCCGGCTCGCCCTCCTCCGCGTTGGCCCAGTCGATGACGTAGGGGCCGTCGGGCGTGAGCATCACGTTCTCCGGGTGGAGGTCCAGGTGGACGACCCGGCCGGGGACGGTGTGCAGCTGTCGCAGGAGGCGGGCCAGGGTCCGCCCCGCCTCGCGGGCATCTATCCGGCCCGCGAAGAAGGCCTCCAGCATCGTCGGACCGTAGAGCCGTTCCATGACCAGCTCGGAGCGGGTGCAGTCGGCGAGCCGGACGCGGGGCACCGGAAAGCCGTGCGCGCGCAGGCGCTCCATCAGGGCCGCCTCGGCGCGCCCGTCGGCGTAGCCCTCCCGGTCGTGGCGCACCACCCACGCCGCGTCGATCTCGTACACGTCGGAGGCGCGCCCCGAACCGAGCAGCCGCCGTCCCGCTCTCCCCGCACCCTCGGTGATCCCCATGCGGCCGAACCTACCGCCGCTCACCGCCTCCCCTCAGCCGCTTCCCTACGGGCCGGTAGAGTGGCCGCGTCGCCATCACACCCGTACAGGGGGAAGCCGGTGCAAATCCGGCGCTGACCCGCAACCGTGAACCGGTCGTAGCAGGCCGGTGAGCCGGATCGCCCGTACGGATTCGTGACCGGCTCACGTGCCCCGGCAGCCCGCCGGAGCACGGCACCGTCGAGGTATACGGAGCCGAGCCGCCCGGGGGTCTCCCCTGTGCTGCCCGGCCCCTTGAGGGAAGGGCATCCGCCGATCATGTACGTCCGCCGCAGCGCCGCGGTCCTGGCCGCCGTCACCGTGATCGGCACGGTCACGCCCGCCTTCGCCGCCGACCCGTCTCCGTCGCCCTCCGTCGCCCTCCCGTCCGGGCTGTACGGCACCACGGACCCCACGTACGACGGCGTGTGGCGCCAGTCGCTCGCGCTGCTCGCCCAGGACACGATGGACGTGCAGCCGGCGGCGAAGGCCGTGGACTGGCTCACCGGGCAGCAGTGCGCCGACGGCGGGTTCGCGCCGTTCCGTGCCGACGTCTCGAAGGCCTGCGACGCGAAGACGCCGGTCGACACCAACAACACGGCCGCCGCCGTCCAGGCCCTCGCCGCGCTCGGCGGCCACGACACGGCGGCCGGCAAGGCGGTGGACTGGCTGAAGTCCGTGCAGAACGAGGACGGCGGCTGGGGGTACATGCCGGGCGGCGCAAGTGACGCGAACTCGACGTCCGTCGTGGTCGGTGCGCTCGCCGCCGTCGGCGAGAAGCCCGCGGACGTGCGCAAGGCGGGCAAGTCGCCGTACGACGCCCTGTTGAAGCTGTCCCTGCCGTGCGGCGACGAGGACGCGGGGGCGTTCGCGTTCCAGCCCGACAAGAAGGGCTCGCTGGCGGCCAACGCCGACGCGACCGCCGCGGGCGTGGTGGGCGTCCTCGGCCAAGGGCTCGTGGCGACCGCGGGCAAGGCACCCGCGAGCACCCGGAAGTGCCTGGGCGGCAAGACCCCGACGCCCGCCGACGCGGCCCTCAACGGTGCCGTCCACCTCGCCCGCGACCTGAGCGGGACCGGCTACCTGAAGTCCGTGCTGCCCGGCGCCAAGGACCAGCCGGACTACGGCAACACCGCCGACGCAGTGGTGGCGCTCTCCGCCGCCGGACTGACCCAGCGGGGCCGGGAGATCCTGGTCTGGCTTGAGGGGCACTACGCCGCCTGGGCCGAGCAGAGCGGTCCCGCCGCCTACGCCCAGCTGATCTTCGCCGCGCACGCCACCGGCACCGATCCGCGCGACTTCGGCGACACGGACCTCGTCAAGCAGCTCAACGCGACGGGTCCGGCGCCGCGGTCGGCGCCGAACGCGACGGTCACGGCGTCGGCGAAGCCCTCCGAGGAGGAGAAGGAGGACGACGGCGACAGCCCGTTCGGCGTCTGGTGGTACGTCGGCATCTTCCTGGTCGTCGGCATCGGCATCGGCTTCCTGCTCAGCGGCCGCAACAAGGGCAAGTGACGTGACCGTGATCCGCCGCGCTCTCCCGCTCGTCCTGGCCGTGCTGGTCGTCCTGACCGGCGCGGTCCAGGCGCAGGCGACCGGCTACCGCTACTGGTCCTTCTGGCACCGCGACGGCGAACGGTGGACGTACGCGACCCAGGGCCCGTCCCTCGCCCGCCCCTCCGACGGTGACGTCCAGGGCTTCCGCTTCGCCGTCAGCGAGGACTCGGACGACGCCGCCCGGCCGAGGGGCGCCGCCGAGTTCGCCGTGATCTGCGCGCGCACGCCCCCGCGGGACGGCACGAAGCGGGTGGCTCTGGTCATCGACTTCGGTACGGCGGCGGACGCCCCGTCGGGCGAGGCCCCGCCGGCTCGCCGGACCGCGTGCGCGCGGGTGTCCCCGGACGCGACCACGGCAGAGGCCCTGGCCTCGGTGGCCAAGCCGCTGCGGTACGACACGAACGCGTTGTTGTGCGCGATCTCGGGGTATCCGGCGAAGGGGTGCGGGGAGCAGGTGGCCGGGGGTGAGTCGTCGTCGGCCGCCGAGCGGAACAAGGAGACCTCGGACGGCTCGGGCGGCGGCCCGTCGCTGGGCTTGGTGGCCGGGATCGCGGTGGTGGCCGTGCTGGGTGCGGCGGGGGTCTGGCAGGCGCGGCGGCGCAGGAATGCGTAGGCGCTCCGCTGTCGGGGCGGTGACGGGCCGGGTGGTGTCTGCGGCGGCGTCGTGGCTGGTCGCGCAGTTCCCCGCGCCCCCAGGAA
>NZ_JBVHVE010000001.1:793089-999063 GCF_055564995.1 Streptomyces sp. NPDC028907
CGAAGTGCGACGAAAGGCCGTCTCGTGCCTGCCGCCGCGTCGCGGCCGGGCGCGCGGTTCCCCGCGCCCCCAGGAAGTGCGACGAAAGGCCGTCTCGTGCCTGCCGCCGCGTCGCGGCCGGGCGCGCGGTTCCCCGCGCCCCCAGGAAGTGCGACGAAAGGCCGTCTCCTGTCTACCGCCGCGTCGCGGCTTCGCGCGCAGTTCCCCGCGCCCCTTAGGGGCGCTGCCGAACCGGTGTTGTCACGTGGGGGGCGACGTCGAGGGGCTCTTCATCCCGGCGCCTGGTGGCTGTGGGCTCTCTGCCTCGGCGTTGCGGCCACCCGGACCACCAACCCCCTTCTGCTCGCCCTTCTCATCGCGACCTCGGCCTATGTGGTGGCGAGTTGCCGTTCGGAGGCGCCCTGGGCCCGGTCCTATGCCGCCTTCGTGAAGCTCGCCCTCGCGGTGCTCCTCATCCGGCTCTTCTTCGCCGTGGCCCTGGGCTCCCCCATCCCCGGCACGCACGTGATCGTCGAGCTCCCCGAGGTCCCCCTGCCCGACTGGGCGCAGGGGATCCGCCTGGGCGGCACGGTCACGGCGGAGGCGCTGGTCTTCGCGCTGTACGACGGCCTGAAGCTCGCCACGTTGCTGATCTGTGTCGGCGCTGCCAACGCCCTCGCCAATCCGGCCCGGCTGCTGAAGTCGCTCCCGGGCGCGCTGTACGAGATGGGCGTGGCGGTGGTGGTCGCCCTCACCTTCGCGCCGAACCTCATCGCCGATGCCCAGCGCCTGCGTGCCGCACGTCGGCTGCGCGGCCGTCCCGACCGTGGCGTCCGGGGCCTTCTGCTCGTCGGGCTCCCGGTGCTGGAGGGCGCGTTGGAGCGTTCGGTCGCGCTCGCCGCGGCGATGGACGCGCGCGGCTACGGCCGTACCGCACAGGTCCCGGCCGCCGTCCGCCGTACCACCACCGCCCTCACGCTCGGCGGTCTCCTGGGCGTCTGCGCCGGCACGTACGGGCTGCTCACCGCCCAGGGGGCCGGCTACGGCCTCCCTGTCCTCCTCTCCGGCCTGGCCGCCGCGCTGGCCGGTCTGTGGCTCGGGGGCCGCCGCACCCCGCGCACCCGTTACCGCCCCGACCCGTGGGACGCCCGGGCCTGGCTGGTCACCGCCTCCGGCGTGGCGGTCGCCGCGCTGCTCGCCCTGGCCGCCTCCCGGGATCCCGAGGCGCTGCACCCCGGCGTGGTCCCCCTGACCGCCCCGACCCTCCCCCTCTGGCCCTCGGCGGCCGTACTCCTGGGCCTCCTGCCTGCCTTCATCACCCCCGAGGAGCCGTCGTGATCCGCTTCGAGGACGTATCGGTGACGTACGACGGCGCCATCGAACCCACCGTCCAGGGCATCGACTTCGAGGTGCCCGAGGGCGAGCTGGTCCTGCTGGTCGGCCCGTCGGGCGTCGGCAAGTCCACCGTCCTCGGCGCGGTCAGCGGTCTCGTCCCGCACTTCACCGGCGGCACCCTGCGCGGCCGCGTCACGGTGGCCGGCCGTGACACCCGCACCCACAAGCCCCGCGAACTGGCCGACGTCGTGGGCACGGTCGGCCAGGACCCCCTCTCCCACTTCGTCACGGACACGGTCGAGGACGAACTCGCCTATGGCATGGAGTCGTTGGGGCTCGCCCCCGACGTCATGCGCCGTCGGGTCGAGGAGACCCTCGACCTCCTCGGCCTCACCGGCCTCCGCGACCGCCCCATCGCCACCCTCTCCGGCGGCCAGCAGCAGCGTGTCGCGATCGGCTCCGTCCTCACCCCGCACCCCCGGGTCCTCGTCCTCGACGAGCCCACCTCAGCCCTGGACCCCGCAGCCGCCGAAGAGGTCCTCGCGGTCCTCCAACGCCTGGTCCACGACCTCGGGACGACGGTTCTGATGGCCGAACACCGCCTGGAGCGGGTCATCCAGTACGCCGACCAGGTCGTCCTGCTCCCGGCCCCGGGCGCACCGCTCAGCGTGGGCACCCCGGCAGAGATCATGGCCGTCTCCCCGGTCTACCCACCGGTGGTGGCCCTGGGCCGCCTGGCGGGATGGTCCCCCTTGCCCCTGACGGTCAGGGACGCCCGCCGCAAGGCAGCAGACCTACGTCAACAGCTGGAGGAACGGCACGACAACGCCCTTGAGGGGCGCGGGGCTGCGACATGTGCGGCTCCGCCGCGTGGGCGCGGTCAACCACACTCAACCCGCACCCGCCAACAACCCACACCCCCCACCCCGTTGGGCGCCCGCCCCCGCTGGTTCAAGCGCAACCGCACCGCAACCACCCCCACCACCCCCTACGCAGCCGCAATACAGGCCCTCTCCGTGACCCGCGCCCACATCCAGGCCCTACGCCACGTAGACCTCACCGTCACCCCCGGCGAAACCATCGCCCTCATGGGCCGCAACGGCGCCGGCAAGTCCACCCTCCTCAACACCCTCGTGGGCCTGGTCCACCCCACGACCGGCTCGGTCCACGTCGACGGGGCGGTCCCCCACAAGACCGCCCCGAAGGACCTCGTACGCCGCGTGGGCCTGGTCCCCCAGGAACCCCGCGACCTCCTCTACGCCGACACGGTGGAAGCGGAGTGCACCGCCGCGGACCAGGACGCCGGCGCGGCCCCCGGCACCTGCCGCGCCCTCGTCGCCGACCTCCTCCCGGGCCCGGGTATCGCTGACGACACCCACCCCCGCGACCTCTCCGAGGGCCAGCGCCTCACCCTCGCCCTGGCCGTGGTGCTGACCGCCGACCCGCCTCTGCTCCTCCTCGACGAACCGACCCGCGGCCTGGACTACGCGGCGAAGGCCCGTCTCGTCACGCTGCTGCGCGACCTGGCCGCGCGGGGCCACGCCATCGTGCTGGCCACGCACGACGTGGAGCTCGCCGCCGAGCTCGCGCACCGGGTGGTCCTGCTGGCGGACGGCGAGGTGATCGCCGACGGCCCGACCCCGGAGGTCGTCGTCGCGTCCCCGTCCTTCGCCCCGCAGGTGGCCAAGATCCTGGCGCCGCAGAAGTGGCTCACGGTCGCCGAGGTGAGAGAGGCCCTGTCATGACCGGCCGCTCCAGCTCCACCCCGCCGGGCACCCCACCGCCCACCCCCCAGGCCCGAGCCGTCCGTCTGGGCCCCCGCTCCATCGCCGCCCTCACCCTGGTCAGCGCCGTCGGCGTCGCCGCCTTCGGCTGGCCGTTCCTCGCGCCGCCCGCCTCCCAGCTCAGCGCGCACGCCCAGGACGCCCCTTGGCTGTTCTCGGCGCTGCTCGTCCTCCTGGTCGCGGTCGTCTCCGCCACGATCTCCGAGTCGGGGCTCGGCCCGAAGGCGGTCGCGATGCTCGGTGTGCTGGCGGCGACGGGGGCCGCGCTGCGGCCGATCGGCGCGGGGACGGCCGGTCTGGAACCGATGTTCTTCCTGATGGTGCTCAGCGGCCGGGTCCTCGGCCCGGGCTTCGGCTTCGTCCTCGGCGGGGTGACGATGTTCGCGTCGTCGCTGCTGACGGGCGGGGTGGGGCCCTGGCTGCCGTTCCAGATGCTGGCGATGGGCTGGTTCACGCTGGGCGCGGGCCTGCTGCCGGGCCAGGACCGCCTGCGGGGGCGGGCGGAGCTGCTGATGCTCGCTGTCTACGGCTTCCTCGCGGCCTTCGCCTACGGCACGATCATGAACCTCGCGGGCTGGCCCTTCATGAGCGCGCTGGCCTCGAACGTCGCCTTCGACCCGGCCGCCGCCGTTCCCGCGAACCTCGCCCGATTCGTCGCGTACTGCCTGGCCACCTCGCTCGGCTGGGACCTCGGCCGGGCGCTCGTCACCGTCGTGCTGACCCTCGCACTCGGCCCGGTGATCCTCAGGGCCCTCCGCCGGGCCACCCGTCGCGCGGCTTTCGAGAGCCCGGTCACGTTCGACGCTCCCGCAGGGTGAGGGACTCCGCGCACACGGTCACACCCTCACCCCCTCCCCGGTGAAGCACCCCACATGACCCACATCACCTACTACCTGCGCTAGTCGGGCAAATGGGACGCCATGTCCACGCCATAGCGCGCCCTGACCTGCACATTGAGAGCCAGATCACACAAACGACCTTCGCCCCGCATACGACCACAACTAGCAAATGCCCTCATTGCGGACGCCTTCCCGGCCTGGTTGTGTGGAGGACGTCGCACGGCGCCGACGTGCCCTCAGGGCCGCGGCGCCGACGTATGCCCCCGCCTCGCATCGCATCGCGTGGCTCCGGCATGCCCGCGATCCGATGTCCCCGAAGAAAGGCTCCCCGTGACCGTGTCCGTCGCTTCCTCCTTCCGCCGCGTCTCCGCCCCGAAGAAGGCCCTCACCGGTGTCGTCCTGGCGGCCGCCACCGCCGGCACCCTGTTCGCCGCCGCGCCCTCGCAGGCCGCGACGACCGAGGGCGGCTCGGCGCAGCAGATCGCGCAGAAGATGATCTCGGACTCGGCCCAGTACCAGTGCTTCTCCAAGATCGTGGACCACGAGAGCGACTGGAACGTCAGCGCCACCAACGCCTCCAGCGGCGCCTACGGCCTGGTTCAGGCCCTGCCGGGCAACAAGATGGCCTCCGCCGGCTCCGACTGGAAGACCAACCCGGCCACCCAGATCAAGTGGGGCGTGGACTACATGAAGGACCGCTACGGCAGCCCGTGCGGCGCCTGGAACTTCTGGCAGTCGAACGGCTGGTACTGAGCCGGCACCGCCAGACGGAACCGAAGGCGGCGGCCCCCGATCCCCGGGGCCGCCGCCTTCGCCGTGTTCGACTGCGCGACGACCGTCTCGGGGGAGGCAGGAACGGGGCGTAGGGATAGGGGGTGCTCCTGCCTCCCTCGGGACAGGTCAGCCGGTGCCGGTCTTCAGCCGGTGCTGACCTGCAGTTCCTTCACTCCGTTGATCCACGCGGAGCGAAGGCGGCGAGGGTCCCCGGCCAGTCGCAGGCCGGGCATCGCGTCGGCCACGGCGTTGAAGATGAGGTCGATCTCCAGGACCGCGAGGGACTTGCCCAGGCAGTAGTGGGGGCCGCCCCCGCCGAAGCCGAGATGGGGGTTGGGGTCGCGGGTGATGTCGAAGGTGTCGGGATTCTCGAAGACCTCGGGGTCGCGATTCGCCGAGGCATAGAAGATGCCTACCCGCTCACCCTTCTTTATGCGCTTCCCGCCCAACTCCGTGTCCTGGGTCGCCGTGCGCTGGAAGGACACGACCGGCGTCGCCCAGCGGACGATCTCCTCGGCCGCCGTCGCCGGCCGCTCCCCCTTGTACAGCTCCCACTGTTCGGGGTGGGTGAGGAAGGCGTGCATGCCGTGGGTGATGGCGTTGCGCGTGGTCTCGTTGCCCGCCACCGCCAGCATCAGCACGAAGAACCCGAACTCGTCCGAGCGCAGGTTGCCTTCGCCCTCGGCGGCCACCAGCGTGCTGACGATGTCCTTCGCCGGGCACTCCCGCCGGTCGGCGGCCATGTTCATGGCGTACGCGATGAGTTCGGTGGCCGACTCCTTGCCGACCTCCTCGGTGATGGCGTACTCGGGGTCGTCGTACGCGATCATCTTGTTGGACCAGTCGAAGATCTTGGCCCGGTCGTCCTGCGGGATGCCGATGAGCTCGGCGATGGCCTGGAGGGGCAGTTCGCAGGCGACCTCGGTGACGAAGTCGAAGGTGCCCGAGTGGTCACGGGCGTTGGCGGCGATCGTCAGCGCGCGCGTCCGCAGGCGCTCCTCCAGGGCGCGGATGGCCCGTGGCGTGAAGACGCGCTGGACGATCTGGCGGACCCGGGTGTGCTCGGGCGGGTCCATGTTCAGCAGGATCAGCCGCTGCGCGTCGATCGCGTCGCGCTCGATGTGCTCGTTGAAGCGGATGATCGCGGTGTTGAGGGTGGACGAGAACAACTCCGGGTGCGTCGAGACGTACTTGACGTCCGCGTGCCGGGTCACCGCCCAGTAGCCCTCGTCCTGGAACCCGGCCACATTGCCCGACTGCGGGATCCAGCGGACCGGTTCGGCACGGCGCAGCTCGGCGAACTCCGGGAGGGGCACGCGGTGGTGCAGCACATCGGGATCGGTGAAGTCGAACCCGTCGGGAAGCGCTGGACAGGGCATGGACAGCTCCTGACGGTCCATCAGCAAAGAAGGTCCCCGTGACGGTAGTAACGGGTTCTACAACTGGCAATAGCCATGGACGTCCCAGTTGCCTGCACACCTCTTGCAGCCACTGACCTTCCGTCAGCACACTGAAGCACGGAACTAGAACGCGTACCAGTTCCGCCCAGCCCCGCCCTGACTCCGCAGAGCCCTCGGAGAGGACCCGCACCCATGGCTGCCGAACCCGTGATCGTCGAAGCCGTACGCACCCCGATCGGCAAGCGCGGCGGCGCGCTCGCCAACCTCCACCCCGCCTACCTCCTGGGCGAGACCTACCGCGAACTCCTGGGCCGCACCGGCATCCCCGCCGACTGTGTCGAGCAGATCGTCGGCGGCACGGTGACCCACGCCGGCGAGCAGTCCATGAACCCCGCGCGCACGGCCTGGCTCACCATGGGCCTGCCGTACGAGACGGCGGCGACGACGGTGGACTGCCAGTGCGGCTCCTCGCAGCAGGCCTCGCACATGACGGCCAACATGATCGCAGCGGGCGTCATCGACGTCGGGATCAGCTGCGGCGTCGAGGCCATGTCCCGGGTGCCGCTGGGCTCGGGATCCAAGCACGGGCCCGGAAAGCCGTTCCCCGACGAGTGGAACGTCGACCTGCCCAACCAGTTCGAGGCAGCGGAACGCATCGCCCGCCACCGTGGCCTGACCAGGGAGAACGTCGACTCCCTGGGCCTGCTCTCGCAGGAGCGGGCGGCCGCCGCATGGGCCGAGGAGCGGTTCAAGCGGGAGACGTTCGCCGTCCAGGTCCCCACCACCGAGGAGGAGCAGCGCGCCGGGCAGGGCATGTGGCGCCTGGTCGACAAGGACGAGGGCCTGCGCGACACCTCCATGGAGGCACTGGCCCGACTCAAGCCCGTCATGCCGACGGCCGTCCACACCGCGGGCAACTCGTCCCAGATCAGCGACGGCGCCGCGGCCATCATGTGGGCGTCGAAACGGATGGCCCGCGCGCTGAAGCTGCGGCCGAGGGCACGGATCGTGGCCCAGGCGCTGGTGGGCGCCGACCCGCACTTCCACCTCGACGGCCCGATCGACGCGACCAAGGCGGTGCTGGGGAAGGCCGGGATGTCCTTGAAGGACATCGACCTCGTCGAGATCAACGAGGCCTTCGCATCCGTGGTGCTGAGCTGGGCGCAGGTCTTCGAGCAGGACCTGGAGAAGGTGAACGTGAACGGTGGCGGGATCGCGCTCGGGCACCCGGTCGGGGCCACCGGGGCCCGGCTGATCACGACCGCGCTTCATGAACTGGAGCGTGCCGACAAGGAGTTCGCGCTGGTGACGATGTGTGCGGGGGGCGGGCTCGCCACCGGGACGATCATTCAGCGGCTGTAGCCTCAGGGCATGAGGACACGCACCCTGAGGATCGGTCTGTACGCCGACGGGCAAGGCCTCGCATGGGTCAGGGGACTCGTGGACGAGGCGGCGGGCGCGCGCGGGGCCCGGATCGTCGATGTGACGGTCGCGCGCACGTTTCCCGCGAGCGGGATGACGACCGCCGACGCGTACGACCATCTCGCGGAACAGTGGGAATGGGAGAACCCCGGCCAGGGCAGCGGCGCCCGGGAAGCCGTCGAGTTGCGCGTGCGGTTGGCCTGTTCGCTGCGGACGTGGCGGACGATCCGCAAGACGGTGATCAGGGAGCTGTGCCCGGAAGGTACCGCACCTCACACCTGCCGGGTGCCGTGGGCCGCCGCGTGAGCGTGAGCGCCTGCCGCTCCAGTGGTGCGCCGTCCGGTTGACGAAGGCGGTGAACACGGCGGGGTCGAGGGTGAGGATCGATCCCGCCGGGTTCTTGGAGTCGCGGACGGTGAAGTGGAGGAGACCTTCGCACTTGATCCACCTTCCTTCGGCAGTAAACGCTCCCATCCGATTCCACGTCTAGGATCACGTGGTCCCAGCCGAACTCACCAGCACCCGTCCGCGCACGAACGCCCCCGATCCGGGGATCCCTGCCCACAAACGGTTTCTGCTGACGGTGTGGACCCGCCACCGCATCCCCCTGCTCGCCACACTCCCCGCCGTCCCGCTCTACGCTCTCTGGTGGGCCTTCCTCGCCACCGGAGGCGGCGACCTGGCCGCCCAGTACGCGTGGACCGACTTCGCGACGCGGCACGGCGGCTCGGCCTACAACCTCTTCTGGTACGGCGGCACCCACACCGCCAACTACAGCCTGATATCCCCGTACTTGATGGCCGCCGTGGGTGTTCGCGCGGTCACCGTCGTCTCGGGTCTGGCGGCGACCTGGCTCGCGGCCGTCCTGATGACCCGGGTCGAGGGACTGCGAAGACCTCTCGGTCCGGCCCTGCTCGCGTCCTTCGCCCTGTGGTGCAACGTGGCCTCCGGCCGCACCACCTTCGCCCTCGGCGTGGCCTTCGGGCTCGCCGCCTGTCTGCTGCTGTCCCGTGAGAGACGGCTCCTCCTGGCCGCCGTGTGTGCCGCCCTCGCGACGATGGCGAGCCCGGTGGCCGGCCTGTTCCTGGTGGTCGTGGGCGCCGCCTTCCTCCTCACCCGGGACTGCCCCCGCGCCCTCGCCCTGCTCCTGCCGCCCGCGCTCACCGTCGGCGTGACGACTCTTCTCTTCCCCTTCAAGGGCGAGCAGTTGATGTTCGTGGACCGCATATGGCCGCCGTTCTTCCTGGGGCTGGCCGTCACCTTCCTCGCCCCGCGCTCGTGGCGGGTCGCCCGCTGGAGCGGTGCCGTCTACGCGGTGGGTGCCGTCCTGACGTATCTCATCCCCTCCCCCATAGGCACGAACGTCGAGCGCTTCGCCGAACTCTTCGCACCGGCGGCCCTCCTCGCCGTGCTGGTCGCCCAGCCCCGCCTCGCGAAGGTCCGCCGAAGGCTGCTGATCACCGCGCTGGTCTTCTCTGTGGCCTGGGTCGGGAAGAAGACCGGAGACGACCTCTACGTCTCCACGAAGGTGCCCGCCTGGGCCACCGAGACCCGCGGAGTGGTCCGCGCCCTAGACCGCCTCGGCGCCGACCGCACCCGCGTCGAGGTCGTCCCGGCCCGCAACCACCGCGAGGCCAGCGGCCTCGCCCCGTACGTCAACATGGCCCGCGGCTGGAACCGCCAGCTCGACATGGAACGGGCCCGCCTCTTCTACGACGGCTCCTTCTCGGCCACCACCTACCGGGCCTGGCTGGACCGCTGGGCCGTCGGCTACGTCGTCCTGCCCATCGGCAAGCCCGACGGCTATGCCAAGGTCGAGGCCCGCCTCATCCGCGAGGACCGGCCCGACTGGCTGAAGCCGGTCTGGCAGGACGCGCACTGGCGGGTGTACCGGGTACGGGACGCGGTGCCGCTGGTCTCCGCCCCGGCGACGGTCGCTTCGACGTCCAGCGCCGACGTCGTCGTACACATGCCCCGCGCGGGTGCGACGACGGTCCGCATCGCCTACTCCCCCTGGCTACGCGTGGACGGTGCCGCGTGTCTGACCCCCCAGGGCGAGTTCACCCGCCTCACGGTCCCGGCTCCGGGCGACTACCGCATCAGCTCGGAGTACGGTCCTTCAGCAGGGCCGGGGACTCACTGCTGACCTTCTCGGCCTGTGCCGTCACCCCTCTGGCACGCGGCCCCTGGAACAGGTAGGTCACCCCGAAGCCCGCCGCCACGACCACCGCTCCGCCGGCCGCGTCCAGGACCCAGTGGTTGGCGGTGACGACGATCGCGGTGACCGTGAAAAGGGGGTGGAGGAGGCCGAGGGCCTTCATCCACCACCTGGGGGCGAGGACGAGGATGACCAGGCCGCACCACAACGACCAGCCGAAGTGCAGGGACGGCATCGCGGCGTACTGGTTGGTGAGTTCGGTGAGGGTGCCGTAGTCGGGCTGGGTGAAGTCCTGGGGGCCGTGGACCGTGTCGATGAAGCCGAGGCCGGGCATCAGACGGGGCGGGGCGAGCGGGTAGAGCCAGAAGCCGATCAGGGCGAACACCGTGGCGAAGCCGATCGCGGTGCGGGCCCAGCGGTAGTCGACGGGGCGGCGCCAGTACAGGACGGCGAGGATCGTGAGCGGCACGCCGAAGTGGAACGACTCGTAGTAGAAGTCGAAGAAGTTCCGCAGCCAGTCGACCTTCACGACCGCGTGGTTGGCCCAGTACTCGATGTCGATGCGCAGGGCCCGTTCGATGGAGTGGATCTCCCGGCCGTGCTCCTCGGCGGTGGCCCGCCCGGCCGAGTTGGAGCCACCGGCCGCGGCGAGCCGGATCTGGGCGTATGCGTAGTAGGTGACCCGGATCAGCAGCAGCTCGAAGAGCAGGTTCGGGCGGGTGATCACCCGGCGCAGGGACCCCACGAGCGGGATGTGCCGGAAGCGGGCGGGGACCGGGGCGGCGTACCGGGTCGGGATCGGGGTCTGCCAGTACGGCGACGTACGGGCCAGGAACGGGACGACGGCGGCCGTGGCGAGCGCGGCCAGCAGGATGAGGTCGGCGCGCAGCGGATGGAAGATCGCCTTGTCCGGCACCATCATCTTCGCGGGCAGCGTCATCACCAGGATGACGGCGACCGGCCACACGTACCGGTCGCCCGCGCGTCTGCCCACCTGGCCGACGAGCGCGAGCAGCACCCACAGCAGCTGGTGCTGCCAGGCCGTCGGGGACACGACGATCGCGGCGCAGCCGGTGATCGCGACGGCGAGGAGGAGCTGACCGTCGTGGGCGTAGCGCACGGCCCTGCGCATCGCGAGGACGGCGACGGCGGCGCCGAGGAGGAGGAAGAGCGCGATCTCCAGGGGGCCGGTCAGCCCGAGCCGGAGCAGGGCACCGTGCAGGGACTGGTTGCCGAGGTCGTCGGCGCGTCCGCCGAGGCCGACGCCGGCCATGTGGTGCACCCAGTACGTGTACGAGTCACGTGGCATCGTCGCCCAGGCGACCACCGTGCTCACGGCGAACGTTGCGCCCGTGGTCAGCGCGGCCCGGCGCCGGCCGGTGAACCACAGCAGCGGGGTGAACAGCAGCAGGGTCGGCTGAAGGGCGGCCGCGAGGCCGATGAGCACGCCGCTGGCGCGTTCACCCCGTACGGCGAAGCAGCCGAGGAGGACGAGCAGCACCGGCATGATGCTGGTCTGGCCGAGGTAGAGGGCGTTGCGCACCGGCAGCGACAGCATGAGCAGGCTGACGGCGACAGGCGCCGCGAGCAGGGAGGTCCTGCGGCTCACCGGCTGCGGCAGGGCGCGGGCGGCGACCAGGCCGAGGGCGACGACGAGCAGCAGCGTGCCGAAGGTCCAGCCCCAGCCGAGGGCCTGCTCGGCAGCACGGGTGAGCGGTTTGAGGACGAGTCCGCCGAACGGCGTACCGGTGAACTGCGTCGACTCGTACAGCGAACCCTTCACATGCAGGACGCCTTCGGGCCCGACCCAGGTCTCCAGATCCGTCAGCCGTTCCCCGCGCGGCGTAGCGAGGACGACGGCCACCTGCCGTACGGCCAGAATCGTGGCGATCAGCCACAGTCCGAGCCGTGCCACCCGCACGCGTGCCTGGACCGCGCCGACGGCCGTGGCTCCGGCGGCCGTGGCTCCGAGTGCCTCCGCCGGTCGCCCACCGCGCTCCGCATTCGCCACGCCCGTCGGCCTCCCGCCCCGGTCGTCTCACGTCCCACGCTTACGGAATCTCCACGAACCCTATGCGGCCCGCCCTCCCTCGGGAGAGACGCAGGCAACCCCCGCTTCACCTGTCGTCCGCTCTCCTTTTGTCCGGTTGACGATAGTCGTGCACCGATCCCCCCGCGACTGAGCCGTGACGGGGTTCACCCCCGGCCCAGCCGCCTGCGCGGGCCGCCTGAATCCACCATCCTGGGAATCAGTGCCGCGCAACACGGGTAGTTAGCGCATCTAACTAGCCATACGAAAGGCAAGGCGATGAGCGAGTCGCAGCTCTGGGACGACGTCGACGAGTACTTCTCCACCCACCTGTCCCCCGAGGACGACACCCTCCAGGCGGCCCTGCGCGACAGCGACGCGGCCGAACTCCCGCACATCAACGTCACCCCGTCCCAGGGCAAGCTCCTCCAGCTCCTCGCCCGGATCCAGGGCGCCCGCAACATCCTGGAGATCGGCACCCTCGGCGGTTACAGCACCATCTGGCTGGGCCGCGCCCTGCCCGCCGACGGGCGCCTGATCTCGCTGGAGTACGACCCCAAGAACGCCGAGGTCGCCACCCGCAACATCGCGCGGGCCGGCCTGGACAAGATCGTCGAGGTGCGGGTCGGCCCGGCCCTGGAGTCGCTGCCCAAACTGGCCGACGAGAACCCGGCCCCCTTCGACCTGGTCTTCATCGACGCCGACAAGGCCAACAACCCGCACTACGTCGACTGGGCGCTCCGCCTCACCAGCACCGGCAGCCTGATCATCGTGGACAACGTGGTGCGCGGCGGCCGGGTCGCCGACCCCACCGACACGGCCCCGGACATCCAGGGCACCCGCGCCGCGATCGAACTGATCGGCAGCCACCCGAGGTTGAGCGGTACGGCGATCCAGACGGTGGGCGCCAAGGGCTACGACGGCTTCGCCCTGGCCCGCGTCCTGGCGTGAGCCGCCCGCGCGGGTGTGCTCAAGCCTCCTGATAGAAGCCGACGTTGACGCTGCGCGGCGCGGTGCGGTCGTGGATGATGATCTCGCCGCTGCCGCCCCGGGGCAACGGCACGGTCCCGCCGTAGCCGATCGGCTGGGCGTACTCGCCGACGGTCAGCCGCACCTCGGAGGACGGGTCGGGCTGCGAGCCGCGCAGCCAGGTCACCTGCCACGTCCCGTCGGGCCCGCACAGGAACTCCAGGTGGACCCGGGAGACGAACAGCCAGTCGTCCGGCGTCGAGAGCCGGCACACCGTCTTGTCCCGGCCCACCCGCAGCACGGCACCCGGCTCGCTGGGCGCGTCGGCCATGAGCATGCCGGCCGTGGCACCCTCGTCCGCCGCGGACACGGCGGCCATGGTGAGTTCGAGCACGTGCGCTCCTCCTGAAACATCCTTGAGGGGCGGCCGTTTTGGCCACCGACGCCGCATGATAAATCGCCCGGCACCGCCGCGTCCGGCACAATGAACTCATGACCGAGCGAAAGCCCCCCGGTGTCCCGTTCGAGTCCTGGGTCGACAAGCAGATCCACGACGCCCAGCAGCGCGGCGACTTCGACAGACTGCCCGGAGCGGGCAAGCCCCTGCCGAACGATCTGGAGTCCCCCTACGACGAACTGTGGTGGGTCAAACGCAAGATGGCCCGCGAGGGCCTGTCGGTCCTGCCCCCGGCCCTGGCCCTGCGCAAGGAGGCGGAGGACGCGCTGGCCGCGGCCTACGCGGCCAGGTCCGAACCGGCGGTCCGGAAGATCATCACGAACGTCAACGCCAAGATCCGCGACATGCTCCTGAAGCCGCCGCCCGGCCCTCCCCTGGGCCGCAAGCCGTACGACGTGGAACAGGTCGTACGGGAGTGGCAGGAGAGGCGCCGGGCGGCGGGTGGGTCACATGGGCCAGGAGTGTCAGAGGCGTAGCAGCCGTTCCGCCAGCTCCCGGTAGTCCCGCAGCGCGAGCCGCAGCTGCTCGGTGTCGGCCTGCTCGTCGGCCGCCTGCCAGGACGTACGCAGCGTGCGACGCCGCTGCGCCATGGCGTCGCTGATCCGCCCCACCAGATCCTCGACCAGCTGATCGGCCTCCTCGACGGCGGCCCGGGGACCGTCGACGAACCCGGCGACGGACTGGTGAAGCCTGAGCTCGAACTTGTCGGACTCCTCACGCGGCATGAGCGCGGTGACCTCGCGCCCTGCCCTCGTCACATCCGTCATGCCCCTCAACTCCCCTTCGCGTGACGGCCGGTGAAGCCCCACGGCAGATGGCCACGATGACCGTCGGCGCCCCGCCGGGACTGCCGGGCTGTCTCCGGCAAGCCCCCACGCCGCCGCTCGACCGGCCCCGTCAGCTCCTCGAACAGGCCCCGGGCCTCGACCATGGCCTCGCGCATCTCCTCCGTCCCCGGCCCGCCGCCCTCCGCCCCCTCACTCACGCGCGCGTGGGCGACCCGGTGCACATGCCGGTATCCCTGCACTTGGTGCGCGTGGTGCACGGACAGAGCGGAGAGCTGCTCCTCGTACTGCGTGCCGTCGGGGAACCCGCGCGCCTGCGCCAGATCCGCGAGCACCCGGTCCGCCTCTTCGACGGCATCCTTCGGCGAGTCGACGAAGTGCTCCTGGGCCGCCGTCCACCGAGCCTCGAACCGCTCGGCCTCCTCTGTCTCCAACGCCCGCTCGCGCAGCCCGCCGTGCCGCTCCACCCGCTGGGCGAGCTCCCGCTCGGCGGCCTCGGCGTCACCGTCGTGCCGGGCAACGGCCCGCTCGTACTCAGGCCCGAAGCGCCGCTTCAGGCCCCGACCGCTCTGCGTACTCCGAGCACGCAGAGCCAGGACGGCCGCACCGATCAGCACGACGACCGCCACTACCACGACCAGAATGATCACACCTGTGGACATGGATGCCGGGTTGCCCCGATGGCCCGCCTCAAACGGCGGCCGAATCGGCCACCCCCGGCGTGTCGATTCGGCGGCGCCCCGATCGACGTCATGGTGAAAGGCGTTGACCGCACACGGAAGGAAGGGCCTGCCATGTCACTCGCCCGCGTCCACAACTTCTCCATCTCGCTCGACGGCTTCGGCACCGGTGAAGGCCAGAGCCGGGAGACACCGTTCGGCCACGCCGGTGAAAGGCTGCACGAGTGGATGTTCGCCACCGGCTTCTGGCACAGCATGACCGGCCGTTCCGGCGGAACCGGCGGCATCGACGACGCCTTCGCACGGCAGCACGGTCCGGGGATCGGAGCCGAGATCATGGGCGCCGGGAAGTTCGGCCCGCCCGGATGGCACGAGGACCCGGACTGGAGGGGGTGGTGGGGCCCCAACCCGCCCTTCCACACGCCGACCTTCGTCCTCACGCATCACCCTCGCCCGTCGATCGAGATGGAGGGCGGCACGACGTTCCACTTCCTCGACGCGTCACCCGCCGAGGCACTCGAGACGGCCCGCGAGGCGGCGGGCGACCAGGACGTACGCATCGGCGGCGGTGTCACACTGCTCCGCGACTTCCTCGCCGCAGAGCTCATCGACCACATGCACGTCGTGGTGGCCCCGATCCTGCTCGGCCGAGGCGAACGCCTCTGGGACGGACTGGAGGGCCTGGACCAGGCCTACGACATCGAGGCCGTCCCCTCGCCAAGCGGCGTCACACACCTGACGTTCACCCGCGCGACGGAGGGCCGCGGATAGCTCAGCCGCGTACGGCGGCGAGGGGACGTGCCGGGGGGTGTCCGCCCGCAGCGGCGGGCGTCAACGCAGAGCACATCTCAAAGCAACCGAGCCGCCCGACCGAGGACGGACACCCCCCGGCACGGCCCCGACCCCCACCAAACCGCAGGCGCTACGCGCACCCCCACCCACCGCAACAGGCCGCCGCAGGCACCTCAGGGGCGCGGGGAACTGCGCGATCACCCCCCACCCACCGCAACGGGCCGCCGCAGGCATCCCCCGCTCAACCACCGGAGGTACCCGGCCGTTCCCGCTCCGACCCACACAACTCCTCATTGATCTCCTTCACCAACTGCACCAGATCCGTGGACCTCCCCGGCCCCCACCAGTCCCCCAGCAACTCCGCCAACGACTCCTCCCGAACCCTGGCCAACCGCGCCGCGACCTCCCGCCCACTCTGGGTCAGCACCAGATCCAGCCCCTCGCGCACGGCCAACCGCCGCTCCTCCACCTGCCGAGCGGCTTCGAGAATCACCGGCAACGGCACGGAACTCCGCTCGGCGAGCACCGCCGGCTCCACCCACCCGCACTTCTTGATCCGCAGCAGCAGCCAACTGGCCGCGGGCAACAGGTCGTACCCGGCCCGCTCGGTGATCTCCCGGTACACCTCCCGCCGCCCCTCCCGCGTCCCGAGCACCGACAAAGCCCGGCACACCTCGTCGTACGACGACCGCTCCACGGGATTACTGGCCAGCGTCTCGGTGACATCAGGCGCGGTCACCGACCCCCGCAGCCGGTCCTCCCGCAGGAACCAGGCCAGCACGAACCCGAGCAACGCCACAGGCGCCGCGTACAAGAACACGTCGGTGATCGAGGACGCGTAGGCCTCCAGCGCGGCCGGCCGCAACGCCCCCGGCAACCGGGCGATGTCACGTGGATCGGCCTCCAGTCCCTCCAGCGAGACCCCGCTCGGCAGCCGCACCCCCCGAAACGCCTCCACGAGCTTGTCGTCGAGCCGGCCCGCGAAGACCGTGCCGAAGATGGCGACGCCGAACGACGCCCCGATGGACCGGAAGAAGGTGGCCCCGGAGGTGGCGACGCCGAGATCCTCGTACGAGACGGCGTTCTGCACGATCAGCACGAGCACCTGCATGACCAGCCCGAGCCCCAGCCCGAACACGAAGAAGTACAGGCTCATCTCCCAGGTGGAGCTGTCCACGTCCATCTGATGCAGCAACAGCAGCCCCAGCGTGGTGACCCCGGTCCCGGCGACCGGGAACACCTTCCACCGCCCGGTACGGCTGACGATCTGCCCGGACACGGTCGACGCCAGCAGCATGCCGACGACCATCGGCAGCATGTGCACCCCGGACATGGTCGGACTGACGCCCTGCACGACCTGGAGAAACGTCGGCAGATAGGTCATCGCGCCGAACATGGCGAACCCGACGATGAAGCTGATGACAGCCGACAGCGCGAAGGTCCGCACCCGGAACAGCTTCAACGGAAGCACCGGTTCGGCGGCCCGCCGCTCGACCGCGACGAACGCACAGGTGAGCACCACCCCCAGCACCGCGAGCCCGACGATCTGCGCCGACCCCCACCCCCACGTGATCCCCCCGAGGGAAGCGACGAGTACCAGACAGGTGGCGACGGACGCGATCAGAAACGTCCCCAGATAGTCGATGACGTGCCGCGTCGACTTCCGGGGAATCCGCAGCGCACTCGCGATCACCACCAGCGCGACCACCCCGACGGGCAGATTGACGTAGAACACCCACCGCCAGCTCAGATGCTCCGTGAACACCCCGCCCAGCAACGGCCCGAGCACACTCGTCGCCCCGAACACGCCCCCGAACAACCCCTGGTACCGCCCCCGGTCCCGCGGCGACACGATGTCCCCCACGATCGCCATGGACAGCACCATGAGCCCGCCGCCCCCGAGACCCTGCACGGCCCGGAAGGCGATGAGCTGGGCCATGTTCTGCGACATGCCGCACAGCGCGGACCCGACGAGGAAGATCACGATCGCGATCTGGAAGAGCCGCTTGCGCCCGTACTGGTCACCGAGCTTGCCCCACAGCGGAGTCGCGGCCGTGGACGCCAGCAGATACGCGGTCACGACCCAGGACAGATGCTCCAGCCCGCCGAGGTCGCTGACGATGGTGGGCAGGGCGGTCGACACGATGGTCTGGTCGAGCGCGGCGAGCAGCATGCCGAGCAGCAGCGCGCCGATGGAGACGAGGACGTTGCCGGGCACGTTCTCGTGCGCGTCGGCTCCCCGCCTCGGGGGCTGCGCGTCACGCACATCGTCCGGCATACCGTGCGCGTCCCCGGCCATGAAGACCTCCCGAGGGTCTCGATACACCCCCATCGTGATCGATATGGCTGGTTATGGCCTGTCGAGTCCCTTTGGAATCAGTCCTTCCGGGGGCTTCCGGAGACCACGTGAGGAACGTCTGCATAGTGTGGGGAGTTCGCGAGGGGGAGGTACGAAGGCGTGACAGAGCGGACAGGCACGAAGGGTCCGGAAGGCCAGGACGGCCCGATAGGCCAGAACGGTCACCCCTGCCCGGAGTGCGGTACGCCGAGAGCCCTCGACAACACCCCGTCCTGCGGCTGCGCCCAGCGCGTGTCCGAGGCCCTGCGCGACGCCCGCACCGCGGAGGCGGCAGCGGCGGAGGACTTCGATCCCCTGCGCATACGCCCGTACGTGGAGCTGGAGGCCGACGGCGACAGCGCCGCCGCACTCCCCTCCGACGCGACGATGCCGCTACGGCCGATCCCTCCGGCGCCGGCCCGCACCCTCGACACACGGGACCTCAGCCTGTTCGAGCCGGACGCGACCGACCCCCACGGCACCGGAACCGACGCTCCGGACACAGCGGCGCCCGGTCGGCGCCGTACCCGCACCGTCCTCCTCGGCACGGGCGGCGCGCTCGTGGCCGTGATCGCGGCGGCCGGCCTGGCGAGCGGCCTGTTCACCTACGAGACCCCGTCCCGCGACACGGCTCTGCCGGACGACGTACGGGCGAGCGTCCCGGCCCCGTCGACCAGCGAGGCATCGCAACCGCCCTCCCCGACGCGGACGCGGCCGGCGCCGCCCCCTGCGTCCCCGACACCCACGGAGAGCGCATCCCCCTCCCCCTCGTCCTCCCCGTCCCGCTCCAGCGCGTCCCCCACTCCGCCCCCCGCCACGGAACCGACGAACACCTCCACCCCCTCACCCACGGAGGCCGTCGGCGCCCAGCAGGAGTCCGCCGCGGCCCGAGACCCCGCCCCGCCGACGCTGCGTCGTGGCGACCGGGGTTCCGAGGTGGTCGAGCTCGAACTGCGCCTGACCCAACTCGGCCTCTACACGAGGGAGGCCCGGGGCAGCTACAACGAGGGCGTCGAGGACGCGGTGAGCAGGTACCAGTGGGCGCGGGGGGTCCAGCCGGAGGAGTACGGGGTGTACGACCTGGCGACGCGGGAGAGGCTGGAGTCGGAGACGCGGGAGCCGTGACGGGGTTCGCCCGAGAACTCGGGAGCCTCCGGTCCGATGGCGACCGCGGCTCCACCGTGGCTGGTCGCGCAGTTCCCCGCGCCCTTTGAGGTCCGCCGAGGCACAGCCGACCCAAAGGCGCACGGAGCTGCACCAGATGTCCGGCCACCGCCCCTGAGCGCGAGCAACCCACCAAAACCGGGAACGGCGCGACCAGCCCCACTCAACCCGCACCCGCCATCAAACACGCACCCCGAGCTCCCTGGGGGCGCGGGGAACTGCGCGAGCAACCCACCACAACCCGCACCCGCAATCGGTCCCACACCCCCCGAGCCCTCAGGCGACATACAACCGAATCCCGCCCCCGTCCCCCGCCTCAACCCGAACCTGCCGCAAATCAGCCACGACGACATCCGGCTCATGGAACCGGGCCCGCGGCCCAACCCCCACCACCCGCATCCCCGCGGAGCGCCCCGCCTGAATCCCCGCCCCCGAGTCCTCGAACACCACACAGTCCTCCGGCGCGACCCCCAACTCGGCCGCCCCCTTCAGGAACCCCTCCGGATCCGGCTTGCTCGCGCCAACGGACTCCGCGGTCACCCGCACATCCGGCAGCTCCAGCCCGGCGGCAGCCATCCGCGCCGTGGACAGCGGAACGTCGGCCGAGGTCACCAGCGCATGCGCCAGCCCCCGCTCCCGCAGCGAGGCCATGAACTCCGGCGCCCCAGGAATCGGCACGACGCCCGCCACGTCCGCCGTCTCCTCGGCGAGCATGCGGGCGTTGTCCGCGTGGTTCTGCTCCATCGGCCGGTCGGGCAGCAGCAGGGCCATCGAGGCGTACCCCTGCCGTCCGTGCACGACCTTCATCACCTCGTCGGCGTCCAGCCCGTGCCGTTGCGACCAGCGACGCCAGATCCGTTCCACGGCGGCGTCCGAGTTGACGAGGGTGCCGTCCATGTCGAGCAGCAGGGCACGGGCGGTGAGGACGGTGGCCGGCATCGGCAGCTCCAGGGCGAGGGGCGCGGGGGTACAGGGGTGCCCCCAGGGAGGGACAAGGTGGTCCCGCCCGCCGGTCAGGGAAAACGGGCGGGAGCCACTTTGTTCCTCCACGGTACAAAACCGATCCCGATCGCGCCACCGCCTCCAGAAACCGTTCACCGACAGTTCAGCCGGCCGGCGCCCGACCTCACCCGGTGATCGCCTCCCACAGGCTCCACACCCCGAGCCCGAGCATCAGCAACGCCGCCACCTTGGTGATCAGCCGCAACGGCACCCGCCGCATCAGCGCCTTCCCGCCGACGATCCCGAGCCCCGCCACGGCCCACAGCGCCAGCACCGCCCCGATGCCGACCGACAGCGGGTCGTCGTACCGGGCCGCGAGGTTCGCCGTCATGATCTGGGTCAGATCCCCGAACTCGGCGACCAGGATGAGCATGAAGCCGGCCCCCGACACCTTCCAGAAGGACTGGTTCTCGGGCTTGCGGATCTCCTCCTCGTCCTCGTCCTTCTTCCTGAGCAGCACCGCCGCGCCACCCAGGAAGAGCACGCCGGTCACCGCGTGCACGATCTGCTGCGGCAACAGCGTCAGCACACTGCCGGCCGCCACGGCGAGGGCGACATGCAGCGCGAACGCGGCGGCGACGCCGGCGAAGACGTAGGAGGCGCGATAGCGCGTGCCGAGGACGAGCCCGGCGAGTGCGGTCTTGTCGGGCAGTTCGGCGAGGAAGACGACGCCGAAGACGACGGCCGTCACGGTGAAGCTGATCAAGGTTCCTCAATCGGTCGGGGCCGCCCCACCGAGAGCGATGCTGCACTGCGACTGCGCTGCGACACCTCGGCACGGCAGCACACGTAGGCACCCGCACCATGGGGCACGGGTGTGCACTGCTTGCCGAAGGTCTCGCTGGCCGACCTCGTGGACGAGGTCCGCCTCCGGGCGCCGGCTCAGGCGAGCTGAGCAGTATGTCGACGGTCCGGCGAAGAGCTACTCCCCTTCTGCGCTCCCCATGATACGAGATCGTTTCGCCGTAAACCTTGTTATGTCATGTACGCGTCATTAACTTCTTACCCGACGCACACCTCCCGGCAACAGGGCGCCGCGAGCATTCCATCGCTCGCCCGCCAACACCCCCACCTCCCAAGGGAGTTCGCACATGTCGAAGTTCTACGCGCGTCGACGCGTCAGCATACTCGCGGCGCTCACCGGTGTCATAGCCTCCGTCGGACTCTTCAACGGCCCGACCGCCTCCGCCGCGCTCCCCACCCCCGTCAGCGGCGCCACCGCCCGCAGCTACCTGGCCCAGCTCACCGTGGCCACCGAGGACCGCACCGGCTACGACCGTGACCTCTTCCCGCACTGGATCACCCAGTCCGGCACCTGCAACACCCGCGAGACGGTCCTCAAGCGCGACGGCTCGGGAGTCGTGACCAACTCCTCCTGCGCCGCCACCAGCGGCAGCTGGTACTCCCCGTACGACGGCGCCACCTGGACCGCCGCCTCCGACGTCGACATCGACCACCTGGTCCCGCTGGCCGAGGCCTGGGACTCCGGCGCCGACAGCTGGACCACCTCCCGGCGCCAGTCGTTCGCCAACGACCTGACCCGCCCGCAGCTGATCGCGGTCACCGACAACGTCAACCAGGCCAAGGGCGACCAGGACCCGGCCACCTGGATGCCGGCGCGCACGGCCTACCGCTGCACGTACGTCCGCGCCTGGGTCCAGGTGAAGTACTACTACGACCTCTCGGTCGACTCGGCGGAGAAGTCCGCCCTCACGAACTACCTCGCGAACTGCTGACGGCACCGACCGCAACCGTCCGAGTTCGGCAAACCGTGACCTGCGGAACCTCCCCGCCCACCTCCGTCGTTCCGTACCGTACGGGGCGACGGAGGAGGGCATTGACGTGGCCGAACTGCGCCTTGGACCACTGCTGAGGTATGCCGACGGCTCGTCCGCGACCGTGTGGGTCGAGGCGAGCCGTCCGTGCACCGCCGAGGTGCGCGGCGCGGACGGCGCCCGCGGCACGTCCCGCACCTTCCAGATCGCGGGCCACCACTACGCCCTGATCCCGGTGACCGGCCTGACCCCGGGTTCCTCCGAGGCCTACGAGGTCCACCTCGACGGCACACGCGTGTGGCCGCTGCCCGACAGCCCGTTCCCGCCCTCCGTCATCCGCGCCCCGGCCGAGGGCGACACGGTCCGGCTCGCCTTCGGCTCCTGCCGCTGGGCCGCGCCACCGGCCGACGAGGAGGATCCGGTCGGCCCGGACGCCCTCGACACGCTGGCCGCCCGGATCGCGGCCGACCCGGACGGCGAGCGGCCCGACGTACTGGTCCTGCTGGGCGACCAGGTGTACGCCGACGAGACCTCCAAGGCGACCAGGCGCTGGCTGGCCGCCCGGCGCGATCTGCGCGACCCGCCGGGCGACGAGGTCGCGGACTACGAGGAGTACACCCGCCTCTACTACGAGTCCTGGCTCGACCCGGAGGTGCGGTGGCTGCTCTCCACCGTGCCCAGCTGCATGATCTTCGACGATCACGACGTCATCGACGACTGGAACACCTCCGCCGCCTGGCTCGCCGACATGCGGACCACCCCGTGGTGGCGGGAGCGGCTGCTGAGCGGGCTGATGTCGTACTGGGTGCACCAGCACCTGGGGAACCTCCCACCGGCCGAGCTCGCCGCGGACCCGCTCTACGCCGCGGTACGCGAAACCCCCGACGGCACCGATCTGTTGCGCTCCTTCGCCTGCCGGGCGGACGCCGACCCGGCGTCCGTGCGCTGGAGCTACCGGCGTGACTTCGGCCGCGTACGGCTGCTGATGGTGGACACGCGGGCGGCCCGGGTCCTGGACGAGGACGCGCGCTCGATGCTCAACGCGGGCGAGGCCCGCTGGCTGCGCGAGCAGGCCCTGGACGCGCCCGGCTCCTACGACCACCTCCTCATCGGTACGTCCCTCCCCTGGCTGCTGCCGCACCTGGTGCACGACGCCGAGGCGTGGAACGCGGCCCTGTGCCGGGGCGAGCGCGGGGAGCGCTGGGCGCGGTTCGGGGAGAACCTGCGGCGGCGGGCGGACCTGGAGCACTGGGCGGCGTTCCCGTCGTCCTTCGACGCCCTGGCCGCACTGATCGCCGAGGCCGGGTCGGGCGCGCGGGCTCCGGCGACGGTGTGCGTGCTCTCCGGCGACGTCCACCACGCCTACGTGGCCGAACCGGCCTGGCCGACCGGCACCGGCCCCACCGCCCGCGTCTTCCAACTGACCTGCTCCCCCGTCCACAACGCCATCCCGCTGGCCATCCGACTCGGCTTCCGCTTCGGCTGGAGCGGGCCGGCCCGGGTGCTGGGTCGCCGCTTCGCCGGGCACGGCGGCTGCCCCACCCCGCCGATCGACTGGCGCCGCACAGGCGGCCCCTGGTTCGGCAACCAGCTCATGACCCTGACCCTGCGGGGACGTTCGGCGCGGCTGCGGCTGGAGCAGGCGCGTGTGCCGCGCGGGGGTGCTGCGCGGCTTCGGACGGTGGCGGAGTCGGAACTCACGCCGTGAGAGTGCGGCCGGTCGCCTGAGGGCTCGGGGCTGTCGGTGCGATGGCGACTGACGACGGGGTGGACGTGACACAGCGGCACGTATCGCCTGATCGACCGTCAGGGGCGGGCGCGTCCCGGCCGGTTCGCGTCGGGTGTGCCTACGGAGGGTGTGCACCGGGTGACGGCGGCGGGGGCACGGCCGGGTGTGGATTCGGTCACTCTTTCGGACGCCGATGCGGTGGCGAGAGCCGCGCTACGGTGCGGTTGCTTCCGGGGTGGATGGGGACGCCGACAGCAAAACCTGGCCAAATGTTGAACTTGCAAGTGTTGATTAGGGCTACCTAACGTGGGGGCTACCGATCAGTATCCGTCTCCGCACCGTTCCTCAAAAGGACCGGTAAACCCCAGACCGAGGGAGTCCCCCACATGACCGGACGCCTCAACAGCGCCCAGCCGTACGCCATCGGCCTGTTCCGCATAGTCGTCGGCCTGCTCTTCGCCTGCCACGGCGCCAACACGCTCTTCGGCACCTTCGGAGGCGAGACCGTCGAGACCGGCACCTGGCCCGGCTGGTTCGCCGCCGTGATCGAACTCGTGGGCGGCAGCCTGGTGCTGCTCGGCCTGGGCACCCGTGCCGCGGCGTTCATATCCTCCGGCGCCATGGCGTACGCGTACTTCAAGGTCCACCAGCCACAGGCACTGTGGCCCATCGAGAACAGCGGCGAAGGTGCCGTCATGTACTGCTGGGCCATGTTCCTGCTGATCTTCACGGGCTCCGGCGCGTTCGGACTGGACCGCCTGTTCGCCAAGCGCCCCGAGGCGCAGAGCCGGACGGCGGCCGACAAGACGCCGGTGGCGGCCTGACGCCCGTTGGCGGCACGGGGCTCCGCCCTTGCATGACGGCTGGATGACGGCTGGATGACGGCGCCCGTACCTGCGCGGCCCACGCGGGTACGGGCGCCGTTCCGCCTGCGTACCGGCGGCAGCCGGGTGAAGATGCTGTGCCGAACACACGAGCCCCCGATGAATCTCCTGTCACACCCCCGGCGTACGCTGTATGGCTGTCATAGGCCGCACCTGCCGCTCCCCCGCGACGTCGCGGCACGGCACGGACTGGCCACGGGGGTAAACGGGGAGTTGCGGTGCTCGAGGGTCTCGAGGACATGGGTTCGCTGACGGCGGCCCCATGGATCTATGTGGTCGTAGGACTGTCGGTCCTGCTGGACGTGTTCGTCCCCGTCCTGCCCAGTGGCGTCCTGGTGATCACGGCCGCGACGGCGGCCGCCGCGGGGACGGGCGCCGCGACCGGCCAGGTCCCCGGCGAGGTCCCCGACATCCTGGCCCTGACCCTCTGCGCCGCCACCGCCTCCGTCCTGGGCGACCTGGTCGCCTACCGCCTCGCCTGGCGCGGCGGCGCCCGCCTGGACCGCGCGATCGCCCGCTCCCGCCGCCTCACATCAGCGCAGGAACGTCTCGGCACGGCCCTCGCCCGAGGCGGCGGCGCCCTGGTCGTCCTGGCCCGCTTCGCCCCCGCGGGCCGCTCAGTGGTCTCCCTCAGCGCCGGCGCCACCCACCGCAGCCCCCGCGACTTCCTCCCCTGGTCCGCCCTGGCCGGCCTCACCTGGGCCACCTACAGCGTGGCCCTCGGCTACTTCGGCGCCCAGTGGCTGGGCGCCACCTGGCTGGCCACTGCCGTCTCGGTCGCGGCCCTGTTCGCGGCGGGTGCGGTGGCCACGTATGTGATGCGCCGGAAGCCGGCGTAGACGCTCCGCATGTGCGCTCCACTGGGGGCGGGGGGAGTCGACGCGCGCTTCGACGGCGGGGTCGGCCGACGTGGGGAAGCCATCGGCGACATGGTGACTGCCATGCGGGTACCGGCGGTCCGGTGACTGCCGTGCGGGTGCCGGCGATCCGGTGACTGCCATGCGGGTACCGGAGATCCGGTGACTGCCGTGTGCGCGCAGCCGACCTGGTGACTGCCCGCGGGTGCAGCCGAACCGATGACTGGCCGCGCGATCACGACCGACCGCCGACTGTCGCGCGCGCACAACCGACCAGCGACTGACCACCCGGGCACTGCCGACCCGACGACTGCCGCGCGCACAACCGACCGCCGACTGACCACCCGGGCACAGCCAACCCCACGACTGCCACACGCGCACAACCGACCGCCGACTGACCACCCGGGCACAGCCAACCCCACGACCTGGCCGTGCGGGTCCAGCCGACCCGACGACTACCGCGCCGGGCACCACCGACCGGCGACTGACCAGGCAGGCACAGCCGACCGCCGACTGACCAGGCAGGCACAACCGACCGCCGACTGACCAGGCAGGCACAACCGACCGCCGACTGACCAGGCAGGCACAACCGACCGGCGACTGACCAGGCAGGCACAGCCGACCCGCGAGTGGGCCGTGCGTGCCCCATCGCGCGGCAAGGCCCGCCCCCCGGCGCGGCGTCCGCCGACGTGCTGCCGGCCCCTGTCCCGACCGTGCCCTTGCCTGCGGCCCTACCCGGCCTTGCGCGCCACCGCGCCGGCCCCTCGCACCTCCAGCCCGTCGAGCAGTTCGGCCGTGGCGGCCGCGATGGCGTCGACGGCGTGGTCGAAGACCTCGCGGTTGTGGGCGGCCGGGGCGCGGAAGCCGGAGACCTTGCGGACGTACTGGAGGGCGGCGGCTCGGATCTCGTCCTCGGTCGCCTCTTCGGGCAGTACGGGCGGACGGAGTGTCTTGATACTGCGGCACATGTCGAACAGTCTCCCTCGGAGAGGGGCCCGTCTGCCATGATCACGTCGAGGCGGCCACCGCGATTGGGGCCGACCGACGAGAGGAAACGCATGACTGCGCAACGAACGACGGCGGGAGAGACCACCGCGAACGACCGGCTCACCGTGGCGGTGCTGGGCCCGGGCGGCATCGGCGGCCTGCTCGCCGCGCTGCTGTCCAGGGCCGGCCACCGTGTCGTCTGCCTGGCCGGTGACGAGACGGCCGAGGCCCTGCGGACGAACGGAATCCAGGTCCGCAGCGCCCTCTTCGGTGACTTCACGGCCCAGGTGGAGGCGGACACCGAGCTCCGTGAACCGGTCGACGCCTGTCTGATCGCGGTCAAGGCCACCGCCCTGGACGCGGCCCTGACCCGCGTCCCGCCCACCGCGCTCGGCGACGGCGCCCTGGTCGTCCCGTTCCTGAACGGCGTGGAGCACCCGGCGTCCCTCCGCGCCCGCTACCGCCCGGACCGTGTCGCCCCCGCCGTGATCCGCGCCGAGTCGACCCGCGTCGCCCCGGGGCATATCGAACACGCCAGCCCGTTCGCCGAGATCGACCTCACCGGCGACTCGGTCCCCCGCGACCGCCTCGACACCCTGGCGCAAGCCCTCGACACGGCCGGCCCCACCACCCGTGTCCTGACCGACGAGACGGCGGCCCTCTGGGCGAAGATGTCGTTCCTGGCCCCCTTCGCCCTGCTGACCACCCGCCACGGCCTCCCCCTCGGCGACGTACGCACCCGCCACCGCGAGCAGTTGACGTCCCTGGTCGAGGAGACGGCGGCCGTCAGCCGCGCCTGCGGCGGCCCCGCCGACCCGGCCCAGGCCCTCGCCCGCTACGACGCCTTCCCTCCGGGCACGAAGTCGTCGATGCAGCGCGACGCCGAGGCCGGGCGTCCCCTCGAACTGGACGCCATCGGCGGCGCGTTGCTGCGCGCGGCGGAGCACCATGGGATTTCCACGCCGGTCACGACCGGGCTGGTGCGTGAGTTGAGGGAGGCCGGCCACTAGCCGACCGGGCCCGGGTGAGCCTCCCGCTCACCCGCCCACACACCCGTTCGCATGAACCACCCAAACAAGCTCGCCACCCAAAATCGAACAGGCGTAGCATTGGCTCGTGGCTACGCCCTATGACTTTCCGAGTGACCTGCTCGCCGGTCAGGAGGAGCTGCATCAGGTCCGGGCCGAGCTGTCGGCCCTCCTGAAGCGGCTCCCCTGGTCGGTCGTGCCCCTGGACGCCTTCAGCGACGACAACGGCTGGCGCAAGGTCGAGCGCCCAGCCTCCCCCGGCTGGACGGAGGACGAACAGGCCCAGGTGGAGAAGCTCCGCCGCCGCGAACACGAACTCACGGTCTTCATCAGCGGCCACCGCTACTGGTCGGAACTCGCCGGAGCCGAACGGGTCGACGCCCGCTCCCAGCTGAAGCACGCCCATGAGGCGTCGGCGCCGCAGGAGGGCTGAAAAGGCGAAGGACCCCGGCCGCGAACGGCGGGGTCCTCTACCGCGGTGGGCGCGGACGGTTTCGAACCGCCGACATCCTGCTTGTAAGGCAGGCGCTCTACCCCTGAGCTACGCACCCGAGAACGAGTCGACAGCCTACCCTGCCAGGGGCCATGTCCCGCAAACCCGTATCGGGGCCGTCCTGGGGTTATCCCCACCTCGGATCCGGGAGCGGCCCGGATCCCGAGCGGTCCCCCGGATCCGTACGGTCGAATCACCATCCGAATCCTGGGCCCTGAAGGGCAGGTCTCAGGGAGTCTCAGGGGGAGATCGTCATGGCCCGTACCGTTCCGGTTGCCGTCCGCGCTGTCGCCGCCGTCGGAGTCGTCGTGGCGCTCGTCGGGGGGCTTGCCGCGTGCGGGGCCTCTGCCGGGGACGACAAGGAACCCGAGCACCGGTCCTTCGCGCTGGAGGGGCGGACGCTGACCGTGGACTCGGACGACTCGGCGTTGGAGATCATCGCCGCCGACGGGAACGAGGCGGGGACGGTCGAGGTGACGCGGTGGTTCCAGGGGACGGTCGCGATCGGCTCGGATCCGAAGGTGACGTGGTCGATGGAGGACGACCGGCTGGTGCTGCGGGAGAAGTGCTCGGGCATGATCGCGAACTGCTCGACGAAGCACCGCATCGAGGTGCCGCGCGGCGTCACGGTGAAGGTGAAGGACGGGGACGGGAGTGTGCGGGCGCGGGGGTTCCGGGATCCGTTGAGCGTTCAGACCGGGGACGGGTCCGTGCGGGTCACCGACTCCAGCGGGCCGCTGGACCTGCGGACGGGCGACGGTTCCGTACGGGTCTGGGGCGTGTCCTCGCGCACGGTGCAGGCGCGGACCGGTGACGGCTCGATCCGGCTCGAACTCGGCACCGTGCCGGATCTGGTGGAGACCCGCAGCGGCGACGGCTCGGTGACGGTCGAGCTGCCCCGGGCGACGTACGACGTGACGACCGAGACCGGCGACGGGGCGGTCGACGTGTCCGTGCCCCGGGACAACACCAGCCCGCACGAGGTCTCCGCGCGTACCGGCGACGGAAAAGTCACGGTGCGAACCGCGAACTAACCGGCCCGTGTGTTCGTCCTAAACCGGTGGGAGAATGAACCGGGCAGGGTGAATGACAGCACGGGAGAGGGATGTGACGGCGACACCTCCGCAGCCGAACTCGCCGTCAGCGCCGCGCGCGCAGACCGACCCGGAGTGCGTGCGGGCCGACACCGTCGGCCCTGTCCCGTACGGCACCCGCCGCGCCCTGCGTGACACCCTCGCCCTCGCCGCCCTCCCCGCCCTCGTCGCCCTCGCCCTGCCCGCCGCGTTCGCCGGCGGCGGTACCCGGCGCTGGTTCGGCGGGCGGGCCGAGAGCCAGCGGGCCGAGGCGCAGGCCGCGAAGGACGCAGCGGCGGCCGCGTTCTACGAGCTGGACACCGCCCAGCGGGATCTGCGGATCTCGATCGAGACGATCACGGCCGTCGACGACTCTCCGGCCGCCCGCCGGGCCATCAGCGACTTCGAGGCGCTCGGGCGGCGTATCGACGAGGTCAGCCACCAGTACATCCAGGCCGTCGACGCCCATGACCTCGACCGCGACGACCTGGAGGCCTCGGTCGCCGCCCGGGCCCGTGGCGAGCTGACCAAGGCCAAGGACGACCTGGACAACGTCAAGCGGGAGCTGGAGAGGTTCACGGACGGGCTGGGGCCGCTGCTCGGCAAGGCCGAGACCCAGCTGGCCCGTCTCGCCCCGGCCGTCGAGCGCGCCCGGCAGGGCCTGCTGGCCGCCTCGAACGCGCTGGACGCCGTACGGGCGTCGGGGCTGCGGGCGGACGACCTCGCGGCGCGGCTCGCGACGCTCGGTCCGGAGCTGACCAAGCTGAACCAGGGTGCCGGGCAGCATGGCCTCCCGCAGACGCTGGAGCGGGCCGAGCGGGTCGCGCGGTCGGCGGAAGCGGTCCGGGTGGAGGCCGAGCGGCTGCCGGAGCGGGCCGCCGAGATCGATCACCGGCTGGTGTCGCTGCGGACCCGCGCGCAGGCGCTGACCACCCGTGCCGGGCAGGTCGAGCCGGTGCTGAGCGAGCTGCGGCGGCGGTTCACGGTGGCGTGCTGGCAGGACCTCCAGGGGGTGCCGGACGGGGCCGCGGAGAACGTACGGCAGGCCGAGCTGAAGCTGAAGGAGGCGCAGGCCGCGCGGGAGGAGCAGCGCTGGCCGGACGCCACCGCGCTGCTGTCGACGGTGCGGGCGCTGCTGAACAGCACCGACGAGTCGGTGTCGGCGGCCGGTGACCGGCTGCGGCGGCTGAACGCCGTGCAGAAGGATCCACAGCAGGAGATCGACCGGACACGGTTCGCGATCCGGGACGCCCAGCGGCTGGCCATGTCGGGGCGGAACACCCCGGATCCGCGGCACGCGCGGCCGCTGGACGACTCGGTAGCCCGACTGGAGCGGGCGATGGGCACGCTGGAGGGGCGTCACCCGGACTACTGGCACTTCCTGACCGAGACGGAGGCGGTACGGCGGACGGTGGCCCGGGTCGTCGCCCAGATCCGCGAGGAGCGCGGGGCCGGGCACTGAGCCGGGCGGTCGTACCGCCTCCGTCCGTGGTGATCAGGTGCGGTAGGCGTAGTAGGCGGCGTTCGGGTCCGACGCGATGAGGCTGGCCAGCGAGCGCCGGTAGGTGTTCGTGGAGTGGTACGTCAGATACGGCACGCCCTGCGGGCTGCGGTAGGTGACGATCATCGTGTGGTCCTTGGACCCGTTCTTGTCGAAGTCCATCTGGAGCACGTCGCCGATGTCCATCTGGTAGACGTTGGTGAGGCTGGTGGTCCGCTTGGAGTTCTGGGCGAACCAGGACCACTCGTTGACGCCGACGAACGAGTGCGACTGGATCTCGGCGTTGCCGAACCACTTCGTGTAGTCGTAGACGTAGCCGGGCACGTGCTTCCAGCCGCCGGCCTTCAGGGCCTGGCTGACGAAGTTGGTGCAGTCGCCGCCCGCGCCCTGACCGTTGAAGTCCGGGTAGTCCTTGTTGTAGTTCCTCCAGTACCTCTCCGCGTACGCCGCCATGCCCTTGTAGTCGAGGGCCGTGCCCGTGAGGGTCTTGGGCTTGGCCGGGGCGGGGTAGGTGGTCGCGGCGCGCGGGGCGGACGGCATGGTGTCGTCCACGGCGGGCGCCTTCACGGACGGCTTGGCGAGGGTGTTCACCGCGACGCCCTGGTCGGTGTCGCGGATGCCGGTCAGCTGCCAGTCGCCGTGCCGGTCGGCGGTGAAGGTGAGTTCGTGGTGGGCCTGGAAGCCGGTGGTCGTCGGCTCGTCGCCGCGCACCTTGGCGTAGGTCAGGGTCGTGGTCTCGGTGACGGCGGCCTTCGCCGTACGGCCCGTCACGCGCGTGGCGTCCAGCGTGACGGCGGTGTCGGCCTTGCGGTACCGCTCGCCGAGCCGCGCGAGCAGGTCCTTGCGCCGGTCCAGCGCGGACAGGGCGGTGTCCTCGGCGCGGGCCGTGCGGGAGGACAGGCGTACGTCGCCGGCGAAGCCGTCGGTCAGCGGCTTCCGGGTGCGTTCGCCGTCGACCAGGGCCTGGGTGCGGTCGGTGAAGACCGCGTCCGCCAACCGCTGGAAGGTGGCCCTGGTCGTGGCGTCCACCGTCGGGTCGTCGGCTACCGCGGCGCCGGCGCTCCAGGTGGGCGGCAGTGCCGCCGAGGCGGCGATCGAGGCGACGGCGGCCGCGACTATGGTGGCGCGGCGGCGCGTACTGATCGGTGTTCTTGATCTCACGGGGATTCTCCTCGCCCGGGGTGGTCGAACCCGGGTGAGGAATCTTTACACCATCTCCCCAACTCCCCCACACTCGGGGGTGGTTGAACGCGCACCGAGTCCTCGTCCGGCTACTTCACGACCGTCGACCAGTCCGGCGACTGCGCCGGGTCCAGACCGCGCAGCCGCCGCAGGGTCTCCGGCTTCTGTGCGTCCATCCAGTCGGCGAGCTCCCTGAAGGACACGCACTTGACGTCCTTCTTGGTGCAGACGTTCTTGATGACCTGGTCGACGGCCTTCATGTAGATGCCGCCGTTCCACTCCTCGAAGTGGTTGCCGACGAACAGCGGCGCCCGGCTGCCGTAGTAGACCCGGTTGAAGCCGGCCATGTACGTGTCGAGCGTCTCCTGCTGCCACTCGGCGTGCCGGGCCGGGTCGCCGTCGGTCTCGCCGTCGGACTGGTTGTAGAGGAAGTTGAAGTCCATGGACAGGCCCTGGAAGTCGCCGCCCTCGTACGGGAGCATCTGGAGCGGGAAGTCCCAGATGCCGTTCTTCTTCGTGGGCCATATCTGGAAGTCGCCGGTGGAGCTGGCGTCGTAGCGCCAGCCGTAGCTCTTGGCGGCCTTCAGCAGGTTCCCCTGGCCCTCCAGACAGGGCGCCCGGCCGCCGGTGACCTCCTCGCGGATGTCGAACGGCAGTGGGGCGAGGTCGGTGTAGCCGGTGTTGGTCTTCCACTTCTCCACGAAGGCGTAGAACTGGTCGATCTCGCTCTTCCACTCGTCGACGCTCCAGTGGCCGCCGCCGCGGATACCGCAGAAGTGGCCGTTGAAGTGGGTGCCGATCTCGTGCCCCTCCTTCCACGCCTTGCCGAGCTGTTCCAGCGTGGTGCGGATGTGCGCGTCGGTGGGGTAGCTGATGGCCGCGGCCCCCTTGTCGTGCTGCGGCGGGGCGTAGAGCTTCGCCTTGCCCTTGGGCAGCAGGTAGATGCCGGTGAGGAAGAACGTCATGTGGGCGTCGTACTTCTCGGCCAGCTCCCGGTAGTGCGCGAAGAGCTGGTCGTCGCCCGCCAGGGCACCGTCCCAGGAGAAGACGACGAACTGGGGCGGCTTCTCACCGGGTTTGAGCCGCTTCGGCTTCAACGTGCCCTTCTGCGGCCCGGTGTACGAGGTCGAGCCGTCGCCGAGCACCTTCGTCCTCCCGTCCCACTCGGGCCTCTCGGAGGGCCTTGCGGGCGGTTCCTCCGTGACTGAGCCGCCCCGGTCGCCGGCGGACGCGATCGGTGTGGTGCGGTCCGAGCCGGTCAGGCTCGTGTAGGCCACGGGGACCACCAAGGCGAAGAGGAGGACAGCCACCGCCAGCGCTCCCAGACGGACGGAATGCTCGGATGCGCGTGCCCGGCGATGGCTTGCGTGGGCTCGGCGGCGGCCGGGTTTCGACGACATGGGCGGGCCATTCTGCGAGGGGGGTGGGGGCGTGCGGTGGCGGGTCGCCGGGTCAGTCGAGACCCAGGGCGCCGGCCCAGATGCCGTACGGGACGCTGTCGTCGGGTGTGCCGGCGACGCCCTTCAGCGGCAGGGGTTCGAGGCTCTTGGCGAGATCGATGCGGTAGGCCACGACGGCCGTCGACACCGAGGCGGCGGTGCCGACGTACCAGGCCGCGGTGTCGTCCTGGGTGGTGCCGGTCTTGCCGCTGACGCGCGGGGCGGAGGCGGCGGTGGCCGGATGGGCGAGGGCGAAGGAGTCCCGCAGGGCGGACTGGACCTGCTCGGCCACCTTCGCCGGCACCGCACGCCGGGAGGCCGGCCCGGCCAGCCGCACCTTGGAGCCGTTGCGCGTGATCCGGGCCACCGAGTACGGCTCGACATGCCTGCCCGCGGCGGCGAACGTGGCGTATCCGCTCGCCATCCGGATCGCGCTGGGCGTGGCACTGCCCAGGGACAGCGCCGGCACCTGCGGCCCGAAGCTGGAGCCGAGCAGACCGGCCGCCTCGGCGGTCCGGCGCACCTTGTCCAGGCCGGTGTCCATGCCGAGCTGCATGAACGGGGTGTTCACCGACAGGGCGAGCGCCTTGTGCAGACTGATCCGTCCGTGGTCCTCCCCGCCGTCGTTGCGAGCCCTGACCTGTTTGCCGCCGCGGTCCCAGTAGGGCCCCTCGGGCGTCATGACCGGGATCCCGTCGTCGCCGTCGTACAGCGTCTGCGGTGTCACCTCGGTCGCGGCGCCGTCGCGGGTCTTGCGGACGCCGTTGTCGAGGGCGGAGGCGTAGACGAAGGGCAGGAAGGCCGAACCGGCGGGCACGGTGGTCGCGTTGGACTCGTTGTAGCCCTGCGTACGGTGGTCGGGGCCGCCGTGGACCGCGAGGATCCGTCCGTCGGCGGCCACCGAGGCGGCACCGTAGTGCGCGGTCTTCGCCGTCGCCGGGTGATCCTCGCGCGCCTGCTTGCGGGCCCTGGTCACGGCGTCGGTGAGCGCGGTCTCCCGTTCGCGGTCGAAGGTCGTGTAGATCTGGTAGCCGCCGAGGTCGAACTGCTGGTCCGTCAGGTGCGCGGCCTTCTTGGCGTACTGCGCGGCCAGCTCCACCAGGTAGTCGCTCTGCGTGCCGGTGTCGTAGCCCTGCGTCTGCTTCAGCGGCTCGGGGAACGTCCGGTACTTCGCCCGCTCGGCCGGCGACAGCCTGCCGATGTCGACCATGCGGTCGAGGATCCAGGACCAGCGCTCCACCGCCCGCGCGTGGTTGGCCCCGCTCAGCGCGGGGTCGTAGAGGGCGGCGCCCTTGAGGAGGGAGGCGAGGAACGCGGCCTCGCTGACGTTCAGCTCCCCGACCTCCTTGCCGTAGTAGGCCTGGGCGGCGCGCTGCATGCCGTAGGTGCCGCGGCCGAACCAGCTGGTGTTGAGGTAGCCCTCCAGGATGTCGTCCTTGCTCATCCGGTTGTCGAGCTTGAGGGCGAGCATGGCCTCGGTGAACTTGCGGCCCACCGAGCGGTCCTGGTTGAGGTAGACGTTCTTGACGTACTGCTGGGTGATCGTGGAGCCGCCCTGGGTGTCGCCCTCGCCGAAGGTGCGCCACACGGCGCGGGTGACGCCGCTGAGGGAGATGCCGGGGTCGGAGTAGAAGCTGGCGTTCTCCGCGGCGAGCACCGCCCAGCGGACGTCGTCGGGTATGTCCTTCAGCGGCATGTCCTGCCGCCGCACCCAGCCGGTGCGGGCCATGGGCGTCCCGTCGGACCAGAAGTAGACGTTGTCCTGCTGGGTCGCGTACGAGTTGAGGTTCTCCGGGATGTCCGTGGCGGCGTACGCCACCGTCAGGGCCGCGGTGGTCAGGCCGAGGAAGGTCAGCGCGACACCGAGCCACTGCCGCCAGGAGGGCATCCAGCGGCGCCAGCCGGTGCGGCCGGGGCGCGGGTAGTGGGGCCGCAGGCGGCTCAGGTGCGCCGCCCACGGGGCGGCGGCCGTCCTGAGGCGGGACAGGGCCGGGAGCCGTGTGGCCTTCCGGCGGTGCCCCGGGGTGCGGGACTCCGCTGTGTCGCGGTCGCCTGTGCGGGATAACTCCGCATCGACCGTCCGTAATTGCACGGTCTCGTCCGGCGGGAGCGCGGGGACCTTCAACTGCATGGTCTCGTCCGGCTCCTGCCCAGCCCTGGTCACGGCTGCGCCCCTCCCCGCATTCGGTCGTGCCCGCGAGGAAGGGCATGGCCGCCGCGGTCAACGGCAGCGCGCCCCCTGTTCCCCCGGCCTTACGGCTCCTCGCGGCGATCGAAAACTATCAGTGCTCTTTTCAATTTCTCCACACTGGTATCGGACAGGCCCGAGCACAAACAGTCGCAGAGGGGTGGGTAACCGGTCAGGCCGATTAGTCTTTGGGCATGCCTCGCTATGAGTACCGGTGCCGCAGCTGCGGTGACACGTTTGAACTGAGCCGTCCGATGGCGGAGTCCTCCGCGCCCGCCGCGTGCCCTGCGGGGCATGAAGACACGGTGAAGCTTCTGTCGACGGTGGCTGTGGGCGGGACGGCGTCCGCCCCCGCGGTGCCCAAGGCGGGCGGCGGGGGCGGCGGGTGTTGCGGTGGCGGGTGTTGTGGCTAGGTAGATCGGGTGCGTTTTTGGCTGCGGGTGTGTGTGGGGGCTGGTCGCGCGGTTCCCCGCGCCCCTAGCGGGGCGCTCTCGTGCGGGTTGCCTTCAGGAACTCCCGCAGGATGCGCTCGCCCGCCAGAACGCCCCGCTCCGGCAGTGCGCTGATCGCCGGGGCGGTCCAGTCGGCGTCGGCCAGCTCGCCGTGGCCCGGGCGCCAGCCCTTGTCCGCGGCCAGTAGCAGGTCGGCGTCCAGCAAGGAGTCGCCGGCCGCCAGAGTCAGGTCCGCGCCCGTCCTCCGGGCCACCTCGTGCACTGCGGCGCTCTTGGTGAGGGGCTTGGGGACGGCGTAGATCTTGCGGCCCTGCAAGGAGACCGTCCAGCCGCGGTTCTCCGCCCATACCGCGAGCTCCTTCACCCACTCCTCGGGCAGCAGCTCGCGCTCGACGACGAGGTAGGCGAAGAGGTCCTCGGCGATGCGGTGCTTGCGCACCCATGCCGGGGACGCCGTGGCCATCAGATGGTCCTGGATCTCCGCGAGGGGCGCGCACTGTTCGGCCAGGCGGGACTGGACCTGGGCGTGCCAGTCGGGGTCGGTGACGCCGTCCACGAGCAGATGGCCGCCGTTGGCGCAGATCGCGTACTTCGGCGCGGGGCCCGGCAGGTTGATGCGCTGGTACTGCTTGCGGGTCCGGGTCGTCGTCGGCACGAAGACCGCCGTGTCACCGAGGTCGGTCAGGAGCTGGGCCGCCGTCTCCGTCATGTACGACAGGGGCCGGGCCTCGTGCACCTCCACGCAGAGCAGCCTGGGCGCCCGCGCGTCCGGCATGGTCAGCGCGAGGGCCGCGGCGGAGTAGATGAGCGTACGGTCGAGATCGCTCGCCACCAGCACCGGCATCAGAGGTTCACCGCCTTGCCGTCGGCACCCGTCGCGCCCCGCGTGTACTTGGGGTGGATCAACCCCACGCAGGTGTACGGCAGTTCCGCCACCTCTTCCACCGGTACCCCTCTCTGTTCGGCCAGCAGTCGGACATGGTCCAGGTCGGCGCCGGCACCGGCCCGCGCCAGGATCTTCCAGGGCACCCGGCGCAGCAGCACCCGCGTGGTCTCGCCGACGCCCGGCTTGACGAGGTTCACGTCGTGGATGCCGTACTCCTCGCTGATGCGCTCGACGGCGGCCCAGCCCTCCCAGGTCGGCGCGCGGTCGCCGGACAGCAGCTCCTTGGCGGTCGCCTCGACGGCGTCCACGACCTCCGGGAAGCGGGCGGAGACGGCGTCCAGGAAGGCCACGGAGACGTCCGCGTCGGCGAGTTCGCGGTAGAACTTCGCGCCGTGGTAGTCGTGCGGGCCGACCAGGTCGGCGCGCAGGACGGTGCGCGAGATCAGGCCGGAGACGGTCGAGTTGAGGCACGCGGACGGGATGAGGTAGTCGTCGCGGGTGCCGTACGTCCGCACGCACGAGCCCGGGTCGGCCAGTACGGCGATCTCCGGGTCGAAGCCGGTGATGCCGTCGGAGGTCTCGAACTCCCGTATCGCCTCGGCCAGTTCGCGGGTGATGGCACCCTTGCCGGTCCAGCCGTCGACGAAGACGACGTCACGCGGGTCGTGGTGGGCGGCCAGCCAGCGCAGGGCGTTGGCGTCGATGCCGCGGCCGCGCACGATCGACACGGCGTAGTGGGGCAGTTCGAGGCCGTGCCGGAACTGGGCCCAGCGGCGCATGAGGATGCCGACGGGGGTACCGGCGCGGGCGAGGGAGACGAGCACCGGGCGCGGTGACCGCTCGGCGAGGACGAGCTCGGTGACGGCAGCGGCCGCCTGTGCCAGTCGCGCCGCCGTCTCCTCCAGCGCCGCGTGGAACAGCGCCTGGTACTGCTCGCTCGGCTGGTACTCCACCGGCAGCGACTCGGCGTAGTGCGCGCCCCCGCTCTGGATGGCCTCCTCGCGCTCCTCGGTCGGCGCCTCCAGCGTCACGTCCGAGAGGTCCTGGAGCAGCCAGCCGACCTCTTCGGGGTCGTACGAGGAGAAGGCGGGGCCGCGGAGGGGCTCGGGCAGCATCGGGGGCCTTTCGGGACTGGCAGGGGGTGGTCCGGGGACGTAGGACGGTACGACCGCGAGCAGGACGTGCGGGGTGTGCGCGGCGAGCTGCCCCAACAGGCCCTCGGGGGCGTGCAGTTCGGGGGTGTCGGCGACCGAGTCGACCACGGCTATGACGGCGTCGAAGCCGGCGCCCGCGACGTTGTAGGCGTAGCGCTCGCCGGGGCCGTCGGCCGGGTCGTCGTGGGCCGGGAAGGTCAGGCGGGTCCGTATCGCGTACCCCGGGTCGTCGACCGCGAGGACGGGTGAGCGGGTGGTGGTCGAGTAGCGGACCTCCACGTCGGCGCTCCGCTCCAGCTCGCGGGCGATGCGCAGGGGGGCGTACATCAGCTCCTCGAAGCCGAGGACGAGGACGCGGCGTGCGTCGGCGGGGAGTGCCTCTGCCAGTCGGGCGGCCATGGCGGGGAGGGCGGCTTCGAGCCGGGTTCGGTGGGCGGGGGTGAAGCCGTGACGGCCGCCGTCGGGGAGGCCGGGGGGCCAGTGCAGGTCTATGCGGGTGGGGTGGGGGTGGGTGCGCTCGTCTGCCGGGTGCGGCTCGGTGGGGGCTGGTCGCGCAGTTCCCCACGCCCCTGGGGGGTTGCCCTTCTGGTCGGCTCCAACGGCAACGCCGCCGTTTGGGGGCGCGGGGAACTGCGCGACCGGCCCCGACGCGCCCGCACTCGACGACGAACCCTCCACGGCACTCTCGGCCTCGAACCACGCCACCAACGCCTGCCCCTTCTCCAACACCCCCTCCGGCAGCCGTACGGTTCCAGAAGCCGCCGCGACCAGGTCCACGCGGGCGTCGATCTCGTGGGCGAAGTCCTCCAGTCGCCCGGCGTCGGCCGCCGACCGCATGTCCACCAGAGCGACCACGACGTACCGCCGCCGCGGATACCGCTCGTGCAGATCCCGGATGGTGTTCAGCACCGTGTTCCCGGTGGAGAACTCGTCGTCGACCAGAACCAGCGGCCCGTCCCCCGCCAGCAGGGCAGGATCCTCCGGCAGCAGCAGATGGGACGTGGCGTGCGAGTGGGACTCCTCGAAGCCGCCCGCGCGGGCGACCCCGGTGACCGGGCGGCGCGTGGAATGCAGGTACGGGGCGGAGCCCACCCCGTCGGCGACGGCGTGTCCTAGCCCGGTCGCGGTCTCCGCGTAACCGAGGACGACCGCCCTGGCAGCCTCCTCCGCGCCCAAGAGCTCCCGCACCCGGCGCCCGAGGGCGAACCCGGCCCCGTACACCACGGACGGCGACTGCGGCACATGCTTGCCGAGCACGTTGGACACCAGCAGATGCGCCCGCTTGGGATTGCGCCGCAGGGCCAGCCCCAGCATCTGCTCGAGCTCGTCGTCGCCCACGAGCTGGACTCCGAGCCGCTCGGCGACCCAGCTCCCGGACCAGACCCCGTTGTTCACTGCGTTGTTCATGCGTCCCTTGGAAATATCGGAGATGAAGGCCGGCCGTCAGGCCGGAATCCCGGCGGCGAGCAGCTCCACGAAGCCGATGTCCTCGTTGGCCACACCGAAGACCTCGGCCCTCAGCAGGGTCCGCTCGGCCCAGGCGCGGTGCGGCTTCACCTCATTCATCTTGTTCGTGTACTGCGACCTCAGTACACCCCCACCGCAGCGCTCCGGCCGCAGGATGTCCTGGGCGTCGCTGAACTCCTCGTGACTGACCACGGACAGCGCGTGCACGGGCAGCACATGGGAGGGGTGGATGCAGGTCTTGCCGAGGAGGCCGTTGGCGTGGTCCATGGTGATCTCGCGCAGCAGTCCGTCCATGGAGTGCTCGATGAGGGCCTCGCGCAGTTCCTCGGCCTGGCCCTCAAGGAAGGGGCTGCGGCGCAGCTGGGGCTTGAACATACGTTCCTGCACCCGGAAGTACTCCCACACCGGCCCGGTCACCGTGAACCCGGTGCCGTCGGCCCTGCCCAGCATGTTCACCACGTCGGCGATCACGGAGGCGACGATCTGGACGTCGTACGCCGTCATGTCCGGGGCCCGCCGCAGGCCGTACGACGAGCAGAAGTCGGTGACCCCGAGGCGCAGCGCCAGCACCCGCTCGCGGTACTTGTCGACCGCGCGGGAGACGCCCTCCAGGGTCTCCACGCGTGACTCCCGGTACATCAGCTCCGGCGACTCCAGCACGGGCATGGCGAACAGCCGCCGCCCGCTCTGCGCCTCGGCGCTCGCGAGGGCCTCCAGGAAGGGCATGCCGCGCTCTTCGGTGAACTTGGGCAGCACGAATCCGGACAGCAGCCGTACGGCGGGGCCGAGCCGCCGTACGAGGTCGGGGATCTGCTCGGGGGTGCGGACCCGCACGAAGAGCAGCGGCGGCGCCACGGCGCCCTGGCGTCCCGCGAGGTCGGTGAACTGCCGGACGAGGTTCTCCTCGCCCTCCGCCACGTCCTCGTCGCCGATGGAGTCCTCCAGGCACAGCACCATCGAGACCACGCCGCGTCCGGTCTGTTTGACGATGTCGTCGGCGAGCCGCGGCCGGGTGGCCGGGCTGTAGAGCGTGGCGCCCAGGGCCGCGGAGAGCAGCCGGGCCGGGGAGTCGGCGGAGAACTCGCACGGCTCCTGGTGGAAGAGGCGCTGGCGCACCTCCGGGGCGATGTGCCCGAAATGACGCATAAAGCTCCCCCGTGGTGACTCAGTGGCCCCTGCGACTGGTTCACAGGTGGCCGGTAATAGTACGTAGATACCCATGTCAGGGGTTCCCGCAGGGCATGAATTTCTGGTAACGCGGACGAACACAGGCGCGCACGGTCCGTCGCACCCCCGCGTTGTCGTGACCAGGACGGAGAGGGCAGGATGACCGTATGACGCACGCGATGTTGAAGGGGTCGAACGTCCCGCTCGAAGCCACGACGGTACGCGCCGTGCTGCGCTGGACGCCCGGGCAGGGGGTCCCGGATGTCGACGCCTCGGCACTCCTCCTCGGCCCCGACGGTCGTGTGCGCTCCGACGAGGACTTCGTCTTCTACAACCAGCCCCGGCACCCCTCCGGGAAGGTCTGGCGACTCGGCAAGAAGCGGGGCGCCGAGGGCCTCACCGACACGATCCAGACAGATCTGGCCGGTGTCGAGTCCGGCGTCGGTCAGATTCTGCTGGTCGCTTCGGCGGACGGCGTCGCCTTCGACCGCGTACGGGATCTGCGCATCGTGCTGTACGACGCCGCGGCCGCCGACGGCGATCCGCTGGCGTACTTCGACATCAAGCCGGAGACGGGCCAGGAGACGGCCCTGATCTGCGGCGAGCTGTACCGGCGCGGCGAGGGCTGGAAGTTCCGCGCGCTGGGCGAGGGCTACTCGGACGGCCTCAAGGGCCTGGCCACGGACTACGGCATCTCGGTGGACGAGTCCGAGGCGATGGACGAGCCCGCCCCGGCTCCCGCGCCGGAGGTCTCCCAGCCCCTCCCACCCGAGCAGCCCACGACCGTGGTCCCACCCCAGCCGTCCTACGGCTACCCCCAACAGCCCCCACCGACCCAGCCGGCCTACGGCTACCCCCAGCCGACCTCCCAGTCGGGCTACGGCTACCCGCCCCCGGTGGCGGCCCCCCACCAGCACGAGGGCTTCCAGCTGCCACCCCAAGGGCCACAGTTCATCGGACGATAGCTGCAACGCCGTAAGGGGCGCGGGAAACTGCGCGACAAGCCACAACAGGCCCGCGACCGCCATCGCACCGGACGACCCGAGCTCTCAGGCGAATCGGCCGAGACCCGGCGTCAGCGCTCCGCCTTGGTCTTGTATCCGCGCCCCCACTGCAGCCCCCACCCGAACAACCGATCCAGCTCGGCCTGAAACCCGTACACGAACTTCACCTCACGCCGAACCCAGATCTCGCCCTTCACGTTCTCGATCATCACCACCGCACAGGACCGAGCCTGCGGATGCCGCTCGTCGAGGCCGATCTCGATCCGGGGCCCGTTGCTCGGATACAGCGTGACGATCGCGTGCGTACGGTCGAACGCCGGCGTCTGGTCGTAGATGTACACAAAGACCAGCAGCCGCTTGATCTCCTCCCGGTGATCAAGGTTGACGTACATGGTCTCCCCGGACGCCGACCCGAACCGGTCGTCCCCGCTGAGCTTCACATACGGCGGCGCGTTGACGTCCCCCAGCAACCCGCCCAGGGGCTGGACGACCCCCTTCGTCCCATCGGCCAGCTCGTACAGGCAGCCGAGGTCGAGGTCCACGTTGACCATGCTCTGGCTGTGCCCCAGCACCTCTGGCGGCCTGAGCGCCTTCAAGGGGTGCCGCAGCAGGCTCTCCCGCTGCGAGCCCCCGATGTCCGACGTCCGCATACGCCACGCCAGGTTGACCCGGAGATGACCGGTCGCCGCCCCCTGCTTGGTGAGCGAGACCCGGTCGTGCCGCTTCGTCAGTTCGATCGAGTTCGATGACGCGCTGCCCGAGTCGAACTCGGCCGCCCGGCCCCGCCAGAGTCCGTCCAAGAAGCCCATGCCGCCCCCATGTCCCACGAAAGACCTGCGTTCACTGGAAAACCCGGCGGGGCGGCCGGACGCCCGGCCGCCCCGCTCAGAGCGTTCCTCCCCCGCAGGGATGTCACACCCCGGACGAGACCTCAGTCTTCTCGTCCGAGGCCTCAGCTTTTCCCTCCGCTGCCGCCAGCGCGCGGTTGCGGCGCACCGAGGACCAGAAGGACCAGCCGATCAGGATGACGCCGATGGAGCCGGTGATGAACTCGTTGATCTCGTACTGGATGGTGACCAGGAGGATCCCGGCGAGGGCGCCGATGGCGTAGTGCGCGCCGTGCTCCAGGTAGACGTAGTCGTCGAGGGTGCCCTCGCGGACCAGGTACACGGTCAGCGAACGGACGTACATCGCGCCGATACCGAGACCCAGGGCCATCAGGACGATGTCGTTGGTGATGGCGAAGGCGCCGATCACGCCGTCGAAGGAGAAGGACGCGTCCAGGACCTCCAGGTAGAGGAACATGAAGAACGCGGCCTTGCCGGCCATGGCGACGGCGGTGCGGGGCTTGCCGGAGCGCTCGGCCTCTTCCTCGGCCTCGTGCTCGCGCTCCTCCTCCTCTTCGAGCTTGTCCTCGAAGAAGCCGGAGAGACCGCCCACGATCAGGTAGGTGATGAGGCCGCCGATACCGGAGAGCAGAACCGTCTCCGCCTTGTCGACGTGTGCGCCGCCGTGCTGGTGGGCGTTGGTCGCGAAGGTCATCGCGCTGATGAGGAGCACGATCAGGGCGATACAGACGGTCAGCATGTCGATCTTGCCGAGCTTGGCCAGCGGGCGCTCCAGCCAGCCCAGCCACTTGATGTCCCGGTCCTCGAAGATGAAGTCCAGGAAGATCATCAGCAGGAACATGCCACCGAACGCGGCGATGGCCGGGTGGGCGTCGGTGACGAGCTGCTGGTACTGGTCCTTGTCGCTGAGGGCGAGGTCGACGGCCTCGATCGGCCCGAGCTGGGCGCTGATGGCGACGATGACGACCGGGAAGACCAGGCGCATGCCGAAGACGGCGATCAGGATGCCGATGGTGAGGAAGATCTTCTGCCAGAAGGCATTCATCTTCTTCAGGATTCCGGCGTTGACCACCGCGTTGTCGAAGGACAGCGAGATCTCGAGGACGGAGAGGATCGCCACGATACCGAGGGCGGTCCACCCCCCGAAGAGGACCGCTGCAACCAGGCCGAGCGCGGTGACCGCGAACGACCAACCGAAGGTTTTCAGAACCACTGGCTACCCAATCCTGTGTGTACGGGGCTCCCCCGCGCCGCACTCGGCTTTACGAACTTTTGAAGCCGAAGTCTAGTTCGGCACCTCTTCGCACCCCTACCCCGGCCCGGCTTTTGCTCATATCGCGTTATGAGACGTTGACTCCGAAGTCGAGTGCGATGCCCCGCAGGCCCGACGCGTAGCCCTGCCCGACCGCGCGGAACTTCCATTCCCCCTGGTAGCGGTAGACCTCGCCGAAGATCATGGCGGTCTCGGTGGAGGCGTCCTCGCTCAGGTCGTAGCGGGCGAGTTCCTGGCCGTCGGCCTGGTTCACCACGCGGATGAAGGCGTTGCTGACCTGGCCGAAGGTCTGGCCGCGCTCGTCGGCCATATGGATCGAGACCGGGAAGACGATCTTGTCGCAGTGGGCCGGCACCTTGGAGAGGTCGATCAGGAGCGACTCGTCGTCGCCATCGCCCTCACCGGTGAGGTTGTCCCCGGTGTGCTCCACCGAGCCGTCCGGGCTCTTGAGCTGGTTGTAGAAGACGAACCACTCATCGCCCAGGACGCGTCCGCCGTTGCACATCAGGGCGCTGGCGTCGAGGTCGAAGGGGGCTCCGGTGGTGGAGCGCGCGTCCCAGCCGAGCCCGATCACCACCTGGGTGAGGTTCGGTGCGGCCTTGGACAGGGAGACGTTTCCTCCCTTGGCGAGCGTGACGCCCATGTGCTGGTCCTCCCCTTTAGGGCCTGTCTTTCGGCTCAGCCCGGGGCCGCGGGGTCTGGCACGCTCACCTGCGCTTGCCAGGCGACGCCGATCGGAGTCGGGCTGATCCGAAAGACAGGCCCTGTGTTGCTTCTTTGGTTGTCCTGCGCATCCGGCGCCGCACCCAAACGAATGCGGCGCCGGACTCAGCCAGTGGTGTCCTGGACGGTCACCCCTCGGATCGAACTCAGACGTTCACACCGAAGTCCTGCGCGATGCCGCGCAGACCCGACGCGTAGCCCTGGCCGATGGCGCGGAACTTCCACTCCGCGCCGTGCCGGTACAGCTCGCCGAAGACCATCGCGGTCTCGGTGGACGCGTCCTCCGAGAGGTCGTAGCGCGCGATCTCGGCGCCGCCGGCCTGGTTGACGACGCGGATGAACGCGTTGCGCACCTGGCCGAAGGACTGCTGGCGGTTCTCGGCGTCGTAGATCGAGACCGGGAAGACGATCTTCTCCACGTCGGCCGGGACGCCCGCGAGGTTGATCTTGATCTGCTCGTCGTCGCCCTCGCCCTCACCGGTGAGGTTGTCGCCGGTGTGCTCGACCGAGCCGTCGGCGCTCTTGAGGTTGTTGAAGAAGACGAAGTTCGCGTCGCTGCCGACCTTGCCTTCCGGGTTCAGCAGCAGCGCGCTGGCGTCCAGGTCGAAGTCGGTGCCGGTCGTGGTGCGGATGTCCCACCCCAGACCGACGATGACCGCAGTGAGGCCCGGGGCCTCCTTGCTCAGTGATACGTTGCCGCCCTTGCTGAGGCTGACTCCCACGAGTCCTCCATTGGTTTCCAGGGGCGGGGAGCCCCGCCGTACGTTTGATATCGGATCAACGAGTCGATCCTAGTAACGGGTTCCCGTGGCTCGCATGCCTTGGTACCGAAGAATCAGAGGGTGTCGAGCGCCTTGACGTACTCGTTCAGGTCGCGCGCGTCCGGCAGGGCGTTGGCGACCGTCCAGCGGACGACGCCCTCCTTGTCGATGACGAAGGTGCCGCGCACCGCGCAGCCCTTGTCCTCGGCGAAGACGCCGTAGGCGCGGCTGACCTCGCCGTGCGGCCAGAAGTCGCTGAGCAGCGGGTACTCCAGGCCCTCCTGCTCGGCGAAGACGCGCAGGGTGTGGATGGAGTCGTTGGAGACGGCGAGCACCTGGGTGTCGCGGTCGGAGAACTGCGGCAGGTTGTCGCGCACCTCGCACAGCTCGCCGGTGCACACGCCGGTGAAGGCGAAGGGGTAGAAGAGCAGGACGACGTTCTTGGAACCGCGGAAGTCGGAGAGCTTCACGGTCGCGCCGTGGTTGTCCTTGAGCTCGAAGTCGGGGGCCTTGTCGCCGACCTGGATCGCCATCGTCGTGGATGTCCCTTCGTGGGTCTGTTCGGGTGGAACCCACCCTACGCAGCGATCACCGGGGGCCGTGCGGCAGCCGGGGTGCGGGACGCGAAATGCCGGGCCGGGCTTCTCAGCCCGGCCCGGCACACTCAGCCCGTCCGGCGTTTGAGGACGAGGCCCGTTCAGGGCCGATACGGGGGTCTGGGGGCGCGGCCCCCAGGGACGGCCACCCCAGCGGACGGCGGCCTCTCAGCCGACGGCCACTTTCGAACCGCTACTTCTTGGACTTCGCGGCCTTGGGCGTCACCAGCCGACTGCCGCTCCAGTCCTTGCCGACGCTGACACTCTTGGACGCCGACAGACCCGCCGTGGTCGCGGCTTCAGAGATGTCGCTCGGCTCCACGTAGCCGTCACGGCCGGTCTTCGGCGTCAGCAACAGGATCGCGCCGCCCTCTTCGATGTACGTGGTGGCGTCCACCAGCGCATCCGTCAGGTCGCCGTCCTCGTCGCGGAACCACAGCACCGCGGCATCGGCAACGTCGTCGTAGTCCTCGTCCACGAGTTCTGTGCCGGTGACTGACTCAATGGCCTCGCGGAGTTCCTGGTCTACGTCGTCGTCGTAGCCGATCTCCTGGACCACCTGCTCGGGCTGGAACCCCAGCCTCTCGGCAAGGGTCCGCTCCTCCGCGTGGTCCGCGGTCGCGCTCACGGGTTGCCTCCTGATCATGTCTTGGGAAATAACTCAGCCACGCGCGTGCGCGAAGCATTGGCCGTAGTCCACACGGGCGGGGCGGATCGCGCAAGTACCCGGCCGTTCAGACCGCCGAAACGGTGACGATCGTGAACGTGTCACCGCAACTCCAGGCACGCCCTCATCGTCTCAGGGTGACGCGCACCACACCAATCTGCCCCCTTTGTGCGTTTGGGAACCATCCGTTACGGCTCCACCGTTGCCCAGGAAACGGTTACCTCACAGTAGAGATGACGTTTGGCCCCCCGAGGTACACGATGGGGAGCGGTGCAGACGCCCAGAAACCCCCGAAACACAGCCCTCTGACAGGTAAGGACCAGCGTGGCTTCCGGATCCGATCGCAACCCGATCATCATTGGCGGCCTTCCGAGTCAGGTTCCTGACTTCGATCCCGAGGAAACCCAGGAGTGGCTCGACTCCCTCGACGCCGCCGTGGACGAGCGCGGCCGGGAGCGGGCCCGCTATCTGATGCTGCGGCTGATCGAACGGGCCCGCGAGAAGCGTGTCGCCGTGCCCGAGATGCGCAGCACGGACTACGTCAACACGATCGCCACCAAGGACGAGCCGTTCTTCCCGGGCAACGAGGAGATCGAGCGCAAGATCCTCAACGCGACCCGGTGGAACGCCGCGGTGATGGTGTCCAGGGCGCAGCGTCCCGGCATCGGCGTCGGCGGTCACATCGCCACCTTCGCGTCCTCCGCCTCGCTCTACGACGTGGGCTTCAACCACTTCTTCCGGGGCAAGGACGAGGGCGACGGCGGCGACCAGGTCTTCTTCCAGGGTCACGCCTCGCCGGGCATCTACGCCCGCGCCTTCCTGCTGGACCGCCTCAGCGAGCAGAACCTGGACGCGTTCCGCCAGGAGAAGTCGAAGGCGCGGTACGGCCTGTCGAGTTACCCGCACCCCCGGTCGATGCCGGACTTCTGGGAGTTCCCGACGGTGTCGATGGGCCTCGGCCCGATCGGCGCGATCTACCAGGCCCGGATGAACCGCTACATGGAGGCGCGCGACATCGCGGACACCTCCAAGTCGCATGTGTGGGCGTTCCTGGGCGACGGCGAGATGGACGAGCCCGAGTCGCTCGGCCAGCTGTCCATCGCCGCGCGCGAGGGCCTGGACAACCTCACCTTCGTGGTCAACTGCAACCTGCAGCGCCTCGACGGCCCGGTGCGGGGCAACGGCAAGGTCATCCAGGAGCTGGAGTCGATCTTCCGCGGCGCCGGCTGGAACGTCATCAAGCTGATCTGGGACCGCACCTGGGACCCGCTGCTCGCGCAGGACCGCGACGGCGTCCTGGTCAACCGGATGAACACCACGCCGGACGGCCAGTTCCAGACGTACGCCACCGAGACCGGCGCCTACATCCGCGACCACTTCTTCGGCGACGACCAGCGGCTGCGCGCCATGGTCGAGGGCATGACCGACGACCAGATCCTGCACCTGGGCCGCGGCGGTCACGACCACCGGAAGGTCTTCGCGGCGTTCTCGGCGGCCAAGGCGCACAAGGGCCAGCCGACGGTGATCCTCGCCAAGACGATCAAGGGCTGGACGCTGGGTCCCAACTTCGAGGGCCGCAACGCCACGCACCAGATGAAGAAGCTGACGGTCGACGACCTCAAGCGCTTCCGCGACCGGCTGCACCTGCCGATCGCCGACAAGGACCTGGAGAGCGGGGTCCCGCCGTACTACCACCCGGGGCGCGACTCCGAGGAGATCCAGTACATGCACGACCGCCGCAAGGGGCTCGGCGGTTACGTCCCGACGCGTGTCGTGCGCTCGAAGCCGCTGGCGCTGCCGGCGGACAAGACGTACGCGACCGTGAAGAAGGGCTCCGGTAACCAGTCGATCGCGACGACCATGGCCTTTGTGCGGCTCCTCAAGGACCTCATGCGGGACAAGGAGATCGGCAAGCGGTTCGTGCTGATCGCGCCGGACGAGTACCGCACGTTCGGCATGGACTCGTTCTTCCCGAGTGCGAAGATCTACAACCCGCTCGGCCAGCAGTACGAGTCGGTCGACCGCGAGCTGCTGCTGGCGTACAAGGAGTCGCCGCAGGGCCAGATGCTGCACGACGGCATCTCGGAGGCGGGCTGCACCGCCTCGCTGATCGCGGCGGGTTCGGCGTACGCCACGCACGGCGAGCCGCTGATCCCGGTCTACGTCTTCTACTCGATGTTCGGTTTCCAGCGCACCGGCGACCAGTTCTGGCAGATGGCCGACCAGCTGGCGCGCGGTTTCGTGCTGGGCGCGACCGCCGGCCGTACGACGCTGACCGGTGAGGGCCTCCAGCACGCGGACGGCCACTCGCAGCTGCTCGCCTCGACCAACCCGGGCTGCGTCGCCTACGACCCGGCGTACTCGTACGAGATCGCGCACATCGTGCAGGACGGCCTGCGGCGGATGTACGGGGGTTCCGAGGAGCACCCGCACGGCGAGGACGTCTTCTACTACCTCACCGTCTACAACGAGCCGATCCAGCACCCGGCCGAGCCGGAGAACGTCGACGTCGAGGGCATTCTCAAGGGCGTGTACCGGCTGAGCGAGGGTGCCTCCGGGTCGATCCCGGCGCAGATCATGGCGTCCGGCGTGGCCGTCCCCTGGGCGGTCGAGGCGCAGCGGATCCTCGCCGAGGAGTGGAACGTGAAGGCCGACGTGTGGTCGGCGACCTCGTGGAACGAGCTGCGGCGTGAGGCCGTGGAGTGCGAGGAGCACAATCTGCTGCACCCGGAGGAGGAGCAGCGGGTGCCGTGGGTGACGCGGAAGCTGAGCGGGGCCGAGGGTCCGTTCGTGGCCGTTTCCGACTGGATGCGGTCGGTGCCGGACCAGATCGCGCGGTGGGTGCCGGGGACGTACCAGTCACTGGGGGCCGACGGCTTCGGCTTCGCCGACACCCGTGGGGCGGCGCGCCGCTTCTTCCACATCGACGCGCAGTCGATCGTGGTGGCGGTGCTGACCGAGCTGGCGAAGGAAGGGAAGGTGGACCGGTCCGTGCTGAAGCAGGCGATCGACCGGTACCAGCTGCTCGACGCGTCGGCCGCGGACCCGGGTGCGGCGGGCGGCGACGCGTAGCCTCCGGCGTCCGTCAACCGCTCGATGGGGTGGTGCGCCCGTGGGTGACCTGCGGGCGCTCCGCCCCTTCACACCCGCGGGGTGTCAGGGGCGGAGCGGGACTCGCTGAACGGGAACATCAGGACGCCGGGTGACGCGGTGTGGTGGCCGTTCACATCGCCCGCTGGGTGTTCCCAGGCGCTAGTACATACCGTTGCCCGGGGTTGCCACACCCGCCAGCCAGACGATCGCCAGCAGGGTGTCGATCGCGCCCAGGACGACGGCGATCAACGCCGGGACGGGGCGGGCTCCTGACCAGGTTCGGTTCATGGCCAGCCAGCCGCAGACGATCGCCACCGGGCCGAGGATGATGCCCAGTACGAAGAATCCGGCGACCGCGCAGACGGCTCCGACGATGCCCAGGGTCGCGCGATCCGGCCCGGTCCGTGACCACGTCCGGCCACGTGAGCGAGGGTGCCTGCGCGTACCGTGTCCGAAGCCCGCCATCGTCAACTCCCTGATTCGGCGTTCGACTTGGCGAGTACCCACGGTGCGCTTCTCATGCCTGCGTGTCCGGGCCGCGGCGCGCTGACCCCCTCCGGCAGCGCGCCGCAGGCCCTGGCTTGACCCACTGTGACCTGCGGCGCATGCCGTACGGGAGGGATCTTCGGGGTTGTCACCCTGATAGGGGAACTGCCCTGTCCCATCCCCCCGTTCGCGTCAGATGTGCGCGGCCCCCGCGCCCGCCTCAGCGTTCTCCCCCCGCTTGGTGAGGAAGGCCACGAAGACCGCGACGACCGCCACGCCCGTGGCGACCAGGGACGCCAGGCTCATGCCCGAGATGAACGTGTCGTGCGCCACGTCCGTGATCTTCGCGGCGACGGCGTCCGGAGTACCCGGGGCCAGCGGCGGTACGCCGACCTGGACCGCCTCGGACGCCTGGGCCTCCTGAGCGGCGGTCAGCGGCGGCAGACCCGCGGAGGTCCAGTTGCCGGCGAGGTCGCTGTCGACCTTGGAGGCCATGACGGCGCCCAGGACTGCCGTACCGAGGCTGCCGCCGATCTGCATCGCGGCCTGCTGGAGGCCGCCGGCCACGCCGGACAGCTCCATCGGCGCGTTGCCGACGATGACCTCCGTGGCGCCGACCATGACCGGCGCAAGGCCGAGGCCGAGCAGGGCGAACCAGATCGACATCACGCCGCTGCCGGTGTCCGTCTGAAGCGTGGACATGCCGTACATGGCGATGGCGGTGAGCGCCATGCCGCCCGCCAGCGGGACCCGCGGGCCGAGCTTGGTGATCATCGCGCCCGCGAGCGGGGAGCCGACGATCATCATGCCGGTGAGGGGGAGCAGGTGCAGACCGGCGTCGATCGGGCTCATGCCGTGGACGTTCTGGAGGTAGAACGTCACGAAGAACAGGCCGCCCATGAACGCGATGGCCATCAGGACCATCAGCACGACACCCGCGGAGAGCGGGATCGAGCGGAAGAGGGCGAGCGGGATGAGGGGTTCCCTGACCTTTGTCTCCCAGAGGGCGAAGAGCGCGAAGCCCACCACCGACCCGGCTATGAACAGCAACGTCTTGCCGTCGCCCCAGCCCCACTCCGGGGCCTTGATGAGTGCCCAGACCAGGCAGAACATCGCGGCCGACAACAGGCCGATGCCCAGGATGTCGAAGGAGCGCGGGGCGTTCTCGGCGCGGTGGTCGAGCAGGATCAGCACACCGAGGACGACGGCGAGGATGCCGACCGGCACGTTGATGAAGAACACCGACTGCCAGTTGACGTGCTCGACGAGGACGCCACCGAGGATCGGGCCGCCGGCGGTGGAGGCGCCGATGACCATGCCCCAGATACCGATGGCCATGTTGAGCTTCTCGGCCGGGAAGGTCGCCCGCAGCAGGCCGAGCGCGGCCGGCATCAGCAGCGCGCCGAACAGGCCCTGGAAGACACGGAAGACGACGACCGAGGCGATGCTGCTGGACAGGCCGATCGCGCCGGAGGCGGCGGCGAAGCCGACGACGCCGATGAGGAACGTCTGGCGGTGGCCGAACCGGTCACCGAGCTTGCCCGCGGTGATCAGGGAGACCGCGAGGGCGAGGAAGTAGCCGTTGGTGATCCACTGCACCTCGGCGAAGGACGCGCTCAGGTCCTTCTGGATGGCCGGGTTGGCGATGGCCACGATGGTGCCGTCGAGGGCCACCATCATGACCCCGACCGCGACGGTGATGAGGGTGAACCAAGGGTGGCCGCGCAGCCCCTTGGCCGGCGTCGCATCCGGCGGGGCTGCCGGCGCCCGGTCCCCCGGCCCCGTCGTCTTGATGGTGGTCTGACTAGTCATACGTTCGAGGCTAATGACAGCCACTGACAATTGACAAACCGATTCACAAGTCGGTAACTGACACATATGGAAACACTGCGCGAACGCAAGAAGCAGCGCACCCGGGAAGCGCTGCTGCGTACCGCGCTGGAGCTCTTCACCACCGAGGGGTACGAGCGCACCACGGTCGATGACATCGCGGAGGCCGTCGATGTGTCGCAGCGCACGTTCTTCCGTTACTTCGCCGGCAAGGAAGAGGCGGCCCTCGCCCTGATGGAGGTGACGGTCGCGCACTTCCTCCGGTCGGTGCGCGAGCGCCCGCCGCAGGAGGCACCGATGGAGGCGCTGCGGCAGGCGGTGGTGGAGGGCTGGGACACGCTCAACGACGCGATCGAGGCCATCGCGCCGGTCGAGCTGTATCTGCGCATGTGCCGGGTGGTCGAGTCGACGCCCGCCCTGCTCGCCGCCCATCTGCGCCGCTCGGTCGAGGTCGAGGAGGCGATCGCGGCCATCCTCGCCGAGCGCGAGGGGGTCGACATGGACACGGATCCGCGGCCACGGCTGGCGGTGGCCGTCTTCGGCGGCGTGATGCGGCTGACGGAGCGTCAGTGGAGTGTCGGTGAGGACTTCAGCCTCGACGCCATGCGGGCACTGACCGTCTCATATCTCGAACAGATCGGCCCGGCACTCAGCGAGAGCTGGCGAACACGCTGAGGTCACCGGCGTGTTGCCACCACCTTGATCGAAACGTGATACCCATCACTTGGTTAACGCGAGACCCTCCCGTTCTCCTAGTGTGTCCTCCCAGTGACTTCCTTCGACACGTCCCCGCAACTGAACGTCTGGCGCGCTCTGCTCGCACTGGCCGTGGTGTTCGTGATGTTGGCGACCACCGGCTGGACCGCCCTGCGCCACCACCGGACCGCCTCTCCGCTCCAGGCCTCGCTCAGCGCCTGGGAGGACGGCAGCGTCGCCGGACATCGACTGCCGGCCGCGACATCCTCCCCCGCGCGGCTCGCCCGCTTCTTCGCGTCGCTCACAGATATCCAGCGCACGGATCTCGTACGCCGCTATCCGCTGGCGGTCGGCAACATGAACGGCGCTCCGGTCGACCTGCGCTACCGCGCCAACCGCCTCGCCCTCCACGAGGCGCGCGAGGTCGAGCGCAAACGCATGCACGACAAGAAGCTCACGCCCGACGGGCAGCGCGAGGCGGGCCGCCGTATGCATCGCTTCGAGTCGATGATGCGGACGGACCGGAACATCCTCGCCTTCGACCCCGAGGGCTCGGGGCGGGCCGCCGAGGTGTTCGGTGACCTGAGCCGGGCCGAGCGGATCTCGGTCGTCGTCCCCGGTGTCGACACCGACCTGCTCACCTTCCAGCGCACCAGCCGGAAGTACTCCGCGCCGGTCGGCATGGCCCAGTCCCTGTACGCCGCCGAGCGCGCGGCCAGCCCGTCGACGCGTACGGCCGTGATCGCCTGGGCCGACTACACGGCGCCGAGCGGGCTCGGCATCGATTCGGCGACGGCGATGCGGGCCGCGGGCGGGGCCGTGCGGCTGGAGGCACTGGTGCGGGCCCTGCCCGGCGCCTCGCCGGTCTCCCTCTTCTGCCACAGCTACGGCTCGGTGGTGTGCGGGATCGCCGCGCCCTCGCTGCCGGGACGGGTGGCCGACATAGCGGTGGCCGGCAGCCCCGGCATGCGGGTCTCGAAGGCCTCCCATCTGCGCACGTCCGCGCATGTGTGGGCGATGCGGGACGCCGACGACTGGGTGCAGGACGTGCCGTATCTCGAGGTCGGCGGGCTGGGACACGGGGAGGACCCGGTGTCGTCGGTGTTCGGTGCCCGGGTGCTGTCGGCGCGAGAGGCCAAGGGACACGGCGGCTACTTCGAGCCGGGCACGGACAGCGTGGCGAACTTCGCCGAGATCGGGGTTGGCGCGTACCGCTCGGTGCGGTGCGCAGACGATGCCGAGGCCTGTCGGGCGGGTTTGTCCGACACGGCGTCGGCCGGACGCGCGTAGAGGCGCAGGAATTGCGGTGTGCGCGGGGTGGCGACGGAGGAGCACGTGCCGCATACGATGAGCCGCATGGGTGACGTACTGGCCGGATTTCATGCCGCCTGGGAGTTCGAGTCCGACTCCGTGCTCATCCGTTACGAACGGGGCATTCGAACACCCAAGCTGTTCCAGGCACTGGGGGAACGCCGAGTGCCTCTTGAGGCGATCGGCGCGGTGACGCTGACGCCGGGAAAGCGCGGAACGGTGGTGCTGCGCCTTGAGCTGCGGCCCGGCGCCGATCCGTTGCTGGAGGCGGCGGCAGGGCAGCTGAAGGAGGGCGGCGATCCGTATCGGCTGGTGCTGCCGGCCGAGCGCGAGACGCTGGCCGAGTACTACGCCGACGAGCTGCGGGCGGAGCTGAAGGAGTCGGGGCCGGCCGAGGAGTTCCTCGTGGGGGCGCCCGAGGTGCCGTTGCAGTTCAAGGCGTACGACGGGAAGGCGTCCTTCGACGGGCAGACGGTGCGGTTCCGCTGGTTCTGGACCGGGGCGTCCTCGGCGAAGTGGAAGGCGGGGGACCAGAGCTTCTCCGTCGGCGAGTTGAGCGGCGTCGAGTGGCGGTCGCCCGAAGTCTTCGAGGGGTACCTGCGGTTGGTCCGACGGGACGGCGTCGACGGGCGGCCCGTGCCCGAGCAGGTCGATCACGATCCGGCGGCGGTGGTGTTCGGGCTGGGGTACGGGCCGGTGCACGAGTCGTTGCCGTTCGCCGCGGCGGTGCTGTCGGCGGTTCGCTCCACGGGGGTGACCGCAGCCGTCCCGGCGGCGGGGGTGCCGCGCCGGGACCCTGCGGATATCGCCGAGCGGATCCGGCACCTCGGGGAGTTGCATCAGGCGGGGTTGGTGACGGATGAGGAGTTCTCCGTCAAGAAGGCCGAGTTGCTGGCGGAGCTTTAGGGCGGAGCGTCTGCCGGGTTCGGTCGGGTGGCGGGTGCGGGTCGTGTGTGGCTGGTCGCGCAGTTCCCCGCGCCCCTAAAAGCCTCTGGCCCGCGGCCGCCGAAAGATCGCTACTCCGCGCCCGCCAAAACCTCTACCCGCGGCCCGCCAAGCATCCACCCCGCGCCCGCCAAAGCCTCAACCATCAGCCCGCCAGGCCTCTGCACCGCGCTCGCCGAAAGCTCTACTCCCTGCCCGCCGACGCGAAGCGCATGTCTGCGTACCTGTCTCCTGCTACCTGTGCTGCGATCGGTTCCAGGAGCTTCATGTCCTCCTCGCCCAGGGCGATTCGGGTCGCGTCTGTGTTCTCCTCCACTCGGGTGGGCTTGCGGGTGCCCGGGATGGGGATGACGGGGAGGCCGTGCAGGGCTGCCTGTTGCTGGACCCAGGCCAGGGCTATCTGGCCCGGGGTGGAGCCGTGGGCCTCGGCGACCGTGCGGATCGGGGTCAGCAGCGCGGCGTTCGTCGTCGCGTTCTCGCCCGTGAAACGGGGCTGTTGGCGGCGGAAGTCACCGGCCGTCAGGTCCTCGGCACTGGCGAAGGATCCGGTCAGGAAGCCCCGGCCCAGCGGGGAGTACGGAACGAGGGCGACACCCAGGTCACGGGCCGTCGGGACCACCCTCGCCTCGATGTCGCGGCTGAACAGCGACCACTCCGACTGCACGGCCGCGATGGGATGGACGGCCTGCGCGGCACGCAGTTCCTCACCCGTCACCTCGCTCAGGCCCAGGTGCTTGACCTTGCCCTCGCGGACCAGGTCGGCCATCACGCCGACGGTCTCCTCGATGGGTATGTTCACGTCCCGGCGGTGCATGTAGTAGAGGTCGATCACGTCGACGTCCAGACGGCGCAGGCTCGCCTCGACGGCCTGGCGGATGTACGGGGCGTCGTTGCGGATGATCCGGCGGGTCGGGTCGTCCGGCGGGATCGCCAGCGCGAACTTCGTGGCGATGACGACCTCGTCCCGGTGCGCCTTGAAGAACGGCGACAGGAACCTCTCGTTCTCCCCCGCCCCGTACGCGTCCGCCGTGTCGTACAGCGTGACGCCCAGTTCCAGCGCGCGTTCCAAGGTCGCCCTGGACGCGTCCGCGTCGGAGGGACCGTACCCGAAGCTCATGCCCATGCAGCCGAGTCCCTGGACGCCGACCTCGGGGCCCGTCGCGCCGAGTCGTGCCGTCGCGATCCTGCTGTCCGTCATCCGGCCTTCTCCACCTTCTCCGTGCTGTTCTGCTCGTACGTCTTGTCCTGCTCGTACAGACGACCCGCGTCCGCGTAGAAACTGATCTTCCGGTCGAGTACGGCCAGCGTGTCCTGGAGCTCGGCGATCCGGGCGAGGACGTCGCGGCGGGTCGTCTCCAGCAGTTCGAAGCGCTCGCCGAACGTGTGGTCGCCCTCGCGCACCAGCTCGGCGTACCGGACCATGTCGGCGACCGGCATGCCGGTGAGGCGCAGCTTGCCGACGAGGTCGAGCCAGTCCAGGTCGCGGTTGCTGTAGCGGCGCTGGCCGGTGTGCGAGCGGTCGATGTGCGGCATGAGGCCGATCCGCTCGTACCAGCGCAGGGTGTGGGCCGTCAGACCGGTGAAGGCGACGACCTCGCTGATCGTGTAGCTGTCCTGGCCCTCCGGCCGCCGGTGCGGATGCGGCGGGGCGGCACAGCTGTCGGTCCTGGTACTCGTGCTCTCCATCACCGTCATGCGCTCAACGCTATGACCTTGGAGTGCGCTCCAAGCAAGCGGAAACGGTAAGAAAAGCATGGGACATGGTGTGATCGTCGGGGCTAGCGTGCGGGCATGAGTCTTGTACGTCGCGCCAGGGCCGAGGACGCGGAGGAGGTGCTGCGTCTGCGCCAGGTGATGATCGACGCAGTGCCCGGCGGAGACAGCTCAACGGACTGGCACACGGACTCCCTGCCGGTGCTGCGGGGGAAGCTGGGCGAGGCGAACGGGGCCTTCGCGGCGTTCGTGGTCGACCACCCGGACCGGCCGGCGGCACTGGCGGCGCTGGTCGTCGGGACGATCGACTACCGGATCGGGAAGGCGGGCAATCCGGGCGGGCTGGCGGGGTACGTCTTCAGCGTCGCCACCGATCCGCAGGCCCGACGTCGGGGGTACGCGCGCGCGTGCATGGACGAACTGCTGCTGTGGTTCCGCGAGCGGGGCGCCGGGCAGGTCATGCTCACCGCGTCCGCGGAGGCCGAGCCGCTCTACGCGTCCCTCGGCTTCGTCCACAAGCCGGACCCCACGATGATCCTGAAGCTCTGAGCCGCTTAGGCTCGTGGGCATGTCCTTGCAGAGCCTCGCGCTGATCGAAGACTGGCCGGTTCCCACCGCTGCGGCGGGTGTCGTACGGGCGGACGGGACCGTCCTCGGCACCCATGGGCCCGTCGGGCAGCGCTTCCCCCTGGCCTCGGTCACCAAGCCGTTGGCCGCCTACGCGGTGCTCGTCGCTTATGAGGAGGGGGCCGTCGAGCTGGACGAGGCGGCCGGCCCCGCGGGGGCGACCGTGCGGCATCTGCTGGCGCATACGTCGGGGCTGGCGTTCGACGAGCATCGGGTGACGGCGCCGCCCGGGGAGCGGCGGCTGTACTCCAACGCCGGGTTCGAGCAGCTCGGGGACCATGTCGCGAAGGCGACGGACATTCCGTTCGCGGAGTATCTGCGGCAGGCGGTCCTGGAGCCGCTGGGGATGACGGCCACGTCGCTGGAGGGCTCCCCGGCGAAGGACGGGGTGTCGACCGTGGAGGATCTGCTGCGGTTCGCGGCGGAGGTGCAGGCGCCGCGACTGCTGGACCCGCGGACGGTCGCCGAGGCGATGACCGTGCAGTACCCGGGGACGAAGGGCGTGCTGCCGGGGTACGGGCATCAGAACCCCAACGACTGGGGGCTCGGCTTCGAGATCCGGGACGGCAAGTCGCCGCACTGGACGGGCGCCTCGTCCTCGCCGCGCACCTTCGGGCACTTCGGGCAGTCGGGGACGTTCCTGTGGATCGACCCCGACGCGGGCGCCGCCTGTGTCGCGCTGACGGACCGGGCGTTCGGGCCGTGGGCGGTCGAGGTGTGGCCGCCGTTCACGGACGCGGTGCGCGCCCAGCTGTAGCCCCGCCCGTGCCGAGGGCCTCGCCGGCCCCCTCGGTGTCGACGTGCGGCAGGATCCTGTCCAGCCACCGGGGCGTCCACCAGGAGTGTCTGCCCGGCAGCGTCAGCACGGCGGGCACCATCAGCAGCCGGACCACCGTGGCGTCGACGACGCCTCGTGCACCCGGGACAGCAGGAAGATCTCGTAGTCCATGCTGAGCCCGAAGATGATGGCGAACATCATCATCGGCACATAGCTCTGATGGGCACCTTGCCGTGCACCCCCAGCGCGGGCCCGCCCCAGCCCCGCTGGGAGACGGCGACCACGACACCGTACGAGGCCGCGATGGACAGGACGTTCAGGACGGCCGCCTTCACGGCGACCAGCAGGCCGCGGAAGACCGTCAGGTCGAGCCCCACCACCACCTGCCGCTACCCGGCCATCTCCCACATCAGCAGCTCGGCCGCGCTCACCCCCACCGCCTCCACCCCCTCGGCACCGGTGATGCGCACCGCGTCCCCGGCGCCCAGCTCTTCCCCGCCGAGCCGCACCGCACCCCGCACGACGTGCACGTACAAATAGGCCCCGTCCGGCACCGCCGTCCGCTCCCCCGCCGCCAGCCGCCGCACATGGAGCATCGTGCCCGCCTCCGGGACGGCGTACGGCGTGGAGTCCGCGATGCCGTGGACGATCTCGTACGCCGGGTCGCCGCCCGGTGCCAGCGGGGCCAGCCAGGTCTGGACGAAGGTCAGGGGCACCTCGGCGTCGTTGCGCTCGACGTGCCGCACGCCACCGGCAGAGCTGAGCCGCTGTACGTCCCCGGGTCCTACCCGCGTCTCGTGCCCCGTCGAGTCCCGATGAGTGAGCTCGCCCTCGACCACCCACGTCACGATCTCGGTGTGGCTGTGCGGGTGCTCGTCGAATCCGGCGCCGGGTTCGAGGTGCTCCTCGTTGCAGGCGATCATCGCGCCGAAGCGGAGGTTGTCGGGGTCGTAGTGCGGTCCGAAGGAGAAGGCGTGGCGCGACGAGATCCCCGCTGCCGGGTCCCCTCCGGGGTAGCGCTCCGCGGCGCGCCGTACATCGATCACGGCCCCACGGTATCCCTGCCGGGCCGCACAGCCGGACCCTGACGCCGACGCCCTCCACCCTTTTCCCTCGCCCCCGCCGCCCCTACCCGTCCCATCCCCAGGGGCTCCGCCCCTTCGACCCCGCCAAGGGGCTCCGCCCCCTGGACCCCCATCGGCCTGAACGGCCTCGTCCTCAAACGCCGGACGGGCTGGGGGGGGACGGCCCTGTTCTCGGACGCCGGGCAAGCTGAGGGTCACTGGACCGGCAAAGCCACCTGCGGGTGGCTGGGGCTTGGGACGGGCTTGTTCTCGGACGTCGGACGGGCTGGGGGTGCCCAGCCCGGCGTCGGAAGTGGTCGCGCCCGACGTAGGGCAGCCCCCTGCGGGGGGGATGGGGTCCAGGGATGACAGTGCCCCGCCCTCGAACGCTGGGCGGGCTGGGGGCGCGCCCCGTTTCCGCCATGGTGCCGGGTAAGAGCCCACCAACCTCCGCTGTCCCCACGACACCGGCCGCGAAGAGAGCCGTAGGGGCGCGCCGGTGTCGAGAGGGCGAACGCGCGCAGGCCCGAAGGGTCGAGCACGATCGCCCTCTCGACACCGGCACAAGGCGCCCCGTAGGCGAACGAAGCAAGAAATTCAGCACCCCACCCCCAAAGGCACAACACAGCCCACCGAGCCACACAACCCCCCAACCACAACCCCCTCCGACACCCACCCCCGTCCCGATAAGGCAGTCTTGTCCCCGTGCCCGAACCCGTAGCCCGTAAGTCCGAACCCGCCGCGCACGACGTCCACCCGCACTCCGCGACCTTGAAGCGGCTCGAGAAGTCCTCCGGTTCGCTGGCCGCGCAGGCCATCGCGCGGATGGACGAGACGTTGCCGTGGTACCGGGCCATGCCCCCGGAGAACCGTTCCTGGATCGGTCTGGTCGCCCAGGCCGGTATCGCCGCCTTCACCGAGTGGTTCCGGCGTCCCGACGCGCCCCAGGCGATCTCCACCGATGTCTTCGGGACCGCGCCTCGTGAGCTGACCCGTGCCATCACGCTCCGCCAGACCGTGGAGATGGTGCGCACCACCATCGAGGTGATGGAGTCGGCCATCGACGAGGTCGCCGCCCCCGGCGACGAGAGCGTCCTGCGCGAGGCCCTGCTGGTCTACGCCCGTGAGATCGCCTTCGCCACCGCCCAGGTGTACGCCCAGGCCGCGGAGGCACGCGGTGCCTGGGACGCCCGCCTGGAGTCGCTCGTGGTCAACGCCGTGCTCAGCGGCGAGGCCGACGAGGGGGCGGTGAGCAGGGCTGCCGCGCTCGGGTGGAACTCCCCCGAGCACGTCTGTGTCGTTCTCGGTACGGCGCCCGACGGGGACAGCGAGCTGACCGTGGAGGCCATCAGGCGGGCCGCCCGGCACGCCAAGCTCCAGGTGCTGACCGGGGTGCTCGGGGACCGGCTGGTCGTGATCGCGGGCGGCAGCGACAATCCGATCGCCGTCGCCAAGTCGCTGATCGGGCCGTATGCGGCCGGGCCGGTCGTGGCGGGGCCCGTCGTACCCGATCTGCTGGCCGCGACCCGGTCCGCGCAGGCCGCGGCCGCCGGGCTGAAGGCGTGTTCGGCCTGGCAGGACGCGCCGCGGCCGGTGCTGGCGGACGATCTGCTGCCGGAGCGTGCCATCGCCGGGGATCCCAGTGCGCGTGAGCAGTTGGTGGAGGAGATCTACAGACCGCTGGAGGAGGCCGGGTCGGCTCTGCTGGAGACGCTCTCGGTCTATCTGGAGCAGGCGAGCAGCCTGGAGGGGGCCGCACGGATGCTCTTCGTGCATCCCAACACCGTGCGCTACCGGCTTCGACGTGTGACTGACGTCACCGGCTGGTCGCCTTCCGATGTACGCTCCGCGTTCACTCTGCGGATCGCGCTGATCCTGGGGCGTCTGGTCGACGGCGATCTTCAGCTCTAGGGTTTTGTCGGGGGCCCACAAAACCCCCTCGTGTTCTTCGTCCTTGTCCCCACGGGCGGCCGTGCCCGTCCCCAAGAGAGAGTGTGAGAGTGCTCGTACTCGTCGCTCCCGGCCAGGGCGCCCAGACGCCCGGCTTCCTGACTCCCTGGCTCGAACTCCCCGGTGCCGCGGACCGCGTCGCCGCGTGGTCCGACGCCATCGGACTGGACCTCGTCCACTACGGCACGCAGGCCGACGCCGACGCCATCCGGGACACCTCGGTGGCGCAGCCGCTGCTGGTCGCGGCCGGCATCCTGTCCGCCGCGGCACTGGGTGCCTACCCGTTTGCCGCTGACGCGGCGGGCGCGCCCGGGGCCGTCGCCGGCCACAGCGTCGGTGAGATCACCGCTGCCGCCTACTCGGGCGTCCTCGACGACACCGCCGCGCTGACCCTCGTACGCAAGCGGGGTCTGGCCATGGCCGAGGCCGCCGCGATCACGGAGACCGGTATGTCGGCGCTGCTCGGCGGCGACCCGGACACCTCGGTCGCGCACCTGGAGAAGCTCGGCCTGACCCCGGCGAACATCAACGGCGCCGGTCAGATCGTGGCCGCGGGCACGATGGAGCAGCTCGCCGCGCTGAACGAGGACAAGCCCGAGGGGGTGCGCAAGGTCGTCCCGCTGAAGGTCGCGGGCGCGTTCCACACGCACCACATGGGCCCCGCGGTCGAGAAGCTGGCCGAGGCCGCCAAGGAGCTCGTGCCCGCCGATCCGAAGGTCACCTACGTCTCCAACAAGGACGGCCGGGCGGTCGCCGCCGGCGCGGAGGTGCTGGAGCGTCTCGTCGGGCAGGTCGCCAACCCGGTCCGCTGGGACCTGTGCATGGAGACCTTCAAGGAGCTCGGCGTCACCGCCCTGATCGAGGCGTGCCCGGGCGGCACGCTGACCGGTCTGGCCAAGCGCGCACTGCCGGGTGTGACGACCCTGGCGCTCAAGACCCCCGACGACCTGGACGCTGCTCGCGAGCTCATCGCAGAGCACAGCGCCTGACAAGGAGCCCGAGCATGGCGAAGCTGAAGCCCAGCAAGGGCGCCCCGTACGCGCGCATCCTCGGCGTCGGCGGGTACCGCCCGACCCGGGTCGTGCCGAACGAGGTGATCCTGGAGAAGATCGACTCGTCCGACGAGTGGATCCGCTCGCGCTCCGGTATCGAGACGCGGCACTGGGCGAACGACGAGGAGACCGTCGCCGCGATGTCGATCGAGGCGTCCGGCAAGGCCATCGCCGACGCCGGGATCTCCGCCGAGCAGATCGGCGGCGTGATCGTCTCGACCGTGTCGAACTTCCGGCAGACCCCGGCCGTCGCCACCGAGATCGCCGACAAGCTCGGCACGAACAAGGCCGCGGCCTTCGACATCTCGGCCGGCTGCGCGGGCTTCGGCTACGGTCTGACCCTCGCCAAGGGCATGATCGTCGAGGGCAGCGCCGAGTATGTTCTCGTGATCGGTGTGGAGCGGCTGTCCGACCTCACCGACCTGGAGGACCGGGCCACGGCGTTCCTGTTCGGCGACGGCGCCGGCGCGGTCGTGGTCGGCCCCTCGCAGGAGCCGCACATCGGTCCGACGGTGTGGGGTTCCGAGGGCGACAAGTCCGAGACGATCAAGCAGACGGTGCCGTGGGACCAGTTCCGGATCGGCGATGTCTCCAAGCTCCCGCTGGACAGCGAGGGAAACGTCAAGTTCCCCGCGATCACGCAGGAGGGCCAGGCGGTGTTCCGCTGGGCCGTGTTCGAGATGGCGAAGGTCGCCCAGCAGGCGCTGGACGCGGCCGGGATCACCGCGGACGACCTGGACGTCTTCATTCCGCACCAGGCCAACGAGCGGATCATCGACTCGATGGTGAAGACACTGAAGCTGCCGGAGCACGTCACGGTCGCCCGCGATGTGCGCACCACCGGCAACACCTCGGCCGCCTCGATCCCGCTCGCGATGGAGCGGCTCCTGGCGACCGGCGAGGCGAAGAGCGGCGACACCGCGCTAGTCATCGGATTCGGGGCGGGTCTCGTATACGCCGCGACGGTCGTTACTCTCCCCTAGGCACTCCGTGCCGGATCTTGTGAGCCGGTACGGGAACCGCACCACCCGTCGCTGCCGCGGCGGAAGCGAAAACTCGCTGAACAACCTGAACAACAACGAAGGAGCGCCAAGATGGCCGCCACTCAGGAAGAGATCGTCGCCGGTCTCGCCGACATCGTGAACGAGATCGCCGGCATCCCGGTTGAGGACGTCCAGCTGGACAAGTCCTTCACCGACGACCTGGACGTCGACTCGCTGTCCATGGTCGAGGTCGTCGTCGCCGCCGAAGAGCGCTTCGACGTGAAGATCCCGGACGAGGACGTCAAGAACCTCAAGACCGTGGGCGACGCGACCGACTACATCCTCAAGCACCAGGGCTGATCTTCCGATCACGCTTCTGGGCTGACTGCCCCGCCACCCGGCGGTGGCGCCGCTGAATCCCCATTCCTTGGAGAAAGAATTCCCGTGAGCCCGACCAATCGCACCGTGGTCGTCACCGGTATCGGCGCAACCACACCGCTGGGTGGCGACGCAGCCTCTACCTGGGAGGGCCTGATCGCCGGCAAGTCCGGCGTCAAGCCCCTGGAGCAGGAGTGGGCCGCCGACCAGGCGGTCCGTATCGCCGCGCCGGTCGCCGTGGAGCCGACCGAGGTCATCCCGCGGCCGCAGGCCCGCCGCCTGGACCGTTCGGCGCAGTTCGCGCTGATCGCCGCGCAGGAGGCGTGGAAGGACGCCGGGTTCGAGGCCAAGGCCGGTGAGGACCCGAACATCGACCCCGACCGCCTCGGCGCGGTCGTCGCCTCCGGCATCGGCGGCGTGACGACCCTGCTCGACCAGTACGACGTGCTGAAGGAGAAGGGCGTCCGCCGCGTCTCCCCGCACACCGTCCCCATGCTGATGCCGAACGGCCCCTCCGCCAACGTGGGCCTGCTCGTGGGCGCCCGTGCGGGCGTGCACACGCCGGTCTCCGCCTGCGCGTCGGGCGCCGAGGCCATCGGCTACGCCATCGAGATGATCCGCACCGGCCGCGCCGACGTCGTCGTCGCGGGTGGCACGGAGGCGGCGATCCACCCGCTGCCGATCGCCGCGTTCGGCAACATGATGGCGATGTCCAAGAACAACGACGACCCGCAGGGCGCGTCGCGTCCCTACGACGTCGCCCGCGACGGCTTCGTCCTCGGTGAGGGCGCCGGCGTGATCGTCCTTGAGTCCGCCGAGCACGCCGCCAGGCGCGGGGCCCGGGTGTACGCGGAGGCGGTCGGGCAGGGCATCTCCGCCGACGCGCACGACATCGTGCAGCCCGAGCCCGAGGGCCGCGGTATCTCGCAGGCCCTGCAGAACCTGCTGGACCGCAACGACCTGGACCCGGCGGAGATCGTGCACGTCAACGCGCACGCGACGTCGACGCCTGCCGGTGACATCGCCGAGCTGAAGGCGCTGCGGAAGGTGTTCGGTGACGACGCCGACCACATGGCCGTCTCGGCCACCAAGTCGATGACGGGGCATCTGCTGGGTGGTGCGGGTGGTGTCGAGACGGTCGCGACGGTGCTCGCGCTGTACCACCGGGTGGCTCCGCCGACCATCAATGTCGAGAACCTCGACCCGGAGGCCGAGGCGAATGCCGACGTCATCCGTGGGGAGGCGCGGAAGTTGCCGGTCGAGGGGCGGATCGCCGCGCTGAACGACTCGTTCGGGTTCGGTGGCCACAACGTGGTGCTGGCGTTCAGGACGATCTGAGCCACGTCCATACGTACGTGAAGGGGCCCCACCTTTCGAGGTGGGGCCCCTTCACGTGTCCAAGCCTCAGACCACCTGGTGCAACCAGCGCACCGGCGCGCCCTCACCGGCATACCTGAACGGCTCCAACTCGTCGTCCCACGGCTTCCCGAGCAGCTTGGCGATCTCTGCCTCCAGGTCGGTCTCGCCACGCTGGGAGCGGGTCAGGGCCGCGCGCAGGCGGTCCTCGGGGATGAGGATGTCGCCGTGGATGCCGGTGACGGCGTGGAAGATCCCCAGGTCGGGGGTGCAGCTGTAGCGCTCGCCCTCGGCGGTGGGGCAGGGCTCGGCGGTGACCTCGAAGCGGAGGAGATGCCAACCGCGCAGGGCGGAGGCCAGCTTGGAGGCGGTGCCGGCCTCGGCCTGCCAGGAGAACTCGGAGCGCCAGGTGCCGGGCGCGGCGGGCTGCCGGATCCAGTCGAGGTTGACGCGCGTGCCGAGCACCCCGGCGATGGCCCACTCGACGTGCGGGCACAGCGCGCGCGGCGCGGAGTGCACGTACAGAACTCCACGTGTCGTCACCGGGACCTCCGGGCAGAGCGGACATCTTGCGAACTGGCGGACGATAGTGGCCGGACGGCCACGTTGATGGCGAGGCTACCGTGCGGCGGCGCAAGGAGTGTGACGTACCGTCGGTCCCGGTGCCGCGAAACGCCCGCCATTCACCCGGCAGGACGCTTGTACGGGTGTGAGCCGTTGCATGAGCGGGATGGGAACCCTCGTGCGTTGTCATGGGTTGGAAACCAATGACGGGGCCGAGCGAGGGGATGGACCACGGATGCCGAAGCGACGGCACCTTTCGCGCGCGGTGTTCGCCGCCGTGACCGCGACCGTGCTGGGCGTGGCCGGCTGTGACGCCGTCGGGGGCAACTCCCCGGCGCCGTCCGGCACCGAGGCGGGGAGCGCGCGCCCGTCGCCGAAGCCGACGCCGGCGTGGGACCGCGCTCCGGCGTCGATCGCGGCTGTCGGCGACTCCATCACGACCGGTTTCGACGCCTGTACGGTCCTGTCGGACTGCCCGGAGGTGTCGTGGGCGACCGGCGGCAGTCCGCAGGTCGACAGTCTCGCCGTTCGGCTGCTGGGGAAGGCGAAAGCGGCGGAGCGCAGCTGGAACCACGCGGTGACCGGGGCGCGGATGGCGGACGTGCCGGGGCAGATGGCGCGGGCGGTGGCGCACAGGCCGGAGTTGGTCACGGTGATGGCGGGGGCGAACGACGCCTGCCGGGACACGACGGACGCCATGACGTCGGTGGCCGATTTCCGCACGCAGTTCGAGGACGCCATGGGCACGTTGCGGGAGGCGCTGCCGAAGACGCAGGTGTACGTGGCGAGCGTGCCGAACCTGATGCGGCTGTGGGAGCAGGGCCGGACCAGTCCGGTGGGCCGGCAGGTGTGGAAGCTGGGCATCTGTCCGTCGATGCTGGGCGACGCCGAGTCGCTGTCCACGGCGGCGAACCAGCGGCGCGAGACGGTGCAGGGGCGGGTCGAGGCGTACAACAAGGTGTTGGAGGAGGTCTGTGCGAAGGACCGGCACTGCCGGTTCGACGAGGGCGCGGTGTACGACTTCCGGTTCGGTGCCGAGCAGCTGAGCCAGTGGGACTGGTTCCATCCGAGTGTGAACGGTCAGGCACGGCTGGCCGAGATCGCCTACCAGAGGATCACGAACTAGTGTTCCGCTCATGAGCGAACACTTCGGCACACTTTCCGACGGTACGCAGATCCATCGCTGGACGCTGGAGCGCGCGGGCGTCCGGGTTCGGGTGCTGTCGTACGGCGGGATCGTGCAGTCGTTGGAGGTGCCGGACCGGGACGGTCACCCGGCGGACGTGGTGCTGGGCTTCGCCGACCTGGACGGGTATCTCTCCCACCCCGGGCCCTATCTCGGTGCTCTCATCGGGCGGTACGCCAACCGGATCGCGGGCGGCCGGTTCTCGCTGGACGGTCTGACGTACGCGCTCGACCCGAACAATCCGCCCAACTCCCTGCACGGCGGCGGGCGCGGATTCGACAAGCGCGTGTGGGAGGTGGCGCCGGTCGAGCACGGTGTGCGGCTCAGCCGGGTCAGTCCGCACGGCGAGGAGGGCTTCCCGGGGCGTCTGGACGTCTCGGTGACCTACACCCTGGACGCGGACGGGGCGCTGCGGATCGCGTACGAGGCGGTGACGGACGCGCCGACCGTGGTGAACCTGACCAACCACAGCTACTTCAATCTGGCCGGGTCGCGGGCGGGGAGCGCGGGCGGGCATGAACTGCGGCTGGCCGCCTCCCGGTTCACCCCGGTGGACGCGGACCTCATTCCGGCCGGCGCGCCGGCGGAGGTCGCGGGCACGCGGTTCGACTTCCGTGAGGCGCGGAAGGTCGGTGCGGGGTACGACCACAACTTCGTGCTCGACAAGGGGGTGACGGGGAGTGCGCAGGAGGTCGCCGAATTGTACGACCCGTCGACCGGGCGGGTGCTGTCGGTGGCGACCACCGAGCCGGGGCTGCAGCTGTACACGGCCGACCATCTGACCGAGCCGTTCGCGCCGGGCGACGGCATCGCGCTGGAGACCCAGCACTTCCCGGACTCCCCGAACCGGCCCGAGTTCCCGTCCACGGTGCTGCGCCCGGGCGAGGTGTTCCGTTCACAGACGGTGTACGGCTTCTCGGCCCGCTGAGCCCGCAGGGCCGGGGAGAGGCCAAAGCCCCGGCCCGGGCGTCAGGACCCGGGCCGGGGCTGTTCCTGGGGTACTTCTCCCGGCTCAGACGTTAATCGTCGCCGTCACCCGACGGTCGGCGATCGAGCGGCTCACCTGGATCTCGTACGAACCCTTCACAACGGTCCACGAATTGGTCGTCTCATCCCACGTCTCGAAAGCGCGGCGCGGGATCTCGATCACCGCTTCGGCGGTCTCCCCCGGCCCCGCCTCCACCCCGGCGAATCCGGCCAGCCACCGCGCCGGGCGGTCGGCGTCGCGCTCGCCCGGCGCCAGGTACACCTGCACGACCTCGCGTCCCGCACGGTCGCCGGAGTTGCGGACGCGGACCGTGACCGTGGTCCCCTCGACCTTGGCGGACTCGTACGTCCACTCGGTGTAGCCGAGGCCGTGCCCGAAGGGGTACGACGGGGCGCGGCCCTCCTTCTCCCAGGCGCGGTAGCCGATGAAGACGTCCTCGGTGTACCGCAGTTCACCGTCCTCGGGGACGACCTGGGTGACGGGTGCGTCGGCCAGGGAGCCCCAGGTGGTGGGCAGCCGGCCGCCGGGCTCGTGCGCTCCGGTGAGGACGTCGGCCAGGGCGGCGCCGCCCTCCTGGCCCGGGAACCAGCTGAGCAGGACGGCGGCGACGTCCTCCCGCCAGGGGAGTTCGACCGGGGAGCCGGAGTTGACGACCACGACGGTGCGGGGGTTGACGGCGGCGACGGCGCGGACCAGGTCGTCCTGGCGGCCGGGCAGGGTCAGGTCGGTGCGGTCGAAGCCCTCTGACTCGACGCGGTCGGTGGTGGCGACCACGACGACGGCCGTGTCGGCGTGCCGGGCGGCCTCGACGGCCTCGGCGATCAGCTCGTCGGCGTCGCGCTGGGGCTCCTGGTGGGAGAGCGTGAAGGCGACGACCTTCATGGGGATGTCCTCGGCGAACTCGACGACGTAGGTGAGGGAGACCTCGACGGGTTCGCCGGCGGTGAGTTCGGGGCGGGCGCGCGGGACGGGGGCGCCGAAGAAGGTGATGAAGGGGTCGTCCTTGGCGGGGCGCTGGTCGTCGTCGAAGTACGTGGTGCCGTCGACGGTGAGCCTGAAGGCGCCGATGCCCTTGATGCCGAAGGCGTGCGCGCCGGTGTCGCGCGGGGTGAAGATGCCGGTCAGCTCGACGGTGTGCAGCGTCTGGTGCGTCACGCCGTCGGGGAGGTCGTCGCCCATCCACTGGATCTGGCCGCCCGGGGCGGAGCCGGTGCCGAGGACGTTCCCGTCGGCGTCCCGGCACACGGCGCGCAGGTCGAAGCCTTTGTCGGCGACGCCGAGTTCGGTGTTCGGGTCGGCGCCGACGGCGTACGTCAGGGTGCCGTCGGGGAGGGCGGCGGTGAGGCCGTCGAGCGGGGAGACGATCCGGTCGGGGAAGACGGTGGCGGAGCCGCCGCCGAGGACACGGGCGTCGCGGGCGGCGGCGCCGATGAGGGCGACCGTGGCGTTCGGCCGGAGCGGGAGGGCGTCCTGGTTGCGGACCAGAACGAAGGAGCGGCGGGCGATCTCGCGGGCCAGGCCGGCGCCGTCGACGGGCCCGGGGTGCTCGGTGACGGCCGGCTCGGCGCCGTCGAGGATGCCGACGCGGGCGGCGAGCCGCAGGACGTTGCGCACGGCGTCGTCGACCTTGGCCTCGGCGACCCGCCCGTCCCGTACCGCCTGGGCGAGGGCCTCGCCGTAGACGGTCCGCGGGCCGGGCATGGCGGCGTCGAGGCCGCCCTCGATGGCGGCGACGGTCGACCGGGCGGCCATCCAGTCGGAGACGTTGTAGCCGTCGAAGCCCCATTCGCCGCGCAGGACCTCGTTCACCAGGTGGTGGTGCTCGGTCATCGTCGTGCCGTTGACCGTGTTGTAGGCGGTCATGATGCCCCAGGGGCGGGCGTTGTCGACGATGATCTCGAAGGGCGCCAGGTACAGCTCGCGCAGGGCGCGTGCGCTCACCTCGTTGTTCACGGTGAAGCGCTCGGTCTCGGCGTCGTTGGCGACGAAGTGCTTGACGGTGGTGCCGACGCCGCCGGACTGGACGCCGTTCACATAGCCGGCGCCGATCGTGCCGGTCAGGTACGGGTCCTCGCTGTAGGCCTCGAAGTGCCGGCCGCCGAGCGGGGAGCGGTGGAGGTTGACGGTCGGGGCGAGCAGCACGTGGACGCCCTTGCGGCGGGCCTCCTGGGCGAGCAGCACCCCGGCCCTGCGGGCGAGTTCCGGGTCCCAGGTGGCGGCGAGGGCGGTGGGTGAGGGCAGGGCCACGGAGGGGTCGTCGGCGGTCCAGCGCACACCCCGGACGCCGATCGGGCCGTCGGACATCACGAGGGACCTCAGGCCGATCCCGGGGAGCGCGGGCAGGGTCCAGGTGTCCTGCCCGGACAGCAGCCGCGCCTTCGCGTCGAGGTCGAGGCCGGCGAGGGCTGCCTCGACGACCGCCTCGCGCGCTTCGTCCGCCTGGGTGCGGGTTCCCGCCATCGCGGTGCCTCCTCGTTGAGTCCGGGGCTGTGCCTGACTCCATCCTGCACCGGGTACCTGTAGCTCAGTAGGTTTCGTTACTCTGCCGTTATATTCAAGCCTCGTCGATGTCGTACGGTGACGCCATGGACGCGAGGGTCAGAAGCGAGGCGCGGCGCGCCGAGATCGTGCGGGCGGCCCTGGAGGTGATCGCCGAGCGCGGCTACCGGGGGGCGAGCCTGGGCGCGGTCGCGGAGCGGGTCGGGCTCACACAGCAAGGACTGCTGCACTACTTCCCGACCAAGGACGCGCTGCTCGTCGCCGTGCTCCAGGAGCGGGACCAGTGGGACGCCGTGCCGGGCACCCGGTGGCGGATCGACCTGCTGGCCTCGCTCGTCGAGTACAACGCGATGCGGCCCGGCATCATCCAGACCTTCTCGGCACTGCTCGGCGAGAGCGTGACGGAGGGGCATCCGGCGCGCGCGTACTTCACCGAGCGGTACACGGACGTCCGCGCGAGCATGGCCGAGGTCCTGCGCACCGAGTACGGCGACCGGCTGCCGAACGGACTGACCCCGGAGCGTACGGCTCCGCTGCTGGTCGCCGTCATGGACGGCTTGCAGTACCAGTGGCTGCTGGACCCCGACTCGGTGGACATGCCGGGGGCGTTCCGGGACTTCCTCGCCCTGCTGGGCGAGAGGTCGACCGACGTGGCCCCGGGCTGAGGTTCTCGGTCCGGTTTTCCCACGCCATGGCGTAGTCCACTCCCGTCACGCGATACTTCCGGCGTCCTGCAACGACGCATGCTCTGCCTCACCCCCCACCGTGACGGAAGGACCGTAACTCCCTTGAATTCCATACGCGTTCGGATCGGCGTCCTCGGGCTGGCCCTGCTGGCCGGCCTCGCCGCCCCCACGTCCGGGTCGGCCGCCGCCGAGGTCGCAGCCGCCCCCGCCGCCCCGACCGTCGAGGAACAGCGCCTCGACAAGGCGGTCCCGCAGGAGATCCTGCGCCGCTCCGGATTCGACGTCCAGACCGAGGAGTTCGCCGCCGGCCTCGCCGCCGCGCGCTCCTACGCACAGGCCCGGCGTCTCGTCGTACGCGAGGGGTCGGCGCTGTGGCGGAGGGCCGTCGAGCGGGCGCAGGGGCGGGGGCCGGACGATTCGAACAGGCGCGAAGCGCTTCCCAAAAAGGGTGGTGGTGGGCCACGGGTGGGCCTGAGCCGGGACGACGATCGGCCGCTGTACTGGGCCCGGTTGTCGATGACACGGGAGGTGCAGACCTGGGAGCCGGGGTTCGGGCTGAGTGACGGTCAGCGGGCCGCGTTGCTGGACGCGTTGGAGCGGGGCTCTCGGGGGCAGACCGATATCCGGTACCCGTCGGGGAAGGGCATCCGGCGTGTCCTGCTCACCGGGTTCGATCCGTTCACCCTCGACCATGACATCCGTATCTCCAATCCGTCCGGGGCGAGCGCGCTCGCGCTCGACGGGACGGTGATCCGGACGGCGCGGGGGCCGGTACGGGTGGAGACCGCCGTGTTTCCGGTGCGCTGGTCGGACTTCGCCGAGGGGACGGTGGAGCGGACGTTGCGGCCGTATCTGAGGCAGGTCGATCTGTTCACGACCGTGAGTCAGGGGCGGGTCGGGCGGTTCGACGTGGAGCGGACCAACGGGGCCTGGCGGGGCGGGTTCGGGGACAACGAGAATGTCGGCCGGACCGAGACCGTCCCGGTGACCGATCCGGCCTCGCAGCCGCAGTGGACGTCGACGACCCTGCCGTACGCGGAGATCGTGGCCGCGAACACCGGGCCTTTCCCCGTGTACGACAACACGAGCGTCACCGAGATTCCGGCGGGCGGTACGCAGGCCGTCGTCCGGCCGGACGGGCCGACGCCCGGGTCCACCGCGCGGGCCGGGGGCGGTGGGGACTACCTCTCCAACGAGATCGCCTATCGGGCGACGCTGCTGCGGGACCGGCTCGGGCTGCACGACACCCTGCCGGGTGGGCATGTGCACACTCCGGTGCTTCAGTTCGGGGCGGGTAACTCCGATCCGGCCACGGGGGCGGTGACGGATCCGGAGTTCGTGCGGAATCGGCTGGACATCGTGGCGCAGGTGCGGGCGATCGTGGGGGTGGCGGTGGAGTCGACGTCAGCTTCGTAGGGACCCGGTGGGGGCGTCGGGAGCTTCTTCGCCCCCGCCGCCCCTACCCGTCCCATCCCTTGAAGGGGCTCCGCCCCTTCGACCCCGCCAAGGGGCTCCGCCCCCTGGACCCCATCGGCCTGAACGGCCTCGTCCTCAAACGCCGGACGGGCTGAAAGGGTCCGGGCCGGCGCCGAACTGGCCCGAGTGCGCCGGCTCCTCGTCAAAAGGGCCGGCGCCTTTCCGGCCCCCGCCCTCCACGGTCTCCTCCCCCATCAACTCCCGCGACATCAGCGTCGCCCCCGCGACCGCCCCCGGCATCAGGAACACCGCGACGAACGGCACCAGGAAGGCGGCGGCGAGAGGCGCGCCGAAGCCCCAGATCAGGGTTCTGCGGGAGCGGAGGAGGGTGAGGCGGTCGCGGAGTGCGACGCTGCGGCGTTGGAGGGCGACCGCGGTGAGTTCCTCGGTGAGGAAGAAGCCGGTGACGAAGACGCCGAGGACCGGTACGACGGTCTGGCCGACGACCGGGATGAAGCCGAGGGCGAAGAGCAGGACGCCCCAGAGGGCGGCGCGCAGGACGATGCGGAGGCTGTCGCGGCCCGAGATCCACAGCTCGCGCCAGAGCGGCAGGCCGGACTCGGGTGCGGAGCCGTCGGGGGAGACGTCCCGGTCGACCTTCTCGGAGAGGTTCTCGTAGAAGGGCTGGCCGACGAGGAGCGTGACCGCGGTGAAGGTGATCACGGAGAGGAGCAGGCCCAGGGCGAACAGGACGGCGGTGAGGAAGCCGCGGAAGAGACCCTGCCAGGGGCTCGACCAGTCGTCGGCGAACGGCGTCGACCAGGAGACGAAGTCCTCGCCCCAGAGCGCGAGCGCGACCAGGGCGGCCGCGTAGAGCACCAGGGTGATCAGCCCCGGGATCAGCCCGAAGCCGTACTGCTTGCCGTGCCGGGCCACCCACCGCTGGCCCTTGAGGAGATACCTGAACCCGGTCCCGAGATCGCGCATGGACCGAACTCTAGTCGGGCCGTGTCACACGGCAGTCACGGTCGTTTCGGCGCCCGGTCACCGCGGCCCAGGGCAGGCAGATGCGCCATCCGGGGCATCGGTGACACCAACTCCCTCTTGTTGCGGTTGAGTCGAACAGGTACACCTCGCCGTACCGATCTCAGGAAGATCCCGGAGGAGGTACGCGTGCGCAACACGAGAACCGTTCCTGCGAGACCCGTTCCACTCATCGCCCTCGCCGTCACCGCGGCGGGCTCCCTGCTCCTCGGCCCGAACGCCGGTGCGGCGCAACCCCAGCCCCCGGTCCACCGGGAAGCCGCACTCGACCAGCAAGTGGCCCGGGCGCCGTTGAGCGCGGCCCAGCGGGCCCTCGCCGGTGCCGGGGCCACCGCCGGGACCGCACCGGAGGCAGCGCTCGGCGACGACGGCCGCGGCTACCCCCGTCGGCAGGTCCTCGACCCCGAACCCGTGAACCCGGCCGACAAGTCGATCAGGCTGGGCCTCACCCCGTATCACGCCCTCGCGCCCGAACTGAACGCCCTGCAGCGCCTCGGCGACCGTGTGAGCGTCGAGGTCGCGGGGCGGTCGGCGGGCGGGCACCGGCTGTATCTCGTCACCGTCACCGCCCCCGAGACGGCCCGTCAGGCCCGCGCGCAGGCGCGGATGCGCGAACTCATCGAGAAGACGCCCGCCCTGGCCGCCGGGTCGCCCGAGATCAAGCGGGCGTACAAGGCACCGGTGTTCGTGAACAACAACATCCACGGCGACGAATGGGAGGGCACCGACGCCTCCCTCCGGCTCATCCGACGGCTGGCCACCGCGCAGGACGCCAAGACGCGTGACCTGCTGTCGCACAGCCGCCTGTACTTCAACGTCACCGCCAACCCGGACGGCCGTATCGCCGGAACCCGCGCGAACGCGAACGGCTTCGACATGAACCGGGACTTCGTCACCGCCTCGCAGCCCGAGGTGCGGGCGATGCGGCGGATCATGGTGGCCAAGCAGCCGACCGTCATGCTCGACCTGCACGGCTACGTCAACGGCACGCTCATCGAGCCCACCACTCCCCCGCACGGCGAGAACTACGAGTACGACCTCTTCCTGAAGAACTCCTACGCCAACGCCCTCGGCATGGAGGCCGCCGTCAACGGGCTCGGCTACACACCGCGCAAGGACGGGGTCGAGCCCGCGCAGATCCCGTTCCGCGACCTGGAGGAGGGCTGGGACGACTGGCCGCCGGTCTTCACCCCGCAGTACGCGGCCTTCCACGGCACGGTCGCCGCGCACACGGTGGAGATCCCGATGGAGGTGAACGGCTCCGTCTACGACACCCTGCCGGTCACCGAACTGCGCCGCCGCTCCGCGATCAACGTCGACGTCGCCGGGGCCGCCCTGCGCGCCACCCTCGACTTCGTCCGGACGAAGCGCGCCTCGCTGGTCGCGGACCAGATCGAGGTCTTCCGACGGGGAGCCGCGGGCGCCGCGCAGGTGCCGGTGTCGCCGGCGACCGTCCCGGGTGTCCCCGGCATCGGCCCCGAGGACGTCTACACGACCACCTTCCCCCGCGCCTACGTCATTCCGGCGCCGGGCACGACGGCCGCCGCCCGCCTCGTCGACCACCTCCTCGCCAACGACGTACGCGTCACCCGCGCCACCCACTCCTTCCGGCTCGGCGGCCGGACGTACGCCAAGGGCTCGTACGTCGTCGACATGCACCAGCCCAAGCGGGGGCTCGCGAACGTGCTCCTCGCGGACGGGCGGGACATCAGCGACAAGGTGTCGGCGATGTACGACATCTCCGGCTGGAGCCTCGGCCGGCTGTGGGGCGCGGCGGTGGAGACCCTGCCGCGGATGCCGTACGGCGGTTTCCTGCGCCCGGTCCGTGCGGCGTCCCCGGTCGCGTACGTCGCCCCGCGCGGCGACCTGCGGCTGCGGCTCGACGACCCGAACGAGGTCGCCGCGCTCAACTCCCTGCTCCGCGACGGCGTCCGGGCGCGCCGGGCCGCCGACGGCAGTGCGATCGTGCCGGGCTCGGCGCGGCGGCAGGCCGCGCAGGCCGCCCGCCGGTACGACGTCGCCTTCCACGCGACACGGCTCACCGGCACGGCCCCGCTGCACCGCACCCGGGTCGCCGCCGCCGTCACCGCGGGTGAGCTGTTCGCGCTGCGGGAGATGAACTTCGAGGTCACGCCGGTGTCGACGGACGTGCTGAACGCCGGGTTCGACTGGTCGTCGGTGGACGTGCTGTTCGTGTCGGTGGGAGTGGAGTACGGCGACCTGGGCGCCGCCGCCCGCACCGCCCTCGACGCCTTCCTCGCCGGACACGGCCTCGTCGGCCGGGGCATCACCGGCGCCGAGCTGAGCACGGCAGCGGGACTGCTGGCGGTGAAGCCGGTCGAGGGCAACGGGGACGCCAACGGTGTGGTGCGGGTGCGGAACTCGGGCAGCCTTCTCATGTCCGGTACTCCGGACCACGGGTTCGTGTACGCGCCCGTGTGGTTCACGGATCTGGGTCCGCGAGTGCGGGTCGAGCAGGTGTACGGCACCGGGAACCCGTTGGTCTCCGGGCACTGGCGGTCGTCGCCGGACGGTTCCGGCGGGCCTGCGGACGCGGCGGGGCGGGCGTCGGTGGTCAGCGGTCCGGGCGCCGTCCTGTTCGGCACCGAGCCGCTCTTCCGGGATCACCCGAAGGGGGAATTCGCCCAGGTCGGACGGGCGTTGTTCAGCATGGCGCAGGCCAGTGGCACCAGATGAGGAGAGCGGATGACGCAAGGGATCCACGGCACCGTGGCGGACGGCTTCGAGGCGGTGCGCGAGGAGTTCGCCGCGTTCGTGGCGGGCGAGCGGCCCGACTACGAAGGCCAGTTGTGCGCGTATGTGCACGGCAGGAAGGTCGTCGACCTGTGGGCCGGTGACGGTTGCGAGGCCGGCTCGCTCTACGGCGTGTTCTCCTCCACCAAGGGCGCCGCGCATCTGGTGGTCGCGCTCCTGGTCCAGGACGGCACGCTCGAACCGGACCGCAAGGTGACGTACTACTGGCCGGAGTTCGGCGCCGAGGGCAAGGCCTCGGTGACCCTGCGCGATCTGCTCTCCCACCGGGCCGGGCTGGTCGGGCTCGACGCCGGGTTCACCCGGGACGAGCTGGCCGACGACCGCGCCATCGCCGAACGCCTCGCCGACCAGCGGCCGTTCTGGCGCCCCGGCACGGCTTTCGGCTATCACGCGCTCGTCATCGGCGCGCTGACGGGTGAGGTCGTACGGCGGGCGACCGGCCGGACGCTCCAGGAGGTGTACGAGGAGCGGGTGCGGGCGCCGTACGGTCTGGACTTCCACCTCGGGCTGCCCGAGGAGCTGGAGCCGCGTTTCCGCTCGGTCCAGCCGATGGCGCCGACGCCGGAGCAGCAGGCGGTGCTGGACGCGGTGCCGCAGGGGCCGCACACGCTGTCGTCGATCGCGTTCAACACGCATGTGCCGGATCCGGGTGAGCTGGTGGACTACGCCAACTCGCGTGCCGTGCGTGCGAGCGGGCCGGCGTCGGCGGGCGGTGTCGCCTCCGCGCGGGGACTCGCCGGGATGTACGCGGCGGCGATCAGTGAGCTGGACGAGCGGCCGCCGCTGCTGAAGCCGGACACGGTGGCCGAGGTGGGGCAGATCCATTCGACCGGGTACGACCTGGTGGCGCGGGCGCACAAGTCGTACGGGCTGGGTTTTCAGGCGACGGCGGACACGTGGTATCCGTTCCTGGGGGCCCGGACCTTCGGGCACAGTGGGGCTGGCGGGTCGCAGGCCTTCGCGGATCCCCGCGCCGGGCTGGCTTATGGGTATACCCGGCGCCGGTGTGCGTTTCCTGGTGGGGCCGCTCCGGAGAACGGGCGGTTTGTGCGGGTGGTGCATGGCGCGGCGCTCGCGTGACGCCCACTGCGCCCAGGAGCTCGGGAGGTTCGGTCGTATCGCGGGTGCGGGCTCGTGGCGGCTGGTCGCGCAGTTCCCCGCGCCCCTAGGCGGTTGCTGCCCGCGGCGTTCCAAGTCGACCAACGCCAAGAGGCCGCACCCCACGTCCAGGGGCGCGGCCTCCCCGTGGCAACGACCGGGTCAGCCGAGCGTCACGGTGATGTTGCCCCGGGTCGCCTTCGAGTACGGGCAGACCTGGTGGGCCTTCTCAACGAGGGCCTTGGCGGTCTCGGTGTCGACGTTCGGGATCTCGGCGGAGATCTCGACGATGATGCCGAAGCCGTCGTCGTTCTTGCCGATGCCGACCTTCGCGGTGACGGTCGAGCCGGAGATGTCGGCCTGCTCCTGGCGGGCGACGACGCCGAGGGCGCCCTGGAAGCAGGCGCTGTAGCCGGCCGCGAAGAGCTGCTCCGGGTTGGTGCCGGCGCCGCTGCCGCCCATCTCCTTGGGCGGGTTCACGACGACGTCGAGCTTGCCGTCGTCGGTGGCGACCCGGCCGTCGCGACCGTTGTCGGCGGTGGCGACGGCCGTGTACAGGACGTCGGTCTGCTGGATGGACATGCGGTGTCTTCCCCTTCTCGGTCCGCCGCGACTCGCGCCCACGATCGACGACGGTTTCGGAAAGAAGTTACCGCATGCCGGAAATCAGCAGAAGGCGTCAGAGCTTGACGATCATCTTCCCGGTGTTGTCGCCGCGCAGGACCCCGAGGAACGCCTCCAGGTTGTTCTCGATGCCCTCGACGACCGTCTCGCGGTACTTCAACTCGCCGGCGGCCACCCACGGGCCGACCTCGGACACGAACTGCGGCTGGAGGTCGTAGTGGTCGCCGACCAGGACGCCCTCGACGCGGAGCCGGTTCTGCAGGATCTTGACCATGTTGCGCGGGCCGGGGGTCGGCTCGGTCGAGTTGTACTGGGAGATCATGCCGCAGATCACGGCACGGCCACGGAGGTTGAGCGCGCCGATCGCGGCCTCCAGGTGCTCGCCGCCGACGTTGTCGAAGTAGACGTCGATGCCGTCCGGGGCGGCCTCCTTGAGCTGCTCCCAGACCGGGCCGTTCTTGTAGTTGAAGGCGGCGTCGAAGCCGTACTCCTCGACCAGGAGCTTGACCTTTTCGTCCGAGCCGGCGGAACCGATGACCCGGGAGGCGCCCTTGAGCCTGGCGATCTGGCCGACCTGGCTGCCGACGGCGCCCGCGGCGCCCGAGACGAAGACCGCGTCGCCCTCCTTGAAGGCACCGACCCGCAGCAGGCCCGCGTACGCGGTCAGGCCGGTCATGCCGAGGACGCCGAGGTAGGTGGAGAGCGGCGCGGCGTCCGGGTCGACCTTGACGGCGCTCTTCGCGTCCACGGCGGCGTACTCGCGCCAGCCGAAGAAGTGCAGGACGTGGTCGCCGACGGCGATCCCCTCGGCGTTGGACTCGACGACCTCGCCGACGGCGCCGCCCTGCATGACCTTGCCGAGCTCGAACGGGGCGACGTAGGACTTGGCCGACGACATGCGCCCGCGCATGTACGGGTCGACGGAGAGGTACTTGTTGCGTACGAGCACCTGCCCTTCGGCGGGGGTCGGCAGTTCGGCCTCGACCAGGGCGAAGTCATCGGCCTTGGGCCAGCCGACGGGGCGGGAGAGGAGGTGCCATTCGCGGTTGATCATGGGGGGTGCCCTTCCGGTGTACTGCGGGTGCGCCGCACTGCAATTACTTCAGCATATGAAACAACCATGCTCCTGAATATTTCAGGATGTCAAGTAACGGGGGTACCCTGAGAGCATGGCCACTCCACCCAAGACCCGGCGTCCCGATGAGCTGACCCTCGAAGTCGTGGACCTCATCGGTTCCGTCGTGGCCCGCTACCACGAGGAGTACGAGGAGGCCGCCGCCGAGCACGCGCTCACCGGCGCGCAGGCGCGGCTGCTCAGCCTGCTGTCACTGGAGCCGCTGCCGATGCGGAAGCTGGCCCAGCGGCTGCGCTGCGAGCCGTCGAACGTGACCGGCATCGTGGACCGCCTGGAGACCCGTGGCCTGGTGGAGCGACGCCCGGACCCCGCGGACCGCCGGGTGAAGCTGGCGGCGGCGACGGAGGAGGGCCGCCAGGTGGCCCGCAGCCTGCGGGACTCCCTGCGGTTCGCCCGGGAGCCACTGGCCGGGCTGTCGGAGGCGCAGCGGCTGACCCTGCGGGATCTGCTGCGGCGGATGCTGGGCGTGGACGTCTGAGGGGATCTTCCTGATCCCCGGTTGCGACGAGCAGTTCCTTGCGGCTGCGCCGGCGGCGGAGGAGTCGACACGGAGCGTGCGTGCCGGGCGGTCCCGCGACGACCGCATGATCCGGAAGAGGCGCGCGGGGGCGGGCGGGCCCGGGGCGCCGGTTGCGGGTGGTCCGGCCCGGGGCGAGGATCGGAACGTGGTGTTGTACCGCTCGGGCAGCCATGAGGGGTCTGACGGGCGTGGCGGGCGGTCCGTCAAGGCGGGGGTGACTCCGGACGGTGACCCGGTGCTCGCCGCCCGGCTGACCGTGCCGACGGTGCCGGGGACCTTCGTACGCAGGGAGCGGCTCGTCGAGCAGTTGGACGAGGGGGCGGGGCGGCCGCTGACCCTGGTCAACGGGCCCGCGGGGGCGGGCAAGACGCTGCTGGTCGCCGACTGGGTCGCGGGCCGCGAACCTGGGGCCGTGGCCTGGCTGACCGTGGAACCGCAGGACAGTGCGCCCGGTGTGTTCTGGTCGTACGTCCTGCATGCCCTGCGGCACCACGGGATCATCGTGCCCGAGTACATCCGCGGCCCGGCCCGGCCCGGCGAGGTGGACCACTCACTGCTGGCCCGTCTCGCGGCCTGGCTGAACGAACGGGACAGCCGGGTGATCCTCGTCCTGGACGAGTTCGACCGGGTGGCCGGATCCGCCGCGGTCGCCGACGAGCTCCAGTTCGTGCTCCGCCACGCCGGCGACGGACTGCGCCTGGCGATCATCAGCCGTACCGAGCCGCTGCTGCCGCTGCACCGCTACCGGGCCGCCGGTGAACTCGTCGACATCCGCGCCGACGACCTGGCCTTCCGCGCCGAGGAGGCCGCCGCCCTGGTGGACCGGCACGGGCTGCCGCTGTCGGCCGACGCCGCGCACGCGCTGACCGAGCGCACCGAGGGCTGGGCGGCGGGGCTGCGGCTGTGCGCGCTGGCCGCGCAGCGCGCCGACGACCCGGAGAGCTTCCTGGACGACTTCGAGGCCGGGCACAGCACGGTGGCCGACTTCCTGCTGGGCGAGGTGCTGCGCGCCCACCCCGCCGAGACCCAGGACCTGCTGCTGCGCACCAGCATCCTGGAGCGGACCCACCCCGACCTGGCCAACGCCCTCACCGGGCGGGACGACGCGGAGCCGGTCCTGGAGGCGCTCCAGCGAGCGAACGCGTTCGTCGAGCCCCTCGGCCACTCGTGGTACCGGCTGCACTCGCTCTTCGCCGAGATCCTGCGGGTGCGTCTGCGGGTGCGCCACCCCGGCCTGGAGCCGGAGCTGCACCGCACGGCCGCCCAGTGGCTGAGCCGGGCGGGCCTGCTCGACGAGGCGCTGCGGCACGCGGCGGACGCGGGTGACTGGGAGCTGGCCGCCGCCGAGCTCGTCGACCATCTGGCGATCGGACGGCTGCTGACCGGGCTGGCCGCCGAGCGGCTGGACGGTCTGTTCGCCCAGATGGCGCCGGACGCGTCCGGCCCCGCGCCCGACCTGGTGCGCGCGGCGCGCGAGCTGGCCCACCACGACGTCGACCGGGGTGTGACGTATCTGCGGCGTGCGGAGCAGAACCTGCCCGACCGCGGCACCGACGACGCCGCGGCCGTCCGGCTGAGCTGTGCGGTGCTGCGGGTGCTGGCCGCCCGGGTGGTGGGCTCGGCGGACCTGGCCGAGACGGCGGCGCGGGACGCCGCGGAGGCGGAACAGGACCTGCCCGCCGACCGGTTGGAGCGCAGTCCGGAGCTGACGGCCCTGATGCTCACCGACCTCGGTTCGGCCCAGCTGTGGGCGGGCCGGTTCGACGCCGCGCGCGTCACGCTGTCCACGGCGGTCGAGGCCGCCCAGGGGCTGCCGACGGCGTCCCCCCGGCACGAGGCGCTCGGCCGGCTGGCACTGATCGACTTCCTGCACGGCCGGCCCGGCCAGGCCGAGGCGCATGCCCGGGGCGCCGTCGCGGAGGCCGAGCGGTCGGGGCTGCCGGTGTCGTACCGCACCGGGATGGCCCAGCTCGTGCTGGCCGCGGTCGCCGTCGACCGGGACGACCTGACGGCCGCGCAGGAGCATCTCGACCAGGCGGCCGCCACCTCCGCCGCGGCCCGCGATCCCCTCGTGGCCGTGGAGCTGGCGATCCTGCGCTCCCGGCTGCTGGTCGCCAGGGGTGACTCCCGGGCGGCGCTGCCGGCTCTCGACGACATGACGAGGCAGCCCCTGGTCTCCGCCGAGCACTCCCCGTGGGTGAGCGACCGCATCGCCATGGCCACCGCCGCGGCGCATCTGGCGGACGGCGATCCGAAGGCGGCGGTGAAGGTCTTCGAGGAACAGCCGCTGCACAGCCCGGAGAGCCGGGCGGCCGAGGCCCGGGCCCGGGTGGCCGCGGGCGACGCCGGCCGGGCGCTGCGCATCCTCGACGCACTCCCCGAGCCCCGGGACCAGGGGCCGGCCGTCGACGTGTGGCTGCTGCTGACCCGTGCGCAGGTCGTCGAGGCGATCGGTGACTCCCCGGCCGCCGAGGGCCTGGTGCAGCGGGCCCTCGCGGCGGCCCGTCCGCATCAGCTGAGGCGGCCGTTCCTTCAGGCCGGGCCGTGGCTCGGCCGGCTGCTGCGGCACCGGCCCGCGCTCGCCCGGGAACACACCTGGCTGACCGGCACGCTCGCGTCGCGGCCGGCCGCCTCGCCGCCCCGGACGGAGCCGCTGAGCGCGCGTGAACACGAGGTCCTCGAACGGCTGGCCGAGCTCATGTCCACCGAGGAGATCGCCGCCGACCTGCATCTGTCGGCCAACACCGTGAAGACCCACCTGAAGAACATCTACCGCAAGCTCGCCGCCACCCGACGCGGCGAGGCCGTCCGCCGGGCCCGCGAACTCGGCCTGCTCTGAAGAACTCCGCCCGACCTCGCCCGGGCCGTGTCACCTCGCCCGGGTGATGCCTCCCCGCACCCGGGCGGCCAGCATGAGGTCATGCGCTACGAGATCCGCGTCGACGGGGAGATGTCGGACGAGCTGACCACGGCGTTCCCCGAGTTGACGACGTTCGTCGTCCCCGCCCACACCGTGCTGTACGGCCAGGTCGACGACGAGGCGCATCTGTACGGCCTGTTGGTCCGGTTCCAGTCGCTGGGGCTGCGCGTGGCGGAGGTCCGCCGGATCCCGGAGTGAGGGCGCGGGCAGGTGGGCGGGGGCGCGAGGGCGTTCAGCCCGCCAGCACCTTCTCCTTGGCCCGCTCGTACTCGGCGTCGGTGATGTCGCCGTGGTCGTGCAGCCCGGCGAGCTTGGCCAGCTCGTCCGCGCGGGTCGCCTGGGTCGCGCCGGTCGCCGGGGCTTCGGCGGCCGCCTTCTGGACGTAGGAGCGGAACGCCTCCTCCTGCCGCTGCATCTGGCGCACGTCACGCTCACCCATGCCGCGGCCACGGGCCATCAGGTAGACGAAGACGCCGAGGAACGGCAGCACACAGACGAAGACCGTCCAGCCCGCCTTGGCCCCGCCACCCATGGTGTCGTCGCGGAAGATGTCGCCGATGACCCGGAACAGCAGCACGAACCACATGACCCACAGGAAGAACCAGAGCATGGTCAGGAACGCGTTGAGCAGCGGATAGTCCACTGTTGCCTCCACATGCCGGCCGCCGTGACGCCACGGCGGCGCTCCAAGCCTGATGTCCTCCACGCTGCGCCTGTCGGCCCGCGACGGCATCACCCGCGGCGGGTGGGGTGTCGCTGTCCGTGGCAGCTCTCCGGGCGCGCTCGAACGATGGTGTCTCCGTGACGGTCCGCGTCAGACTCCCAGCACCTTCGCCTTGGCCCGCTCGTACTCGGCGTCGGTGATGGCGCCCCGGTCGTGCAGCGCGGCCAGCCTGCCCAGGTCGTCCGCCTTGGTGCCGGTTCCGGTGGCGGAAGCCTGCTGGACGTACGCCCGGAAGGCCCGCTCCTGGTCCGGCGCCCGGCTCAGCTCGCGCTCGCCCAGCCCGCTCCCGCGGGCGACCAAGTAGGCGAGGACGCCGGCGAACGGCAGCACACACACCAGCAGCGTCCAGCCAGCCTTCCCCCAGCCGCTGAGCGCGTCGTCCCGGAAGATGTCGGCGACGACGCGGAACAGCAGCATCAGCCACATGATCCACAGAAAGAACCAGAGCATGGTCAGGAACACGTCGAGCAGGGGGTAGTCCATGATCACCTCCGCCGGCCGGCGCCCGAGCACTCGGGACTCGTCGGCTTCACATTGCGCCGGGCCCCGCTCGTGCGGCATCACCCCTCGCGGGTGTCCTGACGCAAGGCGGCCACGCACCCGGACCCGGACCCGGCACGGCGAGGCTCCGCGCACGACGGTCCCGAGCGGGATCGCCGTGCGCGGAGCACCCCACAGGAGCTACCGCGGCGTCCCCGACGGATGCACGGCTGTGTCCGCGCAGGAGGCACGGCAACGTGGGGACGCCGGCCGCCCTAGGAGGTCGGGTCCCGCCTCACCACGCACAGGGCCCAGATGATGAACGCGTACAGCGCGATCAGCGTGAGCGACCAGACCGGGTAGTACGGGATGGACAGGAAGTTGGCGATCAGCAGCAGGGCCGCGATGCCGACGCCGACGACCCGCGCCCACGTCTTCGCAGTGAACAGACCGAAGCTCACGACCAGGGCGATCGCCCCGAACAGCAGGTTGATCCAGCCCCAGCTGGTCAGGTCGAACTTGAAGATGTAGTTGGGGGTGGAGACGTAGACGTCGTCCTCGGCGATCCCCATGATTCCCCGGAAGACATCGAGGATCCCGGCGATGAACAGCATCACCGCGGCGAACAGCGTCAGGCCGGTGGCGGCGGTCTGCGCTCCTTCCCGATGCTGGGGACGGCTGGTGGTGGCCATGTCCGGCCTCCCTTTCCTGGACGGGCTGCGGCGCGCAGCCGTACACCATCGAGCCTGATCCACGAGGCCGCGCCCGTCGTCACCCCCGGGGGGTGAGGCGTCACGCCGCCGGTTCGGTCCGGGCGGTGACGCGTCCGCCGGCCACGGCGTCGGCCAGTTCCCGGTGGTCGCGTGCGTTCTGGTCGGCGTAGGCCCCGGCGAACCGCGCCAGCGCCCGGTCGAAGGTGTCGCCGCGGCCGAGATAGGCGGCGATGGCGATCGGGTCGCCGGAGCGGGCGTGCGCCCGGGCCAGTGAGGCGCCGCACAGGCGGGCGAACAGGCCGAGGGTCCCGGGGTCCATGGTCTCGGGCCTGGCGATGCCCTTCCAGTCCCTCAACTGCCGTACGTAGAAGTCGCGTTCGCGGCCGTCGATGCCGGTGACGTGCTCCCAGCCGAGGAAGATGTCGCCGGCGGCCTGCATCAGCCGTTGCCCGGTCACCACCCGCTCGCCCTGGTTCTGGAAGGGGCTCGCCCCGCAGTAGGGAGCGAGGACCGACTCACCCGCCTCCTTGGCCTGCAACAGGAGTGGGTCGCCGTCGTCGCGGCCGAGCAGCAGGATGATCCAGCACCGGGTGCCGACGCTGCCGACCCCGACGACCTTGCGGGCCATGTCGACCACGTGGAAACGGCTCAGCAGGTGCCTTCGCTCGGAGGACAGGCTGGAGCGGTAGTCGTTGACGAGGGTGCGCAGCGTCCGTGCCAGGCCCTCGCCCTCGGCGCCCGGCAGCAGCTCCGCGAGGGGGGTGATCAAGGGGGGATCCGAGACGATCCGGGGGGTGCCGTCCACGACCCGGGTCAGCTTCGCGGCCGCCTGGAGACTCGTCCGGGTGCGGGCCTTGGCCGCCGCGCGGGTGGCGCGCCGCTCCTGCGCCTTGCCGGGCCGTTCGGGCAGCAGCTCCGCGATCCGGTCGAAGTCGTCGCGCGCGTACCAGACGTCGAGGGTGCGTGCCTCGGCGAGCTCGCGCACGCGCTCGCGGTAGGCCTCCACGGCGGCGCGCACGATCCTGTCGCACTTCCCGGCCGGGAACCCGTTGGCCCGACCGGCGATCACCAGGGACGCGGCGAGCCGCTTGACGTCCCACTCGAAGGGGCCAGGCAGTGTCTCGTCGAAGTCGTTGATGTCGAAGACGAGATGGCGTTCTGCGGAGGCGAGGAGCCGGAAGTTCAGCAGATGGGCGTCGCCGCACAGCTGGGCGTACAGCCCGGTGTGCGGCCCCGCGCCCAGGTCCGAGGCCATGATCGCCGCGGCTCCCCGGTAGAAGCGGAACGGTGATTCGAGCATCCGGCCGTAGCGGACGGGGACGAGTTCGGGGACGCGGGTGGCGGACTGCCGCTCGATGATGTCGAGGGGGTCGGGCCGTTTCCGGTCGGGTTCGAAGACGGCGTGGGCGGAGCGCGGGACACGGGCGCGCGCCTCCTTGCCGAGGGCCGCGCGCTCGGTCGGGGAGAGCGCGCCGTCGGTCGTCGGGGAGAGCGGGGCGTCGTGCAGCGTGGCCATGACCGGACCTCCTTGCCCGCATCGTCACAGGCCCGCCCTCCGCCGGGATCACCCGGAACAGGTGATGCGGGCCGGGGCTCGCGGGGGCCGCGGCTGACGGTCCGCGCGGGCGGCACGGTCATCGACGTCTCTCAGACGGTCCTTGTCAGCGACGACCCCTACGACCCGGGGGGACCGGGAAAGTGACCGGCTCAGGTGCACCACCACAGGAACCGGTCGCACTCCGTCTCGGACGGCGACGGTTCGGGGGTCGGGTCCGACGTGGTCGGTTCGGCGGTCGGCGCCGGAGCCTGCGGATCGGACGTGGTGGTGGGGGCCGAGGCGGACGTGCCGGAGCCGCCGCTGCCGGTGGTCGGAGACTGGCCGTCCTTGTCGGGGGTCTTGTCCTCGTCCTTCTTCTCGTCCTCGTCCTTCGGCGACTTCGAGGCCGAAGGGGACGACGAGGGACCCGGCGACGACGCGCTCCCGTCCGTCCTGGTCGCACCGTCCGTCGCGGCGGGGGACGCGGTCACCTCTTCCGACGCCGCGCCCTCCGCCGACTCGTCCCCCGCGGCGGCCGGCTTCGGGCTGGAGCCCGGGGCGTCCATGCCGAGTTCCGCGAGGCTCAGGCCGCCGGCGGCCAGGACGAAGCCCGCGGCGATCAGCAGGGTCCGGCGGCGGCGACGCCGATGCGCGGCGGCCTTGCGATCGCGACGGCTGGCACCGGCGGCCCCGGACTCCTCGTCCAGGTCGCCTTCTTCCTCGTCGTACTCGTCGTCCTCGTCCTCGTGCCCGGCGTACTCCTCGGGCTCGGTGTGACCGCGTCGGCGGCCACGCCGCTGCGCCGCCCGGCGCGCGGCCCGTCCGCCGACCGGCGCGGTCTCGGCCGCCTCACCGGCATCCGTGCCCGCCTCCGCGGCCTCCGTGGCCTCCGCCAAGTGGCCGGCGTCGGCATGGCGGTCGGCGTACTCGCCCCCGCCGTACTCTCCACCGCCGTACTGCCCCGCATCGGCCCCGTAGTGCCCCGTACCGCCGCCGTACCCGCCCTCGCTGCCCCCGTACCGCCCCGCGTCACTCCCGTACTGCCCCTCGTACGCCTCGTACGAGCCCTGGCCGCCCTCAGCACCCGCGGGCACGTACTCGGCCCGCTCGGCCAGCTGCGGGTACGCCTCGTCCGGCGCGCCCGCGTGCATGCGCAGCTCTTCGATCGCGGCGCCGCACCCCGGGCAGGCGAGGGCGCCGTTGAGGTGCCTGCGGCACGGGTGGCAGTAGTCCATGACGCGGGAAGACTAAGGAACCGACCCACACCTTTCCTAGCGACTGCTGTGAAGGTTGTGTGCGGAACTGGCCTTTCCGGTTTGGTCGGTGGGGGTCAAGCCCGACTATTCGGCGCGATCCTCCGCGCCGGGCCCGTAGGCAACTCGGGTGGCCCGTCGCACATACTCCGTGCGACGGGCCACCTCGGCCCAAGTCCCCAGGTCCGCCCTAGGTTTGCTTGCGCGTCGTCATCGCCCGCTGGATCAGGATGAACGCGCACAGCAGCACACCCGTGGCGATCTTCGTCCACCAGGAGCTGAGCGTGCCCTCGAACTGGATGATGCTCTTGATCAGGCCCAGCACGAGGACGCCGAACAGGGTGCCCAGGACGTAACCGGAGCCGCCCGTCAGCAGCGTGCCGCCGATGACGACCGCGGCGATGGCGTCGAGTTCCATGCCGACGGCGTGCAGCGGGTCACCGGACTGGATGTACAGCATGAACAGCAGGCCGGCCAGCGCCGAGCAGAAGCCGCTCACCGTGTACACGGCGATCTTCGTGCCGCCCAGCGGAAGCCCCATCAGCAGCGCCGACTGCTCGTTGCCGCCGATCGCGTACACCCGGCGGCCGAAGCGCGTGTAGTGGAGGATGTAGAAGGCGACGGCGAGGACGACCAGTGCCACGATGGCGCCGATCGACAGCTCCCCCAGTCCGAGCGGCACCCGGGTCTGGGCCATGGTGCTCACCGTGGAGTCGCTGATGGAGATGGACTCCTTGCTGATGACCAGGCAGAGGCCCCGGAAGAGGAAGAGGCCGGCGAGGGTCACGATGAACGGCTGGATCTCGAAGTTGTGGATCACATAGCCCATGAGGAAGCCGCCGAACGCGCCCACCCCCAGGGCGAGCGGGATGACCAGCAACAGCGGCAGGCCCTGACGCTCCACCAGCCATGCCGTGAACATGGTGGTGAAGCCGATCAGCGAGCCGACGGACAGGTCGATACCGCCGGACATGATGACGAAGGTGGCGCCGACGGCCGCGACCAGCAGATAGCTGTTGTCGATGAACAGGTTGAGGAAGACCTGCGGTTCACCGAAACCGTAGTTCTGGTAGCGGCTGAGACCGCCGATGTACATCGCGAGGAACAGGCCGGCCGTGACCAGGACGGGCAGCCGCCGGTCACCGAGCAGACGCGCGGCCGCGGACGCCCGTGCCGGCGTGGACGGCGTACGGCCTTCCGCTGCCGTGCGGGTCTTGGTGGTCGCGCTCATCGCGACACCTCCATCTTCGGGGCGGCGTCGGCCGGGGTGGCGGGCTCCGCCGGGGCGGTGGTCCGGGCGCGTCCCTTCGCGCCGAAGACCTTGGCCCGGAACTTCGGGGACTGCAGCAGGCAGACGACGATGACGACGGCGGCCTTGAAGACCAGGTTGGTCTGGGTGGGCACGCCGATGGTGTAGATCGTGGTGGTCAGGGTCTGGATGACGAGGGCGCCGATCACGGTGCCGCCGATGGAGAACCGGCCGCCGAGCAGCGAGGTGCCGCCGATGACGACCGCGAGGATCGCGTCCAGCTCGATCCACAGGCCGGCGTTGTTGCCGTCCGCGGCCGAGGTGTTGGAGCTGATCATCAGGCCGGCGATGCCCGCGCACAGGGCGCAGAACATGTACACCATGATCTTGATGCGCCGGGAGCGGATGCCGACCAGACGGCTGGCCTCGGCGTTGCCGCCGACCGACTCGACGAGCAGGCCCAGCGCCGTGCGGCGGGTCAGGGCGACGGTGACGGCCACGACGGCGGCCACCACGAAGATGGAGAAGGGCAGGGTCAGCCAGTAGCCGCCGCCGATGAGCTTGTACGGCTCGCTGTTGATGGTGATGATCTGGCCGTCGGTGATCAGCTGGGCGACACCGCGTCCGGCGACCATGATGATGAGGGTCGCGATGATGGGCTGGATGCCCATCCGGGCGACCAGGAAGCCGTTCCACAGGCCGCAGACCACTGCCGCCACCAGGCCGATGCCCATGGCGAGGAAGACCCCCGCCAGCGCGTTCTGGTCGGCCTGGTCGCTGATGTACGAACAGGTCAGGGCGCCGGTGATGGCGACCACGGCGCCGACGGAGAGGTCGATGCCGCCGGTGGCGATCACCAGGGTCATGCCGACGGCCACCAGGATCAGCGGCGAGCCGAACAGCACGATCGATACGAGGCTGCCGTAGAGGTGGCCGTCCGCCATCCGGATCGCGAAGAAGTCGGGTGTGAAGGGAACGTTGACGAGCAGCAGCGCGATCAGGACCGCGACCGGCCAGAACAGGTGGTGGTGCGTCAGTGCTCGCCAGCGGGAGGGGGTGGTCACTGCCGGGGTACTCACTGGTGCTCTCCGCTCGCGATGGTCTCCAGGATCTTGCTGGTGGTGATCTCCGGCCCGTTGGTCAGCTGTGCCACGAGCTTGCGGTCGCGCAGCACTCCGATGGTGTGGCTGAGCCGGAGCACCTCCTCCAGTTCGGCCGCGATGTACAGCACGGACATGCCGTCCTCGGAGAGGGAGACCACGAGCTTCTGGATCTCGGCCTTGGCGCCGACGTCGATGCCGCGCGTGGGCTCGTCGAGGATCAGCAGCTTCGGCTGGGTGATCAGCCAGCGGGCGAGCAGCACCTTCTGCTGGTTGCCGCCGCTCAGCTGGCCGACGCGGGCCTCGGGGTTGGCGGGGCGGATGTCGAGGGCCTTGATGTACTTGGCGACGAGTTCGTCGCGCTGGGTGGCCGGGATGGGCCGGGTCCAGCCGCGGGACGCCTGGAGGGCGAGGATGATGTTCTCGCGCACCGTGAGGTCGGGGACCAGGCCCTCGGTCTTGCGGTTCTCCGAGCAGAACGCGACACCGGCGCCGATGGCGTCGTTGGGGGCGCTCATCGAGACCTGCTTGCCGGCGACCGTCACCTTGCCGCTGTCGGGCTGGTCGGCGCCGAACAGCAGCCGGGCCAGTTCGGTGCGGCCCGAGCCGAGCAGTCCGGCGAGGCCGAGCACCTCGCCCTTCTTGATCTCCAGGTCGAAGGGGGCGATTCCGCCGGTGCGGCCGAGGCCCTCGGCCTTGACGAGCGTCTCGCCGACGTCGGAGCGCAGCTGGTGCTCGTGCAGCTCCTCCAGCTGGTCCAGGGCCTTGCCGATCATCAGCTCGATCAGCCCGACCTGGTCGAGGTCGGCCACCATGTGCTCGCCGACCAGGGTGCCGTTGCGCAGCACGGTCATGCGGTCGCAGATCTCGTAGATCTGGTCGAGGAAGTGCGACACGAAGAGGATCGCGACGCCCTCGTCCCGCAGGCGCCGCATCAGCCGGAACAGTTCGAGGACCTCGTCGCGGTCGAGGCTGGAGGTGGGCTCGTCCAGGACGAGCACCTTGGTGCCGGAGCCCTCGCCGTCGCTGTCGCCGTGGCCCACCGACCGTACGATCGCGACCAGTTGCTGCACGGCCAGCGGGTATGAGGACAGCGGTGCCGTCACGTCGATGTCGAGGCCGAGCCGGTCGACCATCTCCGCGGCCTGCTTGCGTATCTGCTTCCACTGGATGCGGCCGGCGCGGGTGGGTTCACGGCCGATGAAGATGTTCTCCGCCACCGAGAGGTTGGGGCAGAGGTTGACCTCCTGGTAGACCGTGCTGATGCCGGCGTGCTGGGCCTCCAGCGGGCTGCCGATCCGCACGGCCTTGCCGTCGAGGGTGACGGTGCCGCCGTCCAGGGTGTGGACCCCGGTCAGCACCTTGATGAGGGTGGACTTCCCGGCCCCGTTCTCGCCCATGAGGGCGTGGATCTCGCCGGGGAAGAGCCGGAAGTCGACGCCCGACAGAGCCCGTACCCCCGGAAACTCTTTGACTATGCCCGTCATCTCCAGGACGGGCCGCGGCTCTGCCATACCTCTCCTAATGAGGGGATCACCGGCTTTGCCCGGTGGGGAATTCATTCCGTGTTGGGTTGGTTACGCCCGCAAGGGGTCGGTTTGGTCTGGATGGCTGCCTTTGGGCTGGAAGCCCCACCTGGGGCGGAGTCACGGCAGCGCTCCTCTTGAACGAGCCGCTGCAGGCCCACGGGGCCCGGCCGACCGGGATTCGGTCGGCCGGAGGCCCCCTGCCGGTGGGTGCGGCCGGTCAGTACTTGCGGGTGGGGAGCGCGTCCTTGGCCTGGTCCTGCATGAAGTCGCTCTCCTTGGTCTTGATCCAGCGCTCGACCGTCTCGCCGTCGTGGACCTTCTTCACGACCTCCATCAGCTGGGGGCCGAGCAGCGGGTTGCACTCGACGATCGCGTTGATCTTGCCTTCGGACATGGCGATGAAGCCGTCCTTCACGCCGTCGACCGTGACGATGAGGATGTCCTTGCCGGGCTTCTTGCCGGCCGCCTCGATGGCCTGGATGGCGCCGAGGCCCATGTCGTCGTTGTGCGCGAACAGCACGTCGATGTCCGGGTTGGACTGCAGGAAGGCCGCCATGACCTGCTTGCCGCCGGCGCGGGTGAAGTCACCGGTCTGGCTGACGACGATCTCCCAGTCGTCCTTGTGCTCGGCGTCCATGACCTCCTTGAAGCCCTTGGCGCGCTCGATCGCGGGGGCGGCACCGGTGGTGCCCTCCAGCTGGGCGATCTTCACCTTGCCCTTGTGGCCGGCCTTCTCCAGGACCTTCTCCAGGATCTTGGCGGCGCGGCGGCCCTCGTCGGTGAAGTCGGAGCCGACCAGGGTGACGAACAGGGACTCGTCGCTCTCCACGGACCGGTCGGTCAGGACGACCGGGATCTTCGCCGACTGGGCCTCCTTGAGCACGGCGTCCCAGCCGGTGACGACCACCGGCGAGAAGGCGATGACGTCCACCTTCTGCGCGATGAAACTGCGGATCGCGGAGATCTGGTTCTCCTGCTTCTGCTGCGCGTCGGAGAACTGCAGCTTGTAGCCCGCCTCCTTGGCGGCCGACTTCACCGAGTCGGTGTTGGCGCTGCGCCAGCCGCTCTCGGAGCCGACCTGGGAGAAGCCGAGGGTGATCGCCTTGCTGCCACCGCCGGAGGAGGCGGAGGAGGAGCCGTCCTCCTTGGCGCAGGCCGCCAGACCGGCCGTGGCCGCCACGCCGACCGCCGCAGTGAGGAAGTTCCGTCTGTTGAGCATGTCTTCTCCTTCGAAGAGCCGGTCCGGGGATGGACCGCTGGTACTCGGTACTCGGTACTCAGCACTCGGTGAGTACTCGTGTGGACGGGCTGCACTGCGTCCAGCCTGTCGATCATCGTTCGAAATATCGGGCACGCTTGCCCAAAGGGCGAAAAGCGACCGGGTGGTGCGGCGTCAGCCGGGAGCGGCTCCCGGTTGCGGCAGGTACGGGAACGTACTTGCGCGGACGACGAGTTGGGGCTCGATCGAGACCTGGGACGTCCCGGAGGGCGTACGGCCCTCGATCAGGTCCAGCAGCAGGGCGATGCTCCGCTTGCCCACCGTCGCGAAGTCCTGCCGGACGGTGGTCAGTGGCGGGGCGAAGAACTCCGACTCGGGAATGTCGTCGAAGCCGGCCACCGCGACGTCCTGGGGCGTACGCACGCCCGCCTCACGCAGCGCCCGCAACACCCCCAGTGCCATCTGGTCGTTGGCGACGAAGACGGCGGTCAGGCCGCGTCCCACCCAGCCCGCCAGTTCCTGGCCGGCCCGGTAGCCCGACAGCGGGCCCCAGTCCCCCCGCAGCAGCATCGGTGGTTCCACGTCCGCCTCTTCGAGGGTCGCCCGCCAGCCGTCGACCCGGTCCGCCGCCTCCTGCCAGTCCTCGGGCCCGGCGAGATGCCAGACCCGACGGTGACCCGCGGCGAGCAGATGGCCGGTGGCCAGCCGTGCGCCCAGCTTCTGATCCACGTTGACGCTGGGGACCTCGGCGCCCGAGCCGGTGCCCACGGCCACCACCGGGAACGGATGGCGCAGTTCGGCGAGGGCCTCGACCGCCGACCGCTGCGGGGCGATGGCGATGACCCCCTCCACCCCGCCCTCGCTGAGGCGGTCCAGCGCCTCGGACAGCGTCTCCACCGTCAGCCTGCGCAGACTGACCGTCGAGACCAGATAGCCCTCGGCGCGCGCCGCCTCCTCCAGCGCGAACAACGTACTGGCCGGACCGTAGAGCGTGGTGTTGGGGGCGACCACACCCAGGGTCCGGGTGCGCCGGGTCGCGAGGGCCCGTGCGGAGAAGTTACGGCGGTAGCCCATCTCCTCGATCGCGCGCAGCACCTTGGCGCGTGTCTCGTCCCGCACATTGGGGTGGTCCCCCAGCACGCGGGACACGGTCTGGTGGGACACACCGGCCTGGCGTGCCACGTCGGCCATGGTGGGCGGCCGAAGCTGCGAGTGGGTCACAGCCGCACCTCCTTGGCTGTCGTCTGCCGATAAGACCCGCACCGAGGGCCGGTGGTCCGGCGCCGGCCGCGTCATGCCGGTGGTCCGGAAGGGCCAACGGCACGGGGCGGGAAGGCCAGTTGAAGCACTGCTGACACGACGCTCATACCTCCTTTGCATGCCGTAGGGGCCGACTGGTGAATGCCGACGTATTGTGAGCGCTAACAATTCATGCCGGTCAAGAGGGCTGCGCCAGACAAGTCGTCACGGTTGAATAACGCGACGGGTGGCGCGGACTGCGCGGCCGGGGGCGTTCCAGCTGGTCAGGAGCGATCCGAGTACCCACCAGGGGAGGCGTGCGCGCACCCTTGAAGAGTCCGCGGACCTCGTGGCACACCCCTTCGCATCCGCCGCGCCGGGCGCCTCCGCCGTCACATCGAAACCGTTGTTTGTAGACCCATTGACACTCGCATGTGGTCGTCCCTACTGTCGCGACAGCATTTCGAACGAGTGCCGAAATATCGAACAGACCGAAGAGGACAGGGAGTACCGTGCGCATCACGGGAATCAGCACACACGTGGTCGGAACGCCGTGGCGGAACCTGACCTACGTCCAGGTGCACACCGACGAGGGGCTCACCGGCGTCGGCGAGACCCGCATGCTGGGCCACACCGACGCGCTACTCGGCTATCTGCACGAGGCGAAGACCAATCACATTCTCGGCTCCGACCCGTTCGCTGTCGAGGATCTCGTCAAGCGGATGAAGTACGGCGACTACGGCCGGGCCGGCGAGATCGTGATGTCCGGTATCGCCGTGATCGAGATGGCCTGCTGGGACATCAAGGGCAAGGCGCTCGGCGTGCCGGTCTGGCAGCTGCTCGGCGGCAAGGTCACCGACAAGGTCAAGGCGTACGCCAACGGCTGGTACACCACCGAGCGGACGCCCGAGGCCTACCACAAGGCTGCCCAGGGGGTCATGGAGCGCGGCTACCGGGCGCTCAAGATCGACCCGTTCGGGACCGGCCACTTCGAGCTCGACCACGAGCAGAGCCTCTACGCGGTCTCCCTGATCGAGGCCGTGCGCGACGCCATCGGCCCGGACGCCGAACTGATGCTGGAGATGCACGGCCGGTTCTCCCCCGCCACCGCCGTCCGCCTGGCCAAGGAGCTGGCACCCTTCAAGCCCGCGTGGCTGGAGGAGCCGGTGCCGCCGGAGAACCTGAAGGCGCTGGAGAAGGTCGCCGCCAAGGTCGACATGCCGGTCGCCACGGGTGAGCGCATCCACGATCGCATCGAGTTCCGGGAGCTCTTCGAGAGCCAGGCCGTGGACATCATCCAGCCGGACGTCGGCCACATCGGCGGCATCTGGGAGACCCGCAAGCTGGCCGCGACCGCCGAGACGCACTACATGCTGGTCGCGCCCCACAACGTGGGCGGGCCGGTGCTGACCGCCGCTTCCCTCCAGGTCGGCTTCACCGCCCCCAACTTCAAGATCCTTGAGCACTTCAACGACTTCGCGGACGCGGAGATCAAGAAGGTCGTCAAGGGCGCCCCTCAGGTGAACCCCGAGGACGGCTGCTTCCACCTCTCCCACGAGCCCGGTCTCGGTGTGGAGCTGGACGTCGACGCCGCCGCGGAGTTCCCGCAGCAGCAGGCCCGGTTCGACCTGTGGGCCGATGGCTGGGAGCAGCGCAAGCCCAAGGGCACCGAGTGAGCGCCCACACCCGCCGGCCCGGCCCCAGGGGGTCCCAGTGAGCACCGCCGTCGTGATCGAGGCCCCGGGCGAGCACCGGCTCGTCCCGCACGAGCCCCGGCAGCCGGAAGCGGGCGAGGCCCTGGTCCGGGTGCACGCCTCGGGGATCTGCGGCAGTGACCGCGAGGTCTTCCAGGGCAACCGGCCGGAGGGGTACGTCCGCTATCCGCTCACCCCGGGCCACGAGTGGTCCGGGACGGTGGCGGCGGTCGGCGACGGCGTCCCTTCGAGCCTGGTGGGCCGCAAGGTCGTGGGCGAGGGCTTCCGCAACTGCCAGGTGTGCGACCGCTGCCACGCGGGCGAGACCACCCTGTGCACGGCGGGCTACGAGGAGACCGGCTTCACCCAGCCGGGCGCCATGGCCACCACGCTCACACTTCCGGCCCGGCTGCTGCACGTGCTGCCGGACGACGCCGATCTGACGGCGGCCGCGCTGCTGGAGCCGGCCGCGTGCATCGCGGCCGCCGCGCTCAAGGCGAACGCGGTGCCGGGCGAGCGGGTGGCCGTGGTGGGCACAGGCACGCTCGGGATGTTCGCCGCGCAGTTCCTGAAGGCGGGCTCGCCGGCCGAGCTGCTCGTCGTGGGGACGCGGCCGGACCGGGCCGAGTTGTCGAAGCGGTTCGGCGCCACGGACTTCCGCACCAAGGACGAGGAACTTCCCGGCGACTTCGACGTCGTCATCGAGACCGCCGGGTCCGCGGACGCGGCGCGCACCGCCGCCGCCCTGCTGCGCCGCGGTGGACGGCTGATCCTGACGGGCATCCCGGCGCCGGGCGCGGACGGGCTCGACCCGACCGATCTCGTCGTACGGCAGCTGGAGGTGCAGACCGTGTTCGGCGCGGCGCCGGAGGCCTGGGCCCACACCGTGCGGGTCTTCGGGGCGGGACTCCTCGACCCGCTGCCGCTGGTCACCCACGAGCTGCCGCTGGAGGAGTTCGCGCAGGCCATCGAGTTGGTCGGGTCCGGCGACCCGAAGGTCGGAAAGGTCCTGCTGCGGCCATGACACACCCCTGAGCCGTACGCCGGTACGGGGTACCTGACGACTCCGTACCGGCGTACACCCAAAGCCCCGCACGACCAGAGCCGCGACCCTCGTCCGAAATATCGAACATGAAGGACAGCTTGTGACCGACACCAACGCTCAGACGCCGCGCCGCCCCGGCGAGCAGGCGCTCACCGCGCTCGGCCTGGGCGCGCCCGCCCTCGACCCTTCCGACGCCTCCCCGCACACCTTCCCCGGCGGTGGCCGCTGGCGCACCGAGGTTCCCTCCGTGGAGGGACCCGAGGCGCTCGCCGTGGTCCTCAAGGAGTCCTCGCGGCTCGATGTGCCGGTCCACCGGATCAGCCAGGGCAGCGGCATCTGGATGCTCAGCGACGCCGAGATCACCGAGATGGTGGAGGCGACCGCCGAGCGCGACATCGAGCTCTGCCTGTTCACCGGCCCGCGCGGCACCTGGGACATCGGCGGCTCCACCCGCACCGACTCCAAGGGCGGCGGGCTGCGCGCCCGGGGCCACGACGCCGTCGCCGGGTGTGTCGAGGACGCCGTACGCGCCACCGAGCTGGGCGTGAAGTGCCTCCTCGTCGCCGACGAGGGCGTGCTGTGGACGCTGCACCGGGCGCGGGTCGCGGGGATCCTGCCGGCCGACACGACGTTCAAGGTGTCGGCGCTGATCGGTCCGGTCAACCCGACGGCGTACGCCGTGTACGAGAACCTCGGCGGCGACTCGATCAACGTGCCGAGCGACCTGACGCTGGATCACCTCACCGAGATCCGCCGCGTCTCCGCCGCCCCCATGGACATGTACATCGAGGCCCCCGACGACCTGGGCGGCTACATCCGGATGTACGAGGTCGCCGAGCTGATCCGGCGCGGCGCACCGCTCTACCTGAAGTTCGGGCTCTCCAAGGCCCCCGGGATCTACCCCTACGGCCACCACATGCGGGATCTGACGCTGGCCACCGCCAAGGAACGCGTGCGGCGCGGACGCCTGGCGCTGGACCTGCTCGCACGGCACGGAGCCGACGGCGACATGGCGCCTCTCGGTTCACGGCTGCCCGGGACGCTGAAGCGTTTCGAAACTCCCGCATAACGTTCCGGACAATCCCCCTTCACAGAAGACGACGCGGTCGAACACAATCCCACACGCCCGAGGTCTCCACCGTTCAACCCTCGAAGCGTCCTCGCACCGCCCGACCGAGCCCTGCTCACACACATCAAGGATGACCACCATGCGCACTCGCAGAGCCGCACTCACCTCCATAGCCGCAGCCGCTTCCCTCGCCCTGACCCTGTCCGCCTGCGGCCAGAGCGGCGAGGGCGGCAGCAAGGACGCGGGCGGGGACACCAAGGGCGGCACCATCGGTATCGCGATGCCGACCAAGTCCTCCGAGCGCTGGATCGCCGACGGCAAGAACGTGGTCGCGGACCTGGAGTCCAAGGGCTACAAGACCACGCTGGTCTTCGGCGAGGACGACCCGGACCAGCAGGTCTCGCAGATCGAGAACCTGATCACGCAGGGCGTGAAGGCGCTGATCGTCGCGGCCATCGACAACAAGTCGATGAACAACGTGCTCCAGCAGGCCGCCGACGCCAACATCCCGGTGATCTCCTACGACCGCCTCATCCTCGGCACCAAGAACGTCGACTACTACGCGTCGTTCGACAACGAGAAGGTCGGCGAGCTCCAGGCCACCTACATCGTCGAGAAGCTCGGCCTGAAGGACGGCTCCAAGAAGGGCCCCTTCAACATCGAGCTGTTCGCCGGCTCCAACGACGACAACAACACGCGCTACTTCTTCGGCGGGGCGATGAAGGTCCTGCAGCCCTACATCGACAAGAAGCAGCTCGTCGTCCGCTCCGGCCAGACCGCGCTGAACCAGGTCACCACCCTGCGCTGGGACGGCGGCAAGGCCCAGAACCGCATGGACGAAATCCTGACCTCGGCCTACAAGAGCGAGCGTGTCGACGCGGTCCTCTCGCCGTACGACGGCATCTCCATCGGCATCCTCTCGGCGCTGCGGTCGGACGACTACGGCTCCAAGAGCAAGCCGTGGCCGATCGTCACCGGTCAGGACGCCGAGGTCGCCTCGGTGAAGTCGATCATCGCCGACGAGCAGTCGATGACCGTGTACAAGGACACCCGTGAACTCGCCAAGGTGGCCTCGAACATGGTCGACGCGGCGCTCAACGGCAAGAAGCCCGAGCTCAACGACACCAAGACGTACGACAACGGCTCCAAGGTCGTTCCCGCCTACCTGCTGACGCCGGTCAGCGTCGACAAGACCAACTACCAGAAGGAGGTCGTCGACTCCGGCTACATCAAGGAAAGCGACCTCAAGTAACCGCCGGCACACTCTGATTGGAAGGCACGACCATGGCGGGACCCGTCCTGGAAATGCGCTCGATCGTCAAGACCTTTCCCGGCGTCAAGGCGCTCTCGGACGTCACACTGACCGTCCAGCAGGGCGAGGTCCACGCCATCTGTGGGGAGAACGGCGCCGGTAAGTCGACCCTGATGAAGGTCCTCTCCGGCGTCCACCCGCACGGCACCTACGAGGGAGACATCCTCTTCGAAGGGGAAGTCTGCGAGTTCAAGGACATCCGGGCGAGCGAGCACCGCGGCATCGTCATCATCCACCAGGAACTGGCGCTGTCGCCGTTCCTCTCCCTCGCGGAGAACATCTTCCTCGGCAACGAGCACGCCAAGGGCGGGTTCATCGACTGGAGGGAGACCCTGCGGCACGCCACCGAGTTGCTGCGCCGGGTCGGGCTCGGTGACCACCCGGACACCCGCGTCGCCGACATCGGCGTGGGCAAGCAGCAGCTGGTGGAGATCGCGAAGGCGCTGTCGAAGAAGGTGAAGCTGCTCATCCTGGATGAGCCGACCGCGGCCCTGAACGACGAGGACAGCGGCAAACTCCTGGATCTCATCCTGGAGTTGAAGAAGCAGGGCATCACCTCGATCATCATCTCGCACAAGCTCAACGAGATCCGCAAGGTCGCCGACTCGGTGACGATCATTCGCGACGGCAAGACCATCGAGACGCTCGATGTGAAGGCGCCGGAGACCACCGAGGACCGGATCATCAGCGGCATGGTCGGCCGGGACCTGGAGAACCGCTTCCCCGACCGCACCCCGCACGAGCCGGAGGAAGGCGCGGCCCCCGCGCTGGAGATCCGCAACTGGACCGTGCATCACCCGATCGACCAGCAGCGCAAGGTCGTCGACGATGTGTCACTGTCCGTGCGACGCGGGGAGATCGTCGGCATCGCGGGCCTGATGGGCGCCGGCCGCACCGAGCTCGCGATGAGCGTCTTCGGGCGGACCTACGGCCGGTACGCGGACGGCACGGTCCTCAAGGACGGCAAGGAGATCCGTACGAAGACCGTCCCCGAGGCGGTCAAGAACGGCATCGCTTACGTCACCGAGGACCGCAAGCACTACGGCCTCAACCTCATCGACACCATCAACCGCAACATCTCGCTCAGCGCGCTGGGCAAGGTCGCCAAGCGGGGCGTGGTCGACGAGCACGAGGAGCGGCAGGTCGCCGAGGGCTTCCGCAAGTCCATGAACATCAAGGCGCCGACCGTCTTCGAGCCGGTGGGCAAGCTGTCCGGCGGCAACCAGCAGAAGGTCGTCCTCAGCAAGTGGATCTTCGCCGGTCCCGATGTGCTGATCCTGGACGAGCCGACGCGCGGCATCGACGTCGGTGCCAAGTACGAGATCTACACGGTCATCGACCAGTTGGCCGCCCAGGGCAAGGCGGTCGTCTTCATCTCCTCCGAGCTGCCCGAGCTGCTCGGCATGTGTGACCGCATCTACACGATGGCCGCGGGGCGGCTGACCGGCGAGTTCCCGCGAGAAGAGGCCTCGCAGGAATCGCTGATGCGTCAGATGACAAAGGACAAAGAGGTATCCCGATGAGCACGGATGTGACCGCCAAGAGCCCGGCCCCCGCGCCGCCGGGCAAGAGCGGAGGGGCCGCGGGCGACGGTCTGCTCCAGCTGGTGCTGGACGGCATGCGCCGCAACATGCGGCAGTACGGCATGCTGATCGCCCTCGGCCTGATCGTGGCGCTGTTCGCCGTGTGGACCGACGGCGACCTGCTGCTGCCGCGCAATGTCTCCAACCTGGTGCTGCAGAACAGCTACATCCTCATCCTCGCGATGGGCATGATGCTGGTGATCATCGCGGGCCACATCGACCTGTCGGTCGGTTCGCTGACGGCGTTCATCGGCTCGATGGCGGCCGTGTTCATGGTCAAGAACGATCTGCCATGGCCGGTCGCCGTGATTCTGTGCCTGGCGGTGGGCGCGATCGCGGGCGCGGTCCAAGGCTTCTTCATCGCATACGGCGGCATACCATCCTTCATCGTGACCCTCGCGGGCATGCTGATCTTCCGCGGTCTGACGGAGATCTTCCTGGAGGGCCAGACGCTCGGCCCGTTCCCTGAGGGCCTGCAGAAGGTCGCCAACGGCTTCATGCCCGAGGTCGGCCCGAACACCAACTATCACAACCTCACCCTTCTGCTCGGCTTCGGAATGATCGCGTTCGTGGTCTTCCAGGAGTTCCGCGACCGCCGCCGGCAGCAGGAGTTCGACCTGGACGTCCCGCCCTTCAACCTCTTCCTGCTGAAGCTGGTCGCGCTCGGCGCCGCCATCCTCACGCTGACGCTGCTGCTGGCCAGCTACAAGGGCGCCCCGATCGTGCTGCTCATCCTGGGCGTGCTGCTCGTCGGCTTCGGCTACGTGATGCGCAACGCGATCATCGGCCGCCACATCTACGCGATCGGCGGCAACCTGCCGGCGGCCAAGCTGTCGGGTGTGAAGGACAAGAAGGTCACCTTCCTGATCTTCGTGAACATGGGCATGCTCGCGGCGCTGGCGGGTCTGGTCTTCGCCGCCCGCTTCAACGCGGCCTCTCCCAAGGCCGGCCTCAACTTCGAGCTGGAGGCGATCGCGGCCTCGTTCATCGGCGGCGCGTCGATGAGCGGCGGCGTCGGCACGGTCCTGGGCGCGATCATCGGTGGCCTGGTCCTGGGCGTGCTGAACAACGGCATGAACCTCGTCGGCATCGGCACCGACTGGCAGCAGGTCATCAAGGGCCTGGTGCTGCTGGCGGCGGTCGGGTTCGACGTGTGGAACAAGCGCAAGGTCGGCAGCTGACGGGACCGGAAGGGGGCCTCGCCGAAGGGCGGGGCCCCCTTTCACGTGAGAAGGGCGGGGAGCACCCGTGAAGGAACTCTTCGGCAAGCTCGCCGACGGCACGAACGTCCACAGCTGGTCGCTGGCCAACGGCGGCACGCGGATGAAGGTCCTCTCCTACGGCGGCATCGTGCAGTCCCTGGAGGTCCCGGACCGTCGCGGCCAGTACGCCAACGTCTCGCTGGGCTTCGACGACATCGCGGACTACGTCGCGGGGAGCCCGTACTTCGGCGCTCTGATCGGCCGCTACGGCAACCGCATCGGCAAGGGCCGGTTCACCCTGGACGGCACGTCCTACCAGGTCGACGTCGACGACGGCGTGAACTGCCTGCACGGCGGCACCAAGGGCTTCGACAAGCAGGTGTGGGACGTCGAGCCGTTCGCCAAGGGCTCCGACGTCGGCCTGCACCTGTACTACACGTCCGTCGACGGCGAGATGGGCTACCCGGGCACCCTTGAGGTGAAGGTGACGTACACCCTCACCAAGCACGGCGACTGGCGCATCGACTACGCGGCCACCACCGACAAGGCCACCGTCGTCAACCTCACCAGCCATGTGTACTGGAACCTCGCGGGCGAGGGCAGCGGCACGATCGAGAACCACGAGCTGAAGATCGCCGGGTCCCGCTACACCCCAGTCGACGCCGACCTCATCCCCACCGGTGCGCCGGCCCCCGTCGACGGCACCCCCTTCGACTTCCGCCGCACCAAGCGCATCGGCGAGCACCTCCGCGAGGCCCACCAGCAGCTCCTTTACGGCCAGGGCATCGACCACAACTGGGTGCTGGACAAGGGCGTCTCGCCGCGCCCCGAGTGGGTCGCCACCCTCAAGGACCCCTCCTCCGGCCGCACCCTGCGGATGGCGACCACCGAGCCCGGCCTGCAGTTCTACTCCGGCAACTTCCTCGACGGCACGCTCGTCGGCCCGTCCGGCCGCACCTACCGGCAGGGCGACGCGCTCTGCCTGGAGACGCAGCACTTCCCGGACTCGCCGAACAGGCCGTCGTTCCCCTCGACGGTGCTGCGACCCGGTCAGACATACCGTTCGACGACGGTGCACTCGTTCAGCTGCTGAGCCCGTCGAACCGTCCTTTCTGACGGTTCTTCACAGATGGCACACAAGTTCTGACCGATTTCCCAGGGGTTGAACAGCGCCACCCCAGCCTCCGTATGTAAGGGCGGCCCGTGCTCCCCCGCGCGGGCCACCCAAAGACGACGGACCCGCCTCGTCCCCGCCGGGTCCGCCCCATACGGAGGTTCCATGGCCGACAACGTCACCTCGCTGTTCCGCAGCACCGCGGCACACAGCCCGTCGATGGCGGCGCTGACGCGTGAGGGCGGCGACGGGGCCGGTCCGGTGGACTTCTGCATTCCCTGCAACCCGTACTTCCCGACGCCGGAGATGTTCCAGGACATGGGGGCGCGGCTGCGGGACATCATCACGTACTACCCGAGCAGCGCCGACACCATCACGGCCGAACTGTGCAACCTCCTCCAGCTCCCGCCGCAGTGCGTGGCGATGGGCAACGGCTCCACCGAGCTGATCACCTGGATCGACCACCTCCTGGTCCGTGAGTCCCTCGCCGTCCCCGTCCCCACGTTCGGCCGCTGGACCGACCAGCCGATGGAGACCGGCAAGCGGGTCGACATGTTCCCGCTCCAGGAGTCCAGCGGATTCGCCCTGGACCTGGCCCAGTACGCCGAGTTCATCCGCGCCCGGGGCACCCGGGTGGCCGTGATCTGCAACCCGAACAACCCCGACGGCGGCTACCTCCACAAGCATGCGCTCGTGCAGTTCATGGACGCGATGGCCGACCTGGACCTGGTCATCGTCGACGAGTCCTTCCTGGAGTTCGCCGACGCCGAGCAGGACCCGTCGGTGGTCCAGGAGGCGATGATCCGGCCGAACGTCATCGTGCTGCGCTCCCTCGGCAAGAACTTCGGTCTGCACGGCATCCGCTTCGGCTACCTCGTCGCCAACCCGGCCCTGGCCGGGATGGTCCGCTCGATGCTGCCGAAGTGGAACCTCAACGCCTTCGCCGAGCACGTGGTGTTCATGCTCAAGAACCACGGCGCCGAGTACGCGCAGAGCCTGCACCAGGTTCGCAAGGACCGCCTGGACATGGCCAGCCAGCTCTCCGCACTGCCCGGCCTGACGGTCTACCCCTCCCAGGGCAACTTCCTCTTCGTGCGCCTCCCCGTGGGCGCGGAAGGCACCGTGGTCCGCGACCGGCTGCTCACCGAGCACCGGATCCTGGTCCGCGAGTGCGGCAACAAGATCGGTTCGTCCAGCCGCTTCCTGCGACTCGTGGTGCGCCCCCAGGTGGACGTGCGTCGCCTGGTGTCCGCTCTGGAACAGGTGCTCTACGGGACGTCCAGGAGGGGAGCCGCCGTACCCGAGCTGGGTACAGGGACCAACTACAGCTCGGGTACGGCGGCCGTGGACCGGTTGGTGAGCTCCACCAACGGCTCCGGCATGCAGGGCCTCGCCGCGCAAGCCATGGGAGTCGGTGCGGCGATGCCTGCGGCGGCTCAGCCGCAGCCGGCCGCCGCGCAGATGCCGACGCCGACGCCCATGCCGACGCCCATGCCGGCGCCCATGCCGGCGCCCGCGCCTGTCGCTCCGGCCCCGATGCCGGCGCCCGCGCCTGTTGCGCCCGCGCCCGCCCCGACTCCCTTCCCGTCGCCTGTGGCGCCGGCCGCTGCGGTGGTGCCGCCGGGGCCCACGCCGCCCGGGGTGCCGGCTCGGGGTGGGCTTACGGCTGCGCAGGTTCGGGGTACCACGGGGCCGCCTCCTGGGCTGGCGCCGGCGCCGGCCACCGGGTGGCCCAACAGTCAGAGCTGGCCCAATGCAGCGGGGATGCAGACCGGATAGCGCCTGCTGGCCGTGGGGTGGGGGCGGGGACCGTGTGCGACTGCGGGTGCGTTGTGGCCGGTCGCGCAGTTCCCCGCGCCCCTGGAGGTCGGCTGTCCTACGCCGGGTTCAAGCGCCACTGTTGGCAGGCGTTGCCCAACCAGGACCACTGGCGTACGTCCGTGCCGTCCGTCGTTCCGCAGTTCGCTACGTCGGCGACCTTGCCGGTGGCCTGGTTGACGATCCGGACGTAGCCGCCGTCGGTGGCCACGAACCGGAAACGCTGGCAGGTGTTGTTCAGCCAGGACCACTGCCTGAGGTCGGCGCCGTCGGCGGAGGAGCAGTTCTCGGTGTCGAGGACCTTGCCCGTGGCGACGTTCACGAGTCGGTGGGTGTCGTCGCCAAGGTCCTCCAGGCGCCATTTCTGGTTGTTGCCGCCGCCGCATGCCCACTGCTGGACGTTGGCGCCGTCGGCGGTCGAACTCCCGGACACGTCCAGGCACTTGCCGCTGTTGCGGTTGGTGATCGTGTAGGTGGTGGAGACGGTGGAGGGTTCCCCGGAGGGGCCGGTCTGGGAGGCGCCGAGACGGACCGGGGTGCCGAGGTTCGGGGTGCCGTCGGCGTTCCAGGTGAACTTCTGGGCCCGGGTCGTACGCCCGTTGTCGCAGCCCTCGCTCGCGCTGTCGTTGGCGTGGTAGACGATCCAGTTCTCGCGGCCGTCGGGCGAGGTGAAGAAGCCGTTGTGGCCGGGCCCGTAGACGCCGTTCGCGTCATTGCGCTGGAAGACGGGCGTGGACTTCTTGGTCCAGGAGGCGGCGGCCAGCGGGTCGGAGCCAGTGAGTTCCAGTTGGCCGAGCTTGTAGTCGGGGGTCCAGCAGCCGCTGGCGGAGTAGATGAGGAAGGTCCGGCCGCCGCGTTGGAGTATCTCCGCGCCCTCGTTGACCGTGCCGCCCTGCCGTTCCCAGTCGTACGTCGCCCTGGAGATCGTCGAGTAGGAGCCGCTGACCGTGTACGGGTTGGACATCGGCGCGATGACGAGGTTCTGGGTGCCGCCGGTGATCGCGCTGCCGAGCATGTACAGCCGGCCGTCCACGTTCAGGACGCTCGGGTCCAGCATCCAGGCGGAGTTGAGCCGGCCCTTGTAGGTGTACGGCCCCATGGGGTCGGAGCCCGCGCTCTCCAGCACATGGCTGCGCTGGGTCGGGTTGTAGTCGGCGATGTTCTGCCCGGCGACGTAGTACAGGTACCAGCGGCCGTTGAGGAAGTGCAGCTCAGGGGCCCAGATGTTGCAGCAGCGGGATGCGGCGTCGCCCTGCCACACCTGGACGCTGGGGGCGGTGGCCAGGCCGGCGAGGGTGGTGGACTTGCGGATGGTGATGACGTCGGTCCAGCTCGTCGTCACCAGGTAGTAGTTGCCGTCGTGGTACGAGATCCAGGGGTCGGCGCCCTTGACCGACTTGACGGGATTGGCGAACGAGGCGGCACTGGCGGAGGGCTGGCCGATCGAGAGGGCCAGCAGCAGGGCTGCCAGCAGGGTCAGTAGGCGACGGGCCATCCGGTGCTCCAGTTCAGTAGGTTGACGCCCAGCTTGGGCGTGCCGTTGTCGTTGCCGTCGTAGTAGTGGTAGACGATCAGGTCGCCGTCGACGTCGTTCATGATCGACTGGCCGCCAGGACCGATGACGCTGCCGTGCGACTCCAGGACCGGGGTGCCGCCGTTGTTCATCATCGAGACGCCGTTCTTGTCGGTGTACGGCCCGGTGACGCTGGTGGCGCGGCCGACCTTGACCTTGTAGGTCGAACTCGTTCCGGCGCAGCAGGTGTCGTAGGAGGCGAAGAGGTAGTAGTAGCCGCCCCGCTTGACGATGAAGGGCGCCTCGACGGCCTTGGTCCCGGTGGGGCGGGAGGCCAGCGAGTAACGGGTGGTGTTGGAGCCCAGCTGCTTCCCGGTGGAGGGGTTGATCTGGATCATCTTGATCCCGGACCACCAACTGCCGAAGGACAGCCACCACTTGCCGTCGTCGTTCACGAAGAGGTTCGGGTCGATGGCGTTGTAGTCGCTGGAGGAGCTGGACGTGTAGACCGTGCCCTGGTCGGTCCAGCTGCCCGGCCGGCCGGTGGTGGAGGTGGCGAGACCGATGGCGGACGTGTTCGAGCCGAACTTCGAGACGGAGTAGTACATCAGGTACTTGCCACCGTGGAACGAGATGTCCGGCGCCCAGGCCTCCGGCACGGAGGAGTAGTTCCGCCACCAGCTCGGGCGGCTGGAGAAGGCGTCACCGCCGTTCCTGAAGGCCGTGCGGTCGCTGGACGTCTTGTTGGCGATGCCACCGCCGGTGGCGTAGAGCAGGTACTGGCCGGACGAGGTGCGGATCATCGTCGGGTCGTGGGTGACGACGTCGCCGGTGACGCGGCCGGGGTTGGGGTACGCGGACGCGGTGGAGGGGATCAGGGCGAGAAGGGCGGCGGTGGGGAGTGCGAGCAGGGCGGTTCGCCTGCGGAGGGTGCGGGAGGTGCGGGAGGTGCGGGAGGTGCGGGAGGTGCGGCTCATGCGGTCCTCCTTGCGGTGGGGGGTGACAGGTCGGCAGATATCCGGCCAATGTATGGCCGATATCTCGAACAGCGCTCGCAAGTTCGAACGGACCGTAGAATCGAACCCCTTGCGCGTCAATGGTCCGCGCAGTATCAGCCGTGCAGATCGACCTCGGCGCGGACGGTCTTACCGGGCGCCCCGTCCCGCTCCACCACCTCCCACCGGTCGGCCAGCGCCTCGACGAGGACGAGGCCGCGGCCGTGTTCGTCGAGGGAGTGCGGAGGCGGTACGTCGCCGGGTTTCGGAGGGTGGGACTCCGTACGGGTGTCACTGACCTCGATACGGATGCCGCCTGTCGGGAGGGACACCCTCAACTCGAAGTCCCGGCCGGGGACCCGGCCGTGGGTGACCGCGTTGGCGGCCAGCTCGGCGACGATCACGGCGACGACGTCGGAGGCCGTACTGCCGTGCGGGATGCCCCAGGCATGCAGCTGGTTCAGAGCGAGGTGCCGGGCGAGGCGGGCGCCGCGGGGAGTGGCACTGAGGCGCTGGGTGAGCGGTACTGGCATGCGCTCAATCTGGCGGCCGTGCGGGGCAGTTCACCAGGTGGACGCCGCGTACGGTGCGGGAGCGTACGTGGTTACGGGCTGGACAGTACGCGTGACTGACCGTGACCATTTGCTGCGGGAGGTGACCTGCCTTGGTCGAGTGTGGTGAGCCGGAGTCGTCGGACAGTCTGCGGACGTTCGGGGCCGTTGTACAGGCCCTGCGGGAGCACGCGGGGTTGAGCAGGGAGGAGTTCGGGGACCGGGTGGGTTTGTCGAAGCACACGGTGGCTTCGCTTGAGTTGGGGCGGAGGATGCCGGATCCGACGTTTCCGGAGCGGTCGGAGCCGGTGCTGGGGAACACCGGGGCGCTGACGAAGGCGGCTCAGCATCTGGCTCGGCAGCCGGGGTTGGCGGCGTGGTTTCGGCGGTGGGCTCAGCTGGAGACCACGGCGATCACGCTGTACACGTACGAATGCCGGTTGATTCCGGGCCTGTTGCAGACCGAGGCGTACGCGCGGACCCTGTTCACGAACCAGCTGCCGCCGCTGAGCGACGAGCAGATCGAGGCGCAGTGGGTAGCGCGCGCGGAACGGCAGCGGTTGCTGCGGGAGCGGCCGAACACGGCCTTCGCTTTCATCCTGGAGGAGCATCTGTTCCGGCGGCGAACGGGCGGTGCGGAGGTTACGCGGGCGCTTGTCGACCACGTGCTGGAGATGACGGAACTGCGTAACGTGGAGATCCAGATCATGCCGACGGCACGGGAGACCCACGCGGGACTCGATGGCCCCATGCAGCTCCTGGAAACCCCGGAGAACAAGTGGTTCGCTTACTGCGAGGGACAGCGAGGTGGCCTGCTCATCTCCGACGCGAAAGAGGTCAGCGTCCTCCAACGGCGATATGCCAGGATGCTCGCGCAGGCTCACACCGTTGAAGACTCCGTGAGCCTGCTGCAGCGGATGCGAGGAGAGCTATGAACACCAGCGAACTGGCCTGGTTCAAGAGCAGCTACAGCAGCGGCGGCGACGGTGACTGCGTCGAAGTGGCCCTCGCCTGGCACAAGTCCAGCTACAGCGGCGGCGACGGCGACTGCGTCGAGGTCGCCGCCTGCCCCCACATCATCCACGTCCGGGACTCCAAGGCCCCGCAGGAGCGTCAGCTGGCACTTGCGCCGGAACCCTGGGAGGCGTTTGTCTCGCACTGCCGGAAGAACTAAAACCAATCGGGCCCCGGAATCAAAGGATCCAGGGCCCGTTGCACATGTTTCGTCAGTGTGCGGCAGCGTGCGCGTGCACGCCCAGCGCGACGCCCTCCGGCGAAACCGCCGCGAAGACGTCGGCGCAGGCGACGGCGGACACGGTCTCGGAGAGACCGGCGACGCTGCCGGAGAGGGAGCCCGCGAGACCGACGGCGGCGGCGCCCGCCTGACCACCGGAGATGTCGTCCAGGACGGTGTCGGCGATCTCGGCCGTCTCAACCTGAGAGGTGTAGCTCATAGCCTGCGGTTCCCTTCGCGTGAACGTACTGCGATAACGGCGGTAGCTGCCCGATTCCCGGACCCGGAATTCATTCCGACGCCTCCGGCCATGCGCAGGATCAAAGCACCCTGAAGAGGAGACCGCCAGCCGCACCGATGCGACGCACGACGCGTTCCGGCGGCCGGCTTCACCGCTGTGACCGCCAGGTCACCGAATACGTCGACTTCTTCACGGGACCTGCCGCCTTACCGCGTACGTGACTGTTGCGACCCGGTTTCCAAGGCGGACACTTCGGCGACAAGACGGCGGGCGGCGACCGGGGATCGGTGGATGACGGGCCCCGGCATGAACACCTGGTGCGCTGGTGTGGACGTTTGCCGGAGGTTCGGGCTGCGCGTCGCTCATGTGCCCGACGCCGGAGACTCGCCGCACCAGCAGCACCATGCTTGGCGATGTGGGCGTCGCCCCTCAGCTCCTTGATGACGACGAGGTCAACGCCCTGCTCCAGGAGCGGGGGCGGTCGTGTGGCGGAGGTCGTGGGTGCGCCCTGAGGCGCAGTGATTCGAGTGGGGGTGAGAGACCTTCACCGCTGATCCCGTCGCAGCGGGAGGGTGGAGCTGAGGGCAGCCTGATCCGGGTGGTGCCGGGGAGGGTGGGAGCAGCCCTGACAACGCCGGGACGTGTCAGTACTGCCAGATGGTGCGGGTTCGGCTAGCGGGACGGAGAGGAGTACGCGAGGAACCGGCGTGGGACACCCCCTTGATGCGGCACCGGCTCGAACCTGGTGTATCTGGGCCGGGGGCGGCGCGCACCCGTCGAGCGTGTGGGCGGGGCACTCCTGAGGCGGTGGGCATGGAGCGACTCAACGGCCTGCTCGTCCCGCTCGACGGCCCGGGTGCGCGGGGACCTGCGGTGACCAGCCCAGCAGGTGCAGCAGATACGACACCCCGCGCGGGGTGTACCGGTGCCCGAACAGTCGGCGGATCAGCTCCGCGACCCTCGCCAGGGTCCACCGCTGGTCCTCGCTCCAGCCGTGCGCCGCAGGGCCGGCCTCCAGATCGGCCTGCCACCGTTCTGCCTGGGCATCGTTGAGCTGACACGGAATGCCACCGGGCCCCTTGGAGGCCAGGCCCAGCTTGCCGCCGTCGCGCCAGGCGTACGCCGACTTCCGCGACACCCGTAACCTGCGGGCCACCTCCGGCGGCCGCACCCCGTACTCGAACATCTCCGCGGCCTCGAAACGCACTGCTTCGCCCGCCCCAGAGCGGTCAAACCGTCGCCATCCGCATACTTCATGACGAGGATGCAGCACCGCCAACGCCCGCTGTCACCCCACCCTTTCAACCTCAGCGTCAAACCCGTGACGCCCCCTCCTCGCAGATGCCAGCAAACTCGCCCATCAGCGAACGGCACATCAAATACAGCGTTACGTGTGGAAACCCGCGAGAACGCCCCGCAGATTCCTCGGCGGGGCGTTCTCGCGGGTTCTGTACTTAGCCTGACGGAATCGTCACGACCGTCACCTGTCCATCCATTAGGCATTCGATGAGCACCGAACCGCCAAGCGGGTGGATCCAGAAGTGCGGCCCTGCGTCCAGGATGTCCCGCACGTGTCGCACCGCGACATCCGCAGGCATGGTCACAGTCGGCATCAGGTAGTTGCCCCAGATGACGGCGATCCGCTCACCCCGCTGTACGTACGAGGAGAGCAGCTCCGCCGCCATCCTCGTCCAGTGCTCCTCATCGTCCCACCAGAGACGGTCTTCGAACGGAGTGGACTCGAAGTCGATCACGTCGCCGGTGGCAGCCGGAAATCTGCTCAGCGTCGCTTCCGCCAATGCGCGGTTCTCGGCGAGATCCAGCTTCACCACCTGCTGGCCGTCATCGTCACGGGGGTCGTTCATGAAGTCCGGAAGGTATTCCGGATGACTCCCATAAGAACTACCGCCGGTCATACGTTCCGCCTCAACCACGTCGAAATACTCCCTCCAGGGAACCTTATCGCCCATTCTCGAACCGACGCGCCCTTGCCCGTCATCACATTGATGTGCGGGCCGATTCTGTCGTCGGTATCCAAGCGGAACGACCTGTGTTCCCCACCGCTGGTCGCGGTGAACCCGGTATCCCTGCCGAAGGTGTCAACCGCGGCCTCCCCGTCCCCCAGGGCGGCGTGGCCGCCTACCTGACCTATTGGCTGGAAGAACGTCGCCGTCCACCACCTCCGCGAGAACACCCACACCCGCTACACCACCTGCGTCGACCGGTACCTCATCCCAGGCCTGGGCAAGAAGAAGCTCACCACGCTGCCCACCAAGACGCGGGCCTCCGAGCGCCGTATCGCCCTTCCCAGCCGTTGCCTCCACCTGCTGAAGCTTCACCGCGAGCAGCAGCAGCGCGAGGCCACAGGCACCACCTAAGCAGGGCGTCGAACTCGTCGTGATCAAGGAAGTCCTCGGCCACGCCCACATCGGCGCCACCGCCACCGTCTACGCCCACGTCCGACTCCGCCTCCAGCGCGACGCGCCATCGACACCCTCGGCACCGCACTCGACAGCACGGAGCCAACCGAGACGGCCAGCGGCAACGGCGACGAACCGCCGCCCTGCGCCTCACTCGTCCGCTGACGTTGCCGTCAACTACTGCCGTCACACCACACAAAAGCCCCGCCAGGCAAAGCCTGACGGGGCTTCTGTGGAACCTGAACAATAAGCGCTGTCACCCGCAAGACCTGATTACCGAATCACGGACCGAGACATTCCCACCCATTGGCTGCGATTCAGCGGGCGCCATTGTTCGGACCTACGGCGATCACTCGCATGCACCAGGGGAAACCTCGTTGAAGACCCCTTCCTTCTGCAATAGATCCGAAAGGAAATGCGATTCTACGTACGTACCTTCGTACCCACGCCGCTTCAGCTTTTGGGATGACTCCTGGGCCTCGCGAATAGAGAGATCGAATGCACCACGAAACGCCTTCAGGATCCCCCCGCCGCGATATTCCCTGTCGGTCAGCTTCACGCAGTACGGGCCATGCTGCGCCAAGATTTCACTGCGGACCTCCACCGGAGCTGTACCCCAGGCGCCATGATGCGAAATTCCGCAGGCATCACAAGCCCACTCAACCTCCCACCGAAGCCGACCACCCCTCGTCAGTTGCACTGCCCACCCCGTGCAGGGCTCGCCACACCCGCCGCACGGACCGGAGAGCTTCGCAGCTTGTTCACTCATTCCCAACCTCTGATGGACTTGTATCGCGCGATGATTCCATAGAAGCGCGGCGACAGACCCGATCCATCACGCGGATGACGAGTGCCCGCTGGTATGCCGCGACTGAACCATCGGTGGTGCAGCTCTTCGTGTACCAGGCTATCGCGAAGCTCTGCCCTGCTCACGAAAGACTCTGCGCCGATCTGCGTTCCACCATTCGGCCTCGCTATTCCCGTGCTAACCCAAGGGCTGTATACGGGCTGGTGGGTGAACCGGAGACTGGGGAAGTCCTCGGCGATCACAGCTTCGATGGCGCGATTCCGCGAGGCAGCCGTCTTCCCTGTCACATGACTCAAGTCAGACGTCCATGTATTGCCGCCTGCCTTTTCTTCGACCCCACTCGGACCGCAATTGTGGACCAGGACCGACGTAGCCCCCGCCAGCACATAGTACGTGTGCTCGCCGGGCGGGCGTCACCTGCATTTTTGCTGGTCAGCGAATTCCGGCCGGTCCGGGGGCGTGCGTAGAAGTGCCCTGTTGTACGCCCGTGTTGCCGTCGGCGTTGCCGTCAGACGGCTACGTGCGTGAGGTCGGTGGAGTGGGCTTTGGCCGGTGTCCTGCCCGGGTTGGGGTCGGGCATGGTCAGGGGGCCGTACGCTGGCCCGGCAACTCGGGCAGGTCGTGATCCTGCCCGGAATTTGAACGAGTGGCCCCCTGGCCTTGCCCGACGCGGGCCCCGGCCCGGGGAGGTGGGTAAAGCCCACGGAGTCGACCGGCCCCACCTCCGGGCCTTCGCCCCGGCCAACTCCCTCCCGTCGCCTCGCCGTCGGTCTGGCGCTCCCGTGCGGGCGCGTCCGGCTTCTTCCGCGCTTCCGGCACTGCGCTGCGCTGTTTCTGCGCGGCCTGGTCGCTGGCCGGCCCGCGGTGGCGGAGCCGAGAGCGGGCCGGGTGGGCGGCCGTGCCGCGCGCGACACGCGTCAGCGGGTCGCCTTGAAGACGTAAAGAAAGTTTGGACGCATCCCGCTTCGGCGGTATGCCCTGGCTGTCGGTTGAGCGTCCGGCTGGGCTGCCGGCCTTGTGCGATGACCTGCGGGTGGTGGGTACTGCTACGGCTGCCGATGGGGTCTACTCGGCACGCATGACCTTGGCGTGGTCGGTAACGACTCGTCTGAACAGGTCATGGCCTGTGCGTCCGGTGTGGCGGAGTGCCCAGTCCTGTGCGGCCTCTTGCTCGTCGTGGGGGCCGGATTCTGCGTCGCAGCCAGCCGTGACGCAGAATGCCTCGTAGGTGATGCCGCCCTCGGGCGCGTGGCGGATGGTGTGAGTGATGTGCCGGTAGACCGCGCGGGGGCTCACTGATGGCCCTCCGGGTGGCGTTGCATGTAGACGTTGCAGTCGCTGACGGTGGTCATGTCACCGACCATGCGGGCTCGATCGCGTACGTTGGCCAGCTCCGCGCACCCCGCGCAGCCCTCAACGGGTACCGGCTCCAGCTCCAGGCGCAAGGGGAGTTCAACTGGCGGGGTCGAGTACCTGGTCGGCTCCGTCACTGCACATCGCCACCTCTCGAACGTCACATGGCCGACCTCTTGACAGGCCGGTGCTCTAGTTCAGTATTCGAGTGGCCGAAGCACTCCCGCTACGGTTCGCAGTGCACTAGTGTGCTCTCACTGACAGCACGTCAACTCAACTGAGGGGCACGCCTTATGCCCAGTCCCAAGACGTTCACGAAGATCGCGGATCACTTCCGGGAGCGCATCCTGTCGGGAGAGCTTGAGCCTGGCGCCAAGCTGCCGACCAACCGGGAGATCGCCGGCCAGTGGCAGGCCGCGGCCGCCACCGTCTCCCGCGCCTTGCAGGCCCTCCAGGTGGAGAACTTCATCCGTACGACCCCCCGAGGCACCTACGTCGCCGACGATCCACGCTGGACGCTGTCGGCGCGGGACCGCCTGGCCCGGGTCCAGAGGGTGAAGTCATTCCTCGCCGAGGGCGAGACAAGCCGGGTGACGGCCGCCGAGCTGATCATCCCGCCGCTGTACGTCGCGGAGATCTTCGACCTGGAACCCGGGGATCAGGTGGTCCGTCGAGAGTGGCTGGCCGGACGGGGCAAGACCCGGACCGTGTTCGCCGTCACCTGGTACCCGGCCCCGTTCGCCGCCCTCGTACCGGACCTGCTGAACACCGCCCCGGGCCGCAATCACGGATTGTCCGCCCGGGTCCTGGAAGCCACCGGGCGCACGATCACCCACGCCCGTGACGACATGCACGCCCGCCCCGCCGATGCCCGCGAGGCGAGCGCACTGGGGCTGCCGGTCGGCGCCCCGATCCTGGCCGGCGCCCACCGCTGGTCGGATGCGGAAGGGATCATCGAGTACGGGGAGTGGTGTCTGCCGCCCCGGTTCACCATCGGCTACGAGTACCAGCCCTGACCGGTCAACGCGAAGCGTCCCCGAATGCCAGCCTGCGGCCTTCGGGGACGCCGTCGTTCTCGTGCCTGTCTCAGTTGCCGTCGCGACCTTCGAGACGTTCGACGCGCTCCTCCAGCTCCTCGATCCGCTCCAGGGCCCGTTCCAGCTTGTAGGCCAGATCCGCAACCCCGGCGGTCGGGAACTCCTTCGCCGGGATGTCGGATGCCTCGGCCGGCTTGTCCACTGGTTGGACGGTGACCGGTACTTCGGTGCCGAACTCGCCGCCCAGGACGACGTATGCGACTTCCCGATGCGATCCTCTGGTCTCGTGGATCTTCTTGACCCTGCCCTCCAGGGCGAGGAAGGTCAGGGCCTGGTCGGCTGCTTCGGCGTCGCCTCCGATCGCGTCTACTACCTCGTCCACGGTCAGCGTGGCGCCCCTGGACAGTGAGCCGTCCCTGATCTTGCGGACCAGGCGGCCGTGGATGAGCTGGGTGGCGAAGCCGTGGTCGTCCCAGTCGCGTACGTAGACCTCGTCACCAGGCAGCTCGCCGGGGAACCGCAGCAGGAAGTTGCCGGCCAGCAGGGCAATGGCGTTGGTGACCACGTTCAGCGGCACCGCGTAGTGCTCGGCCTGGTCCGGCAGCTGTCCTCCCTGGGTGGCTGCGCCCAGCCGATCCGGCTCGAAGGCCAGCGCACCGAGATCGACGCCTTCACCGGCGAGATCCTGCGCGAACTGAAGTCCAAGGAACTTCCCGCCGGACACCTCCTGGTCCGCTGCGGCAACCGCCGCACCACCCGTTGCCCCTCCTGCGCCGAGCTCTACCGCCAGGACACCTACCACCTCATCGCCGCCGGACTGCGCGGCGGCAAGAACATCCCCGAACAGGTCACCACCCACCCCCGCGTCTTCGCCACTCTCACCGCACCCTCATACGGACCGGTCCACGGACGACGAACCGGCGGCTCCTCCCGCTGCCGCTGCGGACGCGCCCACACCAAGGACGACCCGCTCCTCGGCACCCCGCTCGACCCCGAGCGATACGACTACACCGGCGCCGTGCTGTGGAACGCCCATGCCCCCGCCCTGTGGGCCCGCTTCATGCTCCACCTGCGCCGCACCATCGCCACCGCAGCCGGTATCCCACAGCGCCTGTTCTACAAGATCGTCCGCGTCTCGTACGCCAAAGTCGCCGAGTACCAGCAGCGCGGACTGATCCACTTCCACGCCGTGATCCGCCTCGACGGCCCCGCAGGCCCCTACACCCCACCACCCGCCTGGGCCACCCCCGAACTCCTCGCCGACTCCATCCGGATCGCGGCCACCCGCGCCCACATCGACGGACCCACGCTCAAAAATCGCACCCACTCCTTCGCATTCGGCAAGCAGACCGACACACGGGTCATCCGGTCCACTTCCTTCCAGGCCGGGACCGCCATCACCGAGGGCAAGGTCGCCGGATACGTCGCCAAGTACGCCACCAAAGGCACCGAAGCTGCCACCGGCACCCTCGACCACCGCCTGAAGAAGATCACCGAACTCTGGTTCGAGTCCGTACCCGAGCACGCCGCCCGCATGATCCGCACCGCCTGGACACTGGGCAACCGCGACGACCTCAAACACCTGAACCTGCGCAAGTGGGCCCACATGCTCGGCTTCCGCGGCCACTTCTCCACCAAGACCCGCGCCTACTCCACCACCCTCGGTGCCCTCCGGGCCGCCCGCGCCGCCTGGCACCGGCGCCACACCCCACCACCCTCACCGACCACCCTCGTCCTCGCCTACTGGGCCTACGACGGCACCGGCCTCACCCCCGACCTCGAACGCCTCGCCACCCTCATCGGCGGCGGACCGACCCGCGAACAGGCGGTGACAGGAGGTGCGTGATGACGAACTCCTCACCGTCCCCGAGGCCATGGCCCGCCTCAAGATCGGCCGCTCCGCCCTCTACGACCTCCTGCGCACCCGACGCCTGGCCTCACTGACCATCGGCCGCGCCCGCCGCATCCCCGCCCACGCCCTGGACGACTACGTCCAGCGCCACCTGGAAGAGGCCGCCTGATGACCGCTCCCCGAAGAAGACGCGTGCGAACGGCGAAGGCACCATCTACCAGCGCAAGGACGGCCGCTGGGAAGCCGCTGGCTACGTCCTCGCCGCCGACAGCACCAGCAAGCGCGTCCGCGTCTACGGCAGCACACGGAGGGAAGCCGCCGACAAACTCACCGAGAAGATCGCCGACAGCAACCGCGGTCTACCCGTCGCCACCGCAGACAGCACCGTCGGCGACTACCTCACCTACTGGCTCGGCAGCGTCGCCGCCCACCGGCTCCGCGAGAACACCCACACCCGCTACGCCACCTGTATCCGCCTCCACCTCATCCCCGGCCTCGGCACCAAGAAGATCGCCCGGCTGACCGCGAAGGACGTCCGCACCTTCCTTGACCGGCTCCGCACCACATGCCAGTGCTGCACCCAGGGACTCGACAACGAACAGAAGCAGTGCTGCGCGATTGGCGACTGCTGCCAGAAGCGGCTGTCTCCCTCGACCGTGACCTACGTGCACTCGGTCCTCAAGTCGGCACTGGAACATGCTGTCCGCGAAGACGAACTGCCCCGCAACGTCGCCCGCAACGTCAAAACCACCACACCCCGGCCCAGGCGATACCAGCCCCTCACTGCGACCGAAGCCCGCCACTTCCTCGACGCGGCCCGCGCCGACCGGCTGCATGCCCTCTACGAACTCGCCCTGCGCACTGGGCTCCGCAAAGGCGAACTCCTCGGCCTCCGCTGGGAAGACCTCGACCTCAGCACAGGAACGGCCAGTATCCGCCGTTCCCTCCAGCGCACCCGCACCAGCGGCCTCACCCACTTGCCCACCAAGACCCGCGCCTCCGAACGACGCATCGCGCTCCCGACCGAATGCATCCACAGTCTCAAGAAGCACCAGGAGCGGCAGAACAACGAGCGCGAGACAGCGGGACTGGATTGGAGAGAGCGCGGTCTCATCTTCACCACCCCGACTGGCAACCCTCTCGACCCTGCCAACCTCACCCGCCGCTTCCGCGGATTCCTCGACCGGGCCGGGCTCCGGCGCATCCGCTTCCACGACCTCCGCCACTCGACCGCCACCCTGCTCCTAGAGCAAGGCGTCGACCTCGTCGTGATCAAGGAGTTGTTGGGACACGCTCACATCGGCGTCACAGCCGGCGTCTACGCCCACGTACGGCTCCGCCTCCAACGCCAAGCCATCGACACCCTCGGCCACGCCCTCGGCCAGAACGACGACCCTGACGGCCCACGTACCGCAGCCGTTGTCCGCTGACGTTGCCGTCACCGTTGCCGTCAAACACCTCAGAGGCCCCGCTGGAAGTTTCAGCGGGGCCTCTGAGGTGTTATCCAGGATCATTAAGCTACCGGAGCACGCGCGGGGTCGAAGCGATCCCACGCCAGGCTCCAAAGCGCGTCAAATCCATGCGAGTAAGCAAACTCCCGCTCCGATGAATGAATCGGATAGGCGCCGACAACTTCGACCAGATCCAGCATTCTCGCGCCACCCTCAATGTCACCCAGATTGAGGGGCCCCGATCCAAGCTCAACGGCGGGTTCAGCCAAGACGATGCTATTCATGGAAGAACCTGCAACATAGGGCTCCTTATAACCGAGAACTTGCCCCGGATTAAAGGGGCAGATGCCCCGCAATGCGGCAACCACCCTTGCGGGAACCTGGGACCATTCGACGTCACCAGAGCGGACGGTGACGCACAGTTCACGCCCCTTTGTCCCCCAATCTGGATGACTGGATAGGGAGAGTCCGTAGGTGAAACCCGTAACATATCCGGGCTCCGGTGTTCCGATGTATGAGATGGCCCGAACCGGCCCGTCCCCTCTCACCCGCGGTTCAACATCGCTGATGACGGGCTCCACACCGGTGAGCGCAGAGAGAAGCTCACAGTATCGATCGAACCGGTCAAGCGTGTCACGGACAGCCATCATGCCCCCTGAGTAAGCACTGATCATGAAACAGGTGGGTGCTGCCGGCCTCACGCGCGGCAGCACCCACCCCACTACTCTCTTTTACTATCCAGCCGGTGGATAGAAGTGCCCCAAGGCGGCATCCCACCACTGGGTCTTGCTGTGATCGATGTATGAGTTGAACTCCTCGATCCTACCGGCCGGAATTCTCCATTCGGTTAGACCGATAACACCATTCTTGTTCGGCAACTCAAATTCGAGATCCCCGAAGGCTTCCCGGAACCCCGGCTTCATCACAAACCGATGGAATCCCATGTCATGCCCGTTTCCGGCATACTGTGCGGCACCCTCCGGCTTGTTGGAGAGGTAAGCAGTGGGATGAGGGCCTGAGTGATTATCCGCATTGAGACCCCGCGCCTCACTCGCTCGCTTTCCTTCGGCCGGTGAGCGGTAGAGAACGGTCTCTCCGCAGTTATGGACGAGGACGGGAGTGGCACCCGCCAGCACATAGTACGTGTGAATGTCGGTGACAGTGAGGTTATGGACGATGGCGTTGGTTGCGGTCCAGGCCCGGACCGCGGTGATCTGGACGTGAGTGCCACTGCCGGTCTGGAGCCAGGTGTCGGCCTTGAGTTGGTCGGCGCGGAGCCATTCGCGGAGTTGGGGGACCCAGAAGGGGTGGCCGTCGGTAGCGGTGACGGTCTCGGTCCGGGTGCCGTTGTGGCCGTCGGTGTCGATCGTGACCTTGACGAGGTGCTTCTCGCCCTTGCCGATGATGGCGGCGGAGACGGTCTTGGTTTCGGTTGTGCCGGTTTCCGGGTCGGTGGCGAGGACCTTGTCGCCGGGTTTGATGTCCTTGATGAGCTTGGTGGTGCCGTCGGCCATCAGGACACCGGTGTCGGGGGTGAAGCTGTTTTTGGTGCAGGAGGCGGCTGCGCCGCTACCGCCGTTGCCGGGGCTCGATCCTCCGCTGTCGCCAGTCTTCTTCGCTGCCGCGGCTTTTGCTTCCTCGGCTTTCTTCGCTGCCTTGGCGGCGTCGGCCTGTTTCCTCCAGTCGGCATAGTCCTCGGCGTACTTGGCCATGGCTTTGGCGTCTGCTTCGGAGCGGCGCAGCACGCCGGTGGCCCATTTGACCTCGTCTCCCCACTTGCGGTAGGCGCTCCAGGCCCTGTCCAGTGCCTTGACGATGCGTTTGGCTTTGCCTGCCCAGGGGAGTACGGCTTCGGCGGCGAGCATGCCGCAGGTGAGGAGGTCACCGCCGAGGCATGCCTTGATGTCGTTGTAGCCGCTGACGTCCTTGAGCACTTCTTTGGCCACCCGCAGGGCCACGTCTACAGGTCGTTGGGTCTTGACCCAGTTGGCTTGCTTGACGTCGGACTCGCTGACGGTCCGGGTGGGGGGAGCAGGTGGCGGCGGTATGTAGCTGTCGCCACCGCTATTGCCGCCGCCTCCGCCGCCTCCGGTGTGTACGGGGCCGGGGCCGCACTCGTTCCAGCCGCCAGCGCAGTCTGCCAGGCGCAGGCCGGTGGGGTCGGAGAAGGTGATCGGGCTGTTGCCGGCGTAGGCGTAGGGGTGGAGGGCCGCGGAGTCGGCGGTGTCCATGAGGGGGTCGACGGAGATGAACCGTCCGAGTGCCGGATCGTATTCACGGGCGCCGAGGTGGGTCAGGCCGGTGGATTCGTCGAGGGTGCCGCCGACGAAGCCCTTCTCTCCGGGCCACAGTGAGGGTGTGGTGCCGCGGGCTTCGCCGAAGGGGGTGAACTTGCGGCGGGTGACGGCCTTGGTACTGGCGTCCACGGCGGTGGTGGCGGTGCCGTTGCGGTCGCTGAGCAAGTAAGAGGTGGTGATCTCGCCTGCTTGTGCGGTGCGGACCATGACGGGCCCAGCCGGGTGCTGGTAGTAGCGGGTGCCCTTCAGCGTTGAGGTGGCTTTGTCGAGGCGAACCTCGGTGCCGGGGAGGTAGAGCGTGGTTCCGGTGGGGTCGCGGCGGATGAGCCGGTTCCCGCCCGCGTCGTACACGTACTCGGTGGTCTTGTCGCCCTCGGTGACGGACTTGAGATGGCCTTCAAGGTCCCAGTCGAGGTTCTGGGTGGCGCCCATGACGGCGCGCTGGATGGTGTTGCCGGCGCTGTCGTAGTGGTAGGTGTCGGTTCGCTGTCCCTCGGGGCCGGTGGTGTTAACGCTGCCGAGCCGGCTGGTGGTGGCTCCGGTTTCGTAGGTGTAGGTGCGCTTGACGTCCTTGGTGGTGTCGCCGGTGGGGTTGTGCTGGTGCTCGGTCTTGCGGTTGCCGACCGCGTCGAAGGTGTAGGAGGTCCAGTACGGGTCCGGGCCGCCGACCTTGGGGCCGCCGCTGGGCTGGGTGGTGGCGGGCTTGGCGGCGCAGTCGTCGGTGGCGGTCCAGGCTTCGGTCATGCGCCGCTGGTAGTCGTAGGCGAAGCACTGGGTGTCGGTGGTGGCCGCGGTGGGGTTGGGCCCCTGGGCGTCCTTGATCCTGAGGATGTTGCCAGTGGGGTCGTAGGCGGTGGTGGTGTCGCTGATCCTGGTGGTGCTGGTGGTGCCGGTCTCCTGGTCGTGGACGGTGCGGGTGGGGCGGCGGGTCTGCTCGTCGAACTCGTAGCTGGAGATGAGCTGCTGGCCGGCCGGGCCGACCCGGGTGCGCAGCAGGTCACCGAGGGGGCTGTATTCGGTAGAGGCGACGAACGTCTTTCCGGCCACCGCCATGGTGGTGATCTGGTCCAGGCCGTTGTAGCCGGTGCTGACGCGTTCCCGGGGGAAGCCGCCTGCGGCCGGCTGGATCTGGGCGATCGGCTGGCCGACGGTCTTGCTGTAGTAGTTCGTGTAGAGGTACTCGCCGGCGAGTTTGCCTTCCTCGGCCGGGATGGTGATCTTCGTGCCGGTGGGGCGGTATTCGGTGTCGTACCCGGTGATGGCCTGGGTGTAGGCGGCGCCGTCGATGTAGCGGGTGGAGGCGACGGGCAGTCCGACCGCGCCGGGCAGGCTGTCGTAGGTCTGCTCGGTGAGTCTGGTGCCGTCCAGCGTGGTGTCGTGGGTGGCGGTGACCCGGCCCAGCGCGTCGTAGGCGAAGGCGATGGTCTTCTTGTTGTTCGTGACGGTCAGTACACGGTCACCCTTGTCGAAGACGGTGGTCGTCGTGCCCTTGTCCGGGTCGGTCGTCTCATGGAGACGTCCGCGCAGGTCGTACTTGTAACCCCAGGTGTTGCCGCCCTGGTCGGTCACCGATTCCAGGCGACCCTTGCGGTCGTACCGATAGTTGATGGCGTCGTAGGCACCGGTTGGGGAGGACCCCTTGAACTGCTGCAGCTGGGTCTTGCGGCCCTGGGCGTCGATCAGGGACTTGGTCGGAGTGTCGCCCTGGGGCGGGTCGACGGCGATCCAGTCACCGCCGTAGGTGGTGGTCGTGCGCCAGGTCTCCTGGCCGAGTTTGCGGGAGACGGTCGCTACCGGGCGGCCCATGCCGTCGTAGTCGGTGCGCGTGGATGAGGGGATCTCGTTGTCGTTGGCGTCGAACAACTCGGGTTCGGGGGCGGAACTGTTGAAGTAGGCGCCGTTCTCCTTCCAGACCAGGCCGCGGCTGTCGTAGAAGGTGTCGGTGACGACACGGCCTCCGTCGAGGGCCTTCTGCTGAGTCTGGATCAGCCGCAGCATGCCGTCGTAGAGGTCGTAGCTGGTGCGGTAGGTGCCGTTCTCGAGCAGCCTCTTGTTGGTGATGACTGTCGGGCGGCCGTCGGAGCGCACGTCGTAGTCGAACTCGGCGTCGGGGATGGTGGTGGCCGGGTCGCGGTCGGGCGACCAGGTCTTGGTCAGGCGTCCGAGTGCGTCGTACTCCATGGAAGTGCGGCGCTTGTTGGTGTCCTCCTCGGCCAGGATCATGCCCCGGCCGGCGTCGAGTTCGACCGTGCTGCCGTGGCCGAGGGTGTTCGTCGTGGTGATCTTTGTGGCGATCGAACCGGCGGCCGGCGCGTAGGCCATGGTGGTCGTCTTGCCGTAGACATCGGTGACCGAGGTGGGACGGCCGTAGGCGTCTACGGTGGTTTCGCCGGTCAGGGTGTACTTCGGCGTGGACCCCTCGTACGAGGAAAGGGACTCGCCTTTGATGACGTTGCCCTTGTCGTCGTAGTGGACGCGGATGTCGGAGACGACGTCCGCGGGACGCGCGATGCCGGTGGCGTCGCATGCTTTGGCGAGGGTCTCGATGCGGGTCTGCAGCGCCGGCATCCAGGTAGCCGAGCCGGTCAGGTACTCGTAGCGGGTGCAGGTGTCGTCGTCGCTCTTGGAGAGGTCGCCGCGGTCAGTGGTCTCCTTGACCAGACCATAGGAGCCGTAAGTGTGCTCGACGGCGGTGCGACGCTGTCCGCGCCCGTCGGACAGGACAGTGCGCGAGGCGGTCTTGGCCGGGGTGCTCACCCATGCTTCGAGGGGCTCGGCGCCGTCGGTCCGCTTACGGGTGGCCGTGGGGCCCTGGCGGCCGGGGCTGTAGAGCGTGGCGGACTGCAGCGGTCCACCCTCACCATTGTAATAGAGGGTTTCACGGACCTGGCCCGCGTACTGTTCCAGGTCGTCGGTCGTGCCGCCCTCGGAGTCGGTGATCTGAACGGCCCGTTTGCCGTCGGTGGCGGACGGCAGTCTGTCGCCGTGCATGCCGCGGTAGTAGACGTTCTCCACCATGGAGCGTTTGTCCGGGGCGATGCCTTGGAGGGTGCGGACCTTCTGGTAGCCGCGCCACTGGTTCCAGGTGCGGGCCTTCTCGCTGAGCATCTCGCTGTCGTCGTCCCACGCCCAGGCGGGCTTGCCCACGTACTCGTAGGCGACTTCCTTGGCCGTGGACAGGTCGTTCTTGTCCTGTTCGCGGACTTTGGCCACGACGTGCTTGTGGAACCAGTCGGTGGAGTAGATGCGCTTCATTCCGGTCGGGTCGGTCGGGTCCGCGGACTCGACCACCACCGGGTAGCAGCGCATGGTGTTCGTCTCGGGCGAGGCAGGCAGCTTCTTCGGGTCACTCTGCGCACTGCACTCCGTAGGCAGGTATTCGACGCCGATGACACCGCCCGTCTCGGTGTGGACCTGCTCGATGCGCCAACGCAGGTAGGGCGGATTGCCGTCGGTGTTGTCGTCGACCCGGTTCGGCAGCTGCTTGCCGGTGAAGGTGACCGCAGGCATGGTGACGGGTGTGCTGTCGGGGCCGTTCTTGCCGGTGTGCTGGATCTTGGCGAGCCACAGTGGGTAGTCGCCGTCGACTCCGCCGTCCCCGGTGGGCGGGAAGTTCTGCGTCAGCTTCCAGGTGTCCACCGGCTCGTGCTTGCCGCTCTTGAGGACCTCGGTCGTCACCGCGGTCAGCTGTTTGCGGCTGAAGAAGGTAGGGGAATAGCGGTCCTTGCAGTCCTTGCCCTTGGCGCACAGCTGGTCGGCCGGCACGTCGGGCCAGTTGCGGGCCACCTCCCAGGTGGCCTCCGGCGTCAGCTTGTCCTCGGCGCAGTCGAAGGCATCGGTCCTGACGCAGCGTTCGGCGACGGTGAAGGACACCCGGGCGGGCGCCGCTGCGAACAGGTCGGTGTTGCGCAGGCCGTAGTCGATGCGCTCGAGCCAGCCGCCGCGGTCGTAGCCGCGGTTGGTGGACTTGCCGTCCTTTTGGGCGTTGGAGCCGTAGTGGTTGCCTTCCTTCTTGTACCAGTAGGTCATGGCGTTGCCCCGGGGATCCACGACGTAGTCGAGGTTCCAGCGCCACACCTGGTCGCACACCGAGTCGGCGTAGGACGCCTTGTAGCAGTCCTCTCCGGGATGGTTGCCGTAGACGGGCACCTTCCAGGCGGAGTTGGTCTGCGCCTTGTCGGCCTTCCACTCCGGGAGCAGGTTCAGTCCGAAGTAGTACTGCATGCCCTGGGTGGTGGTCACACGCCAGTACTGACGGGCCACACCATCGATGGTGTCGGAGACGAGGTCGACCTTCGAGCCGTCGTCACTGGCCGGGCGCCACTTCTTGGTCTCGTCGTCCAGGACGAGCTGGGTGGAGGCCCCGTTCAGCGACATCGTGACCATGGGCGGGCCCTGACACAGGTCGCCGGTGGCCTGATCGGGGTTGTTGTACCCACTCTTCTTCCGGTCGTTCGCACACGGTACGAAGGTCCGCTCGACGAAGTTCGATCCCAGGTCCCAGCCGTCACCGACCCAGGAGGCCTGCTGGGACGAGGCGGAGGTACGGCCGTCCACGGCGGCGGAGGAGTACGAGAGCGCCAGGGCTGGTCCCGGCCCGCCCAGGGAGGCGGGCACCTCCATGGGGTACGACCATGAGAAGCCGCCCGAGGAACCGCCCCCCTGCCACGATCCGGACGCGGACAGCGATGTGGCCCGGTAGTCGCCCTTGGCCCCCTGCGCGCCGGCGGTGGCGGCGAGCACCACCGGGGAGCCCGCTGTGCCGTCGGCGGTCACCGCCGGCAGCTGGATGTGGGCCTTCAGCGTGCCGGTGGCCACATCGTTCTCGGTGACGACGGGCGTGCGGGCCTGGCACTTCGCAGCAGCCGGATCCGTGAGCACACACGCGGGCAGCGCGAGGAACTTCAACCGCGAACCCCAACCGCCGCCGTAGGCGTTACGGAAGCCCGTGTAGTCCAGTTCCACCTCAAGGGGGGCCGAACCGGCGGCGGTGTCGGCGCGCTCCACCGTGAGCAGTACCCCGTCGACGCCGGCCCGCATGGCGGCCTTGCGGTCCCGCATCGTCACCTTGGCGCGCATCGGGTCCTGGGTCGCGGACGCACCGGTATTGCCCTTGGCGGACGGCTTGGGTCCTGCTGCGATACGTACCGGGAGTGTTCCAGCCCGCACCTTGGTGCCCTGCTTGCCCGGAGCGCCTTGTGCGGTGCGTGCGCCGACCGCCTGCGGAAGGTCCACAGCAGAGGTGCCAGGCTTGGGCCAGACGACACTCGGCGCCTTCTTCCAGGCGCGTTTCTGGGTCTCGTCCGCGTGCTTCTGGGGACGTAGCTGCACGGATTTCCCTGACACATGGGCCAGCTCTTGCTTGTCCGGCAGCGAAACACCCTCCGCCGCCTGCGCCGGAATTGCGGGCAACCCGGACATTAAAAGCGCGCTTGTCACGGTGGAAAGGACGAACCGAGCGCGTCTGCGCTTTCGCGTCCGGCGTTCCCCATCCCCCGCACGCATGCCGAACGACTTCAACCCAGCCCCCTGGATGGTCACAAGTTGCCCCGGAAGCTATCACTGGGTGATCACAAGCGAAAGGGCGGATTTTAACCAGGTCTTCACGTGCGGCCGGAAATAGCTACCGCATTGCCCCGCAGACACGGCTGAAGAGCGTCAATACCTGCCACAAGGTGCGTTGCTGTGTCAGTCGGGGCAGGATCGCCACGGACGCTCGCAGGCTGCTAGAAAGCTGTGCACACAGGCCTCGCAACGGCACCAGCCAGCCACGTCGGCAGGGAACGGAGCGAGACATTGGGGGGCCGTCGAGCCATACGAAGACGGCGACGGAGAAACGAGAAGAGATTTCCTTGACATACACGAAAAGGGCCGCTCCCGGCTCCGGGGGGACACGCAGGAAAGCAACATCCGCGGTTACCCTCATGGCCCTCGCGGCAGCCACCCTCGCACTTCCTGCGACAACCAGAAGTGCATCAGCAGATGAGTCCGACACCACCCAGTCCACGCTCACGGCAAACGAACAGCAGCAGAAAGAGATAGGCCGAGGGAAAGCCGAAGCCAAAGAAACAGGTAAACCTGTAGAAATACCGTCGGGGCGCACCGAGACCGAAGAGCTCTACGTGAACCCCGACGGAACACTCCGTGTCGACCAAGCACTCGTACCCGTCCGCACATGGCGCAACGGCTCCCTGGTGCAGATCGACACCACACTTGCGGTGGAGAACAACCGCGTCGAACCGAAAGCCGTGGGTCTCGACCTCTCCTTGTCCAACGGAGGGGACAAGGAGCTGGCAACGCTCGGCAGCTCCGGCAGACACATCACCCTGACCTGGCCCAACACCCTGCCGAAGCCGACACTGGACAACAACACGGCGACCTACCCCGAGGTGTTCCCCGGAGTCGACCTCAAGGTCACCACCGGCAGTTCCTCGTTCTCCCACTCCCTGATCGTCAAATCCGCCCAAGCAGCCCAGAACCCCGACCTCGAGACCATCACCTTCGGAATCGACACCAATGGACTCGATCTCCAGGCATCACCAAACGGCGAGGTACGCGCCGTCGACGCCGCAGGACAGACCGTCTTCGCCACCCCGACACCCCGCATGTGGGACTCGGCAGGCGCCACACCTCAGATCGACACGAAAGCAAAGACTCAAGCCACCACCGCCGAGGAACCCGACACACCACGCGACCCCGCCGAAGGATCCCCAGAAGGCTCACGACAGGGCGACCTGAAGGTCGCGCTGGATGACACCACCCTCACGCTCACCCCCGACCAACAACTCCTCACAGCACCCGACACCGTCTTCCCCGTGGTCATCGACCCCACGTGGGCCAAGCCCGCCTGGAAGAACGCCTGGTCAGTGGCGTACAAGCACACCGCCTGGCCCAGTACCGCCAGCACCGTCTACTACAACGGCGGAACTCTCTCCAAAAGCGCCCGTGTCGGCTACGCCAACGACAACGAAAACGGTGGCACCGTCCGAGCCAACACCTACTTCCGCATCGGAACGGGCAATCTGGCCGGCAAGCAGATACTCGAGTCCACCCTGCGCATCAAACAGACCCACGCCGGCTCCTGGTCCTGCAAGTCCGGACAACTGCAGATACGCAGTATCGGCAAAACCCTTCCCACGAACATCACCTGGAACAACCAGCCCACCTGGGGAGGCGTCGTCGACTCCTCCGGAGAATCATTCGGCGGCCGCAACTGCCCCGCTGACAGCGCCGGACTCGTCGAATTCGACGTCACTTCGGCGGTCAGCTCAGCCGCCCGCGGCAAATGGGCCAACTGGGCGTTCGTCCTGACGTCGAAGAACACCACCATCGACACCTCGTGGCGGCTCTTCGACCCCAACACGGCCCGCATTTCCACCTACTACAACACTGCTCCCGCCAAGCCCACCGAACGCTCCATCAACCCCTCCGTCCCATGCGCCGGCGGCACCATCGGCCTGACCGACTACATCACCCTGCGCGCACGTGTGAAGGACGCTGACGACACCACGCTCACCGCCGAGTTCCTCTACGCTCCCCTCAACGCCGACGAGGACGTCATCCGCAACAAGCGCACCGCGGCACGCAACACGAACGCCTCCCTGCGCATCGACACCAAAACGCTCGCCACCGGCACGTACTAGTGGGACGTGAGGGCCAGCGACGGACGCGCCAACAGCCCCTGGGCCGGCCGCTGCAAGTTCAGCATCGACAAAGACCGCCCCTCCAACCTGCCCGGAGTCACCTCCCAGCAGTTCCCCGCGGACACCGACGGAGCCCCAGCGCGGACCGAGGGCACCTTCGTCTTCACCGCCAACAGCATCAAGGACGTCACGCGCTACGCCTGGTGGACGGAAGACGACACCACCGAGCGCTACGTCGACGCGGTCACCCCCGGCGGGCCCTCCCCGGCAGTCAAGTACACGCCCGTCGCCGCAGGACCGCAGTATCTGTACGTCCGCAGCCTCGACGCCGCCGGAAACCGCTCCGACGTGCGCAGCCACCTCTTCATCCCGACCCGGTCCGCCACGCGCGACAGACCCGGCGACCTGAACGGGGACCACAACGTCGACTTGTGGTCGGTAGACCCGGGCTCCGGCGCGCTGCGACTGCACCCCGGCCTGGGCAACGGCAAATTCGGCGTCAGTCGCGACGCAGCACCATCTTCCTTCGCCGGCATGTCCTTCGCCCACCGCGGCAGTTGGAACGAGGACTACTACGAAGATCTCATCGCCCTCCAGGACGGGGCCGAAGACCCCAACCGCAAAGAACTATGGGTCTACGCCAACAGCGGCAACGGAGAACTCGCCCGTGACGGCAGCGGACGCTTCGAACTCACGGTTCTGGAGGACAGTGAGAACCACTGGCACAACGCCGACCAAGTCCTGTCCATCGGCAGCCTCAACGACGACAACGGCGACGGCGAGATCAGCGACGCTGACGCCCCCGACCTGCTCGTCAAGGCGCAAGGCCAACTGTGGTTGTACCTCGGCTCACAGGGGAGTCCCTACCTGGACGAGGTCAGCTTCGGGGCCATTCTCCTCGGCAACGCCGACTGGCAGAACATGACACTCCTGGCACCGGGAGACCTCAACGGAGACAAACTCCCCGAACTGTGGGCTCGCGACACCCAGAGTGGAAGCATCCACCAGTACACCAGCCGCGTGACGAGCGACACCGACTCCCTCACCGTGGCCGATCTCGCCGTCTACGGCGATCCCACCGTGCGCCAGAACGCCATCGGCAGCGGCTTCACCGGCACCCGATACCCGCACCTGTCCACCAACGGAGACTTCGAGAACAACGGATACGCCGACCTCTGGGCACGCGACGGAGAAGGCAAGGTCATCGAATTCCCCGGCCAAGCCCTCACCAGCGGCAGCGCCTTCACAACCCCACGCGACCTGGTCATGAGCGGCACCCCCTGGGCGGTGTGCGAATCCTTCCCCGCCACAGCCGCCTCCACTGCCACACACCAGCTGTGCGGCCCCGTGCTGGCCAAGTACAAGGCTCTGGGCGGCCCGTCCTCCTTCGGCTACCCCAGCACCGACACCGTCACCGCTCCGGATAAAGTCGGCCGATACGCCCATTTCAAGTCCGACGGGTCCACCAGCATCAACCGCTCCATCTACTGGAGCCCGAACACCGGAGCCTGGGCCGTACGCGGTGCCATCTGGGCCAAATGGACAGCCATGGCCCGCGAAGGCGGAATCCTCGGCTACCCCACCAGCGACGAGCGACGCACCAGCGACGGGACCGGATTCTTCGCGACGTTCAGCAAGGGCGGACGTGCCGGAGCCATCTACTGGGTCTCCGAGTTCGGGGCGCACTCGATACAGGGCGGCATCTATGCCCGCTACCGCGAGATGGGCGCCACAGTGGCCCTCGGCTACCCGACCACCGACGAACTGATCCTCTCCACACGTTCCGGCCGCTACCAGCACTTCCGCCAGCGCGACGACGCGGTCGACACCGGATCCATCTACTGGAGCAGTGCCACCGGCGCCTGGCCCGTGACCAACGCCATCCGCACCAAATGGCTCGCCCTGAAGGGGACCGACGGATGGCTCGGCCTTCCCCGCTCATACGAGGAAGAGGTGACCGGCGGCGTCAGCACCACTTTCGAGAACGGCTACATCCGCTGGAATCGGTACAGCCGCACAACCCTCGAGCACAAACCCGAGGACCGCACGGCACACCTGCGCACCGACCTGATGGGCGACGTCGACGGTGACCAACGCTCCGACCTGATCACGGTCTACAACTACGCAGAAGGCACCGCCTCGCTGCACACCCTCACCGCCGACGAGCAGGGCCACTTCGCTCCCCCCAAGCAAGCCTGGGTCAGCGGCAAGGGCAACTTCTACTACGAGCAAGCCCGTTACACCGCAGGCGACTTCAACGGCGACGGCCGCGACGACGTCGCCGCACTCTACGGATACTCCGACGGAACCGTCGCCGCCTTGACCTTCGTCAGCGAGGGCGACGGCACCTTCAGGCACTGGGTCAAAGGCGCTGCACTGCCTGCAGACTGGGACTGGGACCGCACCAAGCTCGTCGCCGGCGACTTCAACGGCGACCAACGCTCCGATCTCGCAGTCGTCTACGACTACGGCGACGGCGTCACCGGCACCCACACACTGCTCGCGAAGACCGACGGCACCTTCAACGCCCCCACAGCCAGCTGGAAATCCGGCAGCGGCAACTGGTACTCCTCCAGCGTCACCTACTCCGCAGGCGACGCCAACGGCGACGGCCGGGACGACATCATCGCCTACTACGGCTACGGCAACGGAGAGGCAGCACTGTTCACCCTCCCGGCCACAGCCGACGGAGGCTTCACCACTCCCGTCAAATCCTGGACGGCTGCTGCCGGCATCTGGAACCAGGCCGACATCAAATTCACCACTGGTGACTACAACGGTGACGGCCGCCACGACGCCGCCTTCATCTACGACTACGGCGACGGCGTCACCGGCGCCCACACCTTCACCGCCAACACCAACGGAGGATTCGGCGCTCCCGCCGCCAGCTGGAAGTCCGGCACCGGAAACTGGCACTCCAGCAGCACAGGCGCCGCCGTATCCGGCGACACCAACAACGACGGCCGCGCAGACATCGCCACCATGTACAACTACGCGATCGGCGCCAGTCGCGCTTACACCCTGCTCAGCCAGCCGGACGGAACCTTCCCAGGACCGCGCGGATCCTGGTATGCCGACCCCGGCACCTGGTAACCACTAACAACACCAGACCCCAGAGCCGCCGAGCAGCATGAGTTGCTCGGCGGCTCTGCCATCCCCTCACCATGCAAGACGATGCGTATCGTCTCCACTCGCACGACACCTGAAGCCCGAGATCCGCATGGCACGCCGGCGCCCGCTCCAGACCCCGCCCACACATCCCCGTCACCCCCTAACCGACATGGCCTGCAAGAAACTTGACGAATGCTCACTTTGCCCAACTGACAGCCCATCAACAGACTGCCCTCCTACGGTGCCGTGCTCATGACGGACACTTCAGGCACCCCGAAGGCAACCCCCACCCCCCTCGGCCGCCGCACCGTACTGATCGCCACCGGCGCCGCGGCCGCCTCCCTGGCCGTCACCGCCGCCGCACCCGAAGCCCCCACAGCCGGGGCGGCCGACACGGCCCCCGTCGCCGCCGCGGCCGTCTGCGCCCTCACCAAGGAGATGACCGAAGGCCCCTACTACCTCGACGGACAGTTCGTCCGCGCCGACATCAGCGAGGACAAGACCGGCATCCCGCTGGAGCTCACCCTCACCGTCGTCGACGACGACACCTGCGCGCCGCTGAACAGCGCCCTCGTGGAGATCTGGCACTGCGACGCCCTCGGCGAGTACTCGGGCTTCGTCGGCAACAACGGCCACGACGAGCCCGACAACGGCACGTTCCTGCGCGGCGGCGTGCTCACCGGCCCGGACGGCGTCGCGCGCATCACGACGGTGTACCCCGGCTGGTACCGCGGCCGGTGCGTCCACATCCACGTCAAGGTGCACACCGACGTCACGCTCACCGGCGCCGGCTCCTTCACCGGCGGTCAGGAACTCCACACCGGCCAGCTCTTCTTCGACGAGACGATCACCACGAGAGTCGCCGCGCTCGCGACCTACGCCGCCAACACCGTCCCGCGCACCACCCTCGCCCAGGACGGCATCTACGACGACGGAGGCGCGGCGTCGGGGCTGCTCACCCTGACCGCCCTGGGCAGCGGCCCCTCGGCCGGCTACGCGGGGGCGCTCACCCTGGGAGTGGAGAGCTGACCCGACCCCGACGGGACAGGCGTCAGGCCGTGCCCGGCCTCTCAGGCGCCGGGCACGGCCTGACGTGTCCGCGGGGGGCCGCGGGGCTACTCGGTCACTTCTCCGGGCACTGCTTCCATGCCAGGTGGTACACCGTGCTGATGTCGCCGTCCGTCGAGTCCATGGTCATGAAGCTGACCTTGCTCGCCGAGGACGAGCCGAGGTTCACTCTCAGCTCGGTGTTGATGTTGAAGTTGCGCTGCACTCCGCAGGGCGCCCAGACCAGTTGGGCCCAGTCGGTCTCGTCGGTGGCCTGCCAGTTGTCGTTGAGCGGGCCGCTGAAGGGGTGGCTGCGGAACTGTGTGTTCGGTGAGCCCTGGAAGTAGTACGAGGCTCTCTGCATGGCACTCGCGCCGGACTGGAGGGCGGCGAAGCCGCGGTAGTCGGCGCTTGCGATGGCGTAGGTGAAGCCACCGGGGACGTGCACGACCAGGCTGAGCTGGCAGTTCTTACGGAACGCCGTGGGGTCGGAGTTGCCGCCGACCTGGGCGAGGTAGTCGCTGTACGTCACGGTGAAGGCGGTGTTGTCCTCGGAGACGGCGACGGCGGTGGTGCCCTGGGGGCAGCCGGAGCCGTTCACCGTGGCGACCTTGATGACGATCTTGTCCGGCGGCGGGTCTTCGAACGCCGGGGTCGCCTGCGCGGGCAGTGCCGCGGTGAGCAGAGCGGCGAGTGCGCCGCCGCTCAGCAGGAATCGCAGGAGTCCACGTGCCATGGAGCGCTCCTTGGGGATGGGGGGTGGCTGTACCCCCGGCCCGCGCCCACCTGTTGAATCTTTGAAGAATCAGTGGGTTTTCTGTGAAGTCCGGAGGCGTACGCATCGTAGGAGTTGCGCGAGCCGCCGACAGGGCCAACTCCAGCCATTCACAACGCGGTTGAGCGCCGCGCCCCCAGGTGGCCGATTCCGGTCGGTCAGACGCCGACGGACTGGCGCTCCGCCACGGGCTCGACCCCGGCCGTCCGCGACTCCTTCAGATGGGCGCGGATCGAGTACGTCAGGGCGGCGGCCCACAGGCCGTACAGGGCGACGTACACCGCCACGGCCGTAGCCCCGGAAACCGCGAGCCAGTCGCTGTTCAGCAGGGTGCGGACGTTGGTGACGAGGATGACGCCGCCCACCGCGGAACCCAGGACGCGGGGCGGCAGGACGCGCACCAGCCAGGCGGCGATCGGCGCGGCGACCAGGCCGCCGGCGAGGAAGGCGGCGACCCAGACGAAATCGATGCCCTGCGAGCCCAGCGAGAACAGGAAGCCGAGGCTCGCGGCGACCGCGACCAGGAACTCACTGGTGTCGATCGAGCCGATGACCTTGCGCGGTTCCATCCGGCCGGAGGCCAGCAGCGCGGGCGTCCCGACCGGCCCCCAGCCCCCGCCGCCCGTCGCGTCCAGGAAGCCGGCGACCAGGCCGAGCGGGGTGAGGAAGCGGCGGCGCAGGGGCAGGCCCACGCGGTCCTTGGGCAGGCCGCGGAAGGTGAAGCGGGACATGACGTACACGCCGAGGCCGAGCAGGATCAGGGACATCAGCGGGGCGGCCACGTCGGTGGACAGCTTCGACAGGACGGTCGCGCCGAGGAAGGCACCGACCGCGCCGGGCACGCCGATCCTCCCGACGACCTTCCAGTCGACGTTCCCGAAGCGCCAGTGCGCGGCGCCCGACATCAGCGTCGTACCGATCTCGGCGAGGTGGACGGTGGCGGAGGCCGCGGCCGGATTGGTGCCCAGGGCCAGCAGCAGGGTGGTCGAGGTCACCCCGTAGGCCATACCGAGGCTGCCGTCCACGAGTTGGGCCCCCAGGCCCGCGAGGGCGAGCAGTATCAGCGTGCGCATGCGGCCGGTCCCGTCTTTCCGAGGTTTTCCTACCGGGTTGGTAGGGATGGACGGGACCGGACCTTAGGGCATCAGGCTGGGGGCGAGCTGTGAGTGTCCGAGGTGTGGGACGGAGGTCCAAGGCGTGGACGTCCGTCGATCTCAGCTCAGCCGGATCACGTTCCAGGACAGCGGTTCCAGTACGGCGGTGAGGCGGCCGTCCTTCAACACCGTGCCCTCGACCGGGTGCGGGGCGACCCGCTCGGGGTCGTCGAGGGTGTTGCGGGCGTCCGGGTCGGCGTCCGCGAGGGCGCTGTGCTCGACGACCCGCGTCAGGTCGAGGCCGTTCAGGGCGACCTCCAGGGGCAGCCCCTCGGTGCGGCTGCGGTTGACCGCGAACACGGTGACCGAGCCGTCCTCGGCGCGTACGGCGGTCGCGTGCAGCAGGTCGGCCTCGCCGTACTTCTTCGTCTCGTACGTCGGCGAGTCCACCCGGACGTCCAGGACCTGGCCGCGGCCGTACCGCGAGGCCTGCGCGAACGGGAAGAACGTCGTCTGCCGCCACGCCGGGCCACCCGGCTCGGTCATGATCGGCGCGATCACGTTGACGAGCTGGGCGAGGCAGGCGACGGTGACGCGGTCGGCGTGGCGCAGGAGAGCGATGAGGAGGGAGCCGAAGACGACCGCGTCCAGGACGCTGTAGTTGTCCTCCAGGAGGCGCGGGGCCTCCGCCCAGTCCCGCGCGCCGGAGTTCTCGATCTCGTGCCACTCCGAGATGTACCAGACGTTCCACTCGTCGAAGGAGAGGTTGATCTTCTTCTTCGACTTCAGCTTCGCGCCGATGTGGTCGGCGGTGGCGACCACGTTCTCGATGAAGGACTCCATGTCGACGGCGGAGGCCAGGAAGGAGTCGAGGTCACCGTCCTCGGGCTGGTAGTAGGCGTGCAGGGAGATGTGGTCGACGAGGTCGTACGTCTCCTCCAGGACCGTCGCCTCCCAGGCGGCGAAGGTCGGCATGGCCTGGCTGGAGGAGCCGCAGGCGACGAGTTCGACGTTCGGGTCGATCTGGCGCATCGCTCGGGCGGTCTCGGCGGCGACGCGGCCGTACTCCTGGGCGGTCTTGTGGCCGGTCTGCCAGGGGCCGTCCATCTCGTTGCCGAGGCACCACAGCTTGATGCCGAAGGGGTCCTTGTCGCCGTGCGCGGCACGGAGGTCGGACAGGGCCGTGCCGGCGGGGTGGTTGGCGTACTCCTGGAGTTCGAGGGCCTCGGCGACGCCCCGGGTGCCGAGGTTGAGGGCCATCATGGGCTCGGCCTGGGGGCCGACCTTCTTCAGGAAGGCGATGTACTCGGAGAGGCCGAAGCGGTTGGTCTCGGTGGAGCGCCAGGCGAGGTCGAGGCGGCGGGGGCGCTCCGCTGCGGGGCCGACGCTGTCCTCCCACTTGTAGCCCGATACGAAGTTGCCGCCGGGGTAGCGGATGGCGGTGACGCCGAGTTCGCGGACGAGGTCCAGGACGTCCTGGCGGATGCCGTCCGCGTCCGCGGTGGGGTGGCCGGGTTCGAAGATGCCGGTGTAGACGCAGCGGCCGAGGTGTTCGACGAAGCTGCCGAACAGGCGGGGGTTGACCTCGCCGATGGTGAAGGCGGGGTCGAGGGTGACGCGGGCGGTGCTCATGGGCGCCTTTCGGGGTGGGTGGTCTCTGTTTGGGTGGCGGCTGCTGGTTTGTGGGGGCTGGTCGCGCAGTTCCCCGCGCCCCTAGAGGACGATCGGCCAGCCGTTGGTTTTCCAGTGCAGTCGGTTCAGGCCCAGCTTGGGGGTGCCTTCGTCCTCGGCGTCGTAGTAGTGGTAGGCCAGCCAATCGTGGCCCTTGGCCCGGAACACCGACTCGCCTCCCGTGCCGACGAAACGTCCATGCCCTGCCAGCAGCAGATCGCCGCCGCCTTCCAGCAACGGTTTGCCGGTGCTGTCGACGTAAGGGCCCGTGATCGTCGTTGCCCTGCCGACTCTGATCTTGTACGTGGAGTTCACTCCCGCACAACAGGCGTCGTACGACGCGAAGAGGTAGTAGAAGCGGCCGTGCTTCACGATGTACGGGCCCTCGACCGCGTACGGGGCGTCCGGGCGGGTCGCCAGGTGGTGGACCGTCGTTCCCGGGACCGCCTTGCCCGTCCTCGGGTTCAGCTCCACCATGCGGATACCCGTCCAGTACGAGCCGAAGGACATCCAGAGGCGGCCGTCGGTCTGGATGATCGCCGGGTCGATGGCGTTCCAGGGGTCGGTGGTCTCGGAGGTGAACACCTTGCCGTGGTCGGTCCAGGTGCCGGGCATGCCCGAGCGCGACGTCGCGACGCCGATCGCCGAGTGGTTGGTGCCCCAGCTGGACACCGCGTAGTACAGCCAGTACCTGCCCGCGCGGTACGAGATGTCCGGCGCCCACGGGTCACCCGTGTCGTTGTACTCGTACCACCAACTCGGCGGCTCGGCGAAGGCGTTGCCCTCGTCGGTCCAGTGCACTCGGTCCTTCGAGAGGCGGGCGCCGATGACGCCGCCGGTGGAGTACGCCACGTACTGGCCGGACTTCAGCCTCAGGACGGTCGGGTCGTGGATGATCTGCTGGCCGACGACCGGGAGTGGATCGGGGTAACCCTGCGCCGCCTGGGCGACGTTGGGGAGGAAGGCCAGGACGAGCGCCGCCGCCACGGCCGTCACCGCTCTGCGCACCCTCACTGTCCCGCCAATCCCGTGTGGGCGACGCCCGCCACGATCTGTCGCTGGAAGAAGACGAAGACGACGATCAGGGGCAGGCCCGCCATGAGGCCGCCGGCCATGAGCTGGGCCCACTGGATGCCGTAGGAGTTCATGACGGTCGCGATGCCGTTCGGCATGGTCATCAGGTCGGGGTTGTTGGTCACCATGTAGGGCCAGAGGAAGTTGTTCCAGGAGGCGATGAAGGTGAAGATGCCGACCGCCGCCAACGACGGCCTCGCGAGCGGGACGACGATCGTGAAGAAGACCCGCCAGCGGCCGGCGCCGTCGATGAAGGCCGCCTCCTCCAGTTCGCGTGGGATGCCCTGGAAGAACTTGTAGAGGATGTAGACCATCGCGGCGGGCGCGCACTGGGGCAGGATCATGCCCCAGTAGGTGTCGACCATCCCCATCTGCTGGACCGTGGTGAACAGCGGGACGCCGAGGACCGCCGGGGAGATCATCAGGCCTCCCATGACGATGCCCATGAGGACGGTCTTGCCGCGGAACTCGGTGCGGGCGAAGCCGTATCCGGCGAGGGCGCTGACCGCCAGCACCACGGAGGTGACGCAGACCGACACCACCAGGGAGTTGACGAACCAGTTGGTGATGTTGCCGGTCTCCCACAGCCCCTTCCACGCCTGGGCCGTCCAGTCGTCCGGCAGCCAGTGCGGCGGGATCGCGGCGGCCTCCGCCTCGGACTTGAACGAGGTGAGCAGGGCCGCGGCGATCGGTGCCACGAAGACGGCGGAGACGGCGACGCCGAGGATCGTGAGGACGATCTGGCTGGGCGTCCAGGGCCTGCGGGGGCTCTTGCGGAGCTGTACGGCGGTGGTCATCGGCCGCCCTCCTCACGGTTGCGCAGCAGCCACATCCGGGCCAGGGCGACGACTGCGATGATCACGAAGAAGATGATGGACATCGCGGAGGCGTAGCCCACGCGGTAGCTGGTGAAGCCCTGTTCGAGGGTGTACTGGACGAAGGAGCGGGTGCTCAGCTCCGGTCCCGGCGAGAAGTCCATCATCACCACCGCCTGGTCGAACAGCTGGAGCGAGGCGAGGATCTGCAGGGCGATCACCAGGCCGGTGATGTTGCGCAGCATCGGCAGTGTGATGTGGATGACGCGGTGCCAGGCGTTCGCGCCGTCCAGTTTCGCGGCCTCGTAGAGGTGGTCGGGGATGCCCTGGAGGGCGGCGAGGTAGAGCAGGAAGCTGAAGCCGACCGTCCACCACAGGGTCTCGATGACGATGGCGAGCATGGCGTACGACTTGTCGGTCAGCCAGGGTGTGGTGAGCCCGAAGGTCTCGTTGATCAGGCCGATGCCCTGGGTGAACAGCCACTGGAACATGTTGGCGGCGACCGTCGAGGGCAGCAGGAACGGCACGAAGAAGCACAGCCGCCACAGCCATTTGCCGCGTTCGATGTTGTGGGCGAGCATCGCGAGGAGGAAGGCGAGGACCGTGATGCAGGGGACGACCAGCAGCGTGAAGTAGGCGCTGTGGCCGAGCGCGTCCCACATCGCCGAGTCGTTCAGGGCCTCGCGGTAGTTGTCGAGGCCGACGAAGCTCGCGCCGTCGCCGGAGATGTTGGCGTCGGTGAAGCTGAGGTAGACGCCGCGCAGCAGCGGCCAGATCACGAACAGCGCGAACAGCGCCAGGAACGGCGCGACGAACCAGCCTCCGTGCTGGAAGCCCTGCCTTCGGCGGACCGTCGCGGTGGCGGTCGCGGTCCTGGCGCGTGCCGGTGCGACGGCGGTCTGTGCTCCGGTCGTCATGTGCGCGCTGGTCGTCATGCGACCGCACCTCCCTGCGCGGCGGTTCTGCCGTCCATCGGGTTCTTCGAGGCGAGGAGCTTGGTGAGGCGGCTCTTCATCGTCCCCGCGACCTTGCCGGGCTTGGCCGAGCCCATCGTCGAGGAGACGACGACCGGGCCGAGGTCCTGGGCGAGGACGCCCGTCGAGCCCGCGAACCACACCTTCGGCTCGGTGGCCTGGTGGTCCATGGCGCTGACGTACTCGTTCTGCGGGGTGAGTTTCCGGTAAGCGTCCGTGGAGAGCGTCGGCGTGTACGCGGGGATGTGGCCGCCGGCCGCCCACTGGAGAGCGTGCTTGACGACGTAGGCGGCGAGTTCGTGGGCGCCCTCGTTGGTGGCGCCGCCGCGGTCCGACTGGTGCGGCAGGACGAAGGCGTGCGACTCGGCGTGGGTGGCCTGCTCGCCGAAGACGGGCGGCAGCGGGGTCGCGCCGTAGTCCAGCTTCGCGCCGGAGAAGACCGGCACGGACCAGTTGCCCTCCCAGGTGAAGGGGGCGCCGTTGACGAACTGTTCGCCGGTGGGGGCGCCGGGGATGACGTAGCCGTCGGTGACGTGCCTGCGGAGGAACTCCAGGACCTGGGTGGCCTTGTCGGTGTCGAAGAGGACCTCGGTGTTGTCGTCGTTGAACCACCGGCCGCCGAGCTGGGTGTAGAAGGCGACGAAGAACCACCATTGGAAGTTCTGGTCGTTGGTCCACAGACCGATCGTCTGGAGGCCCTTCTTCTGGACCGCCTTGGCCTTCTTCAGGACGTCGAACCACTCGTCCGTGGAGCTGACCGGGATCATCCGGCCGTCGTCGCCGAGCAGGTCCGCCTTCCTCAGCACGTCCTTGCGGTAGAAGCAGAGCTGGACGTGGATGTCGAGCGGGAGGGCGTAGAGCTTGCCGTCGATGATGCCGCGCTGCCACAGGGCGGGGTTGTAGTCCTGCTCGCGTACGCCGTACTTGGCGAGCAGGTCGACGTCCCAGGGGTCCAGGAGGCGGCCGGGCGAGAAGCCGGTGACCCGGCCCATGTGCATCACGCCGAGGTCGGGTGCGCGGTTGCCGGCCGCGGCCATGGCGAGCTTGGTGTAGAAGGGGTTGCCCCACTGGAGGGTGGAGTCCTTCACGTCGATGTCCGGGTCGGCCTGCCGGAAGGCGTCCAGCATCGTGATCATGTTGGCGCCGTCGCCGCCGCTGAAGAGGTTCCAGTACCGCACTCGTGTACGCGCGTCGGAGGCGAGCGCGTCGGCGCCGGTCCCCAGTGCCGCGAAGCCGAAGCTGCCGGCCACCGCGAGTCCTCCGGCCGTGGCCAGAAGTTGCCTGCGATTCAGGCCAGGTCGTCCCATTCCCTGCCCTAACTGTTCGAGATATCGAATTTTGCACGTAACTTCGAACGGGACCGTAGGCGGCAAGCGCTTTCTAGTCAATGGGTCGCGCACGGATCACGCCGGGGGCGATGGAGTGGGGGTGCAGCGAGGCCGTCATGCGGGCGGGGCGTCGTGTGCAAAGCTGCCGCCAATCCCGGCCGGGCGTGAATGTTCTCGGCTGGACACAATTTGAGTAGCGTCTCTGATCAGGTGGAGGATCCCGAGTCGGACTGGGGTCGCGGGACCGTTTCCCACCGTGGTGGAGCAGCATGAACGTGGCGGTGGAATCCCGCGCCCAACGCTGCCCCTCGTGGCCGGTGTTGGCCAGTGGTGGGGGTACTGATCGTCGTCACGACCTGGTGCCGGTGGGCTGCGCGTGGCAACCTTTTCCGGCCCGTTGGTACGTGCCCCTCCGGACGCTTGCCCGCCGGACTTGAGAGACCGGTGGGGGAGGGTGCCCCGCGTCGCCTGGGCGCGGGGCGGGTAGTTCTGTGTCGGGTGGGGCCGGTCTTGGACCGGTCGTTCCGGCGAATTGAGGCGGTGGCCGGTTCGACGATCGCTCGGGCTTCGAGTATGTCGACCAGGCCTCGGATGATCATGATGCCACTGGCGCGGTCCACCACGGTCATGGATTGGTGGACCAGCCCCCGTGCGGCAATGCGCTGCCACGCGCCCATGTCACGGTCGCCCTGCCAGCCGCACTCGGGATTGGGGCAGAGGGCCCACTTCCATCCGGGTACGGTCGGCCGGTCTGGGGCCTTGCAGTGGCGTAGAGAGGCCAGACAGCGGGGACAGTTCCGGGAGGTTCCCCGGGCAGGGACTGCGACGACGGAGATGCCTGCTTCGGCAGCCAGATGCCGTATGCGGTCCACGATCTGCCCACGGATCTGCTGGGACAGGCGGACGTTGAGGGTGCGGCCCATGCCGCGCGCCTCCAACGAGCGGAGGTCCTCGACGTAAATCACGCTCGCGCCGGCGGCGATGGCTTGGTCGACTGTCCACCGTGCGGCGGACCAGCCGAGTGCGTCGTTGAGGTTCGAGCGCCGGTCGGAGATGTGCCGGATCTCCTCAGTCAGGGCCGCATGTTTCCCGGTCAGGCGATGGCCGTCGGTGCCGTTGACGAGCCGGTGGTAGCGGTCAGCCTTGACGTGCAGCAACTCGGATGCACGGCGCAACCGGTGCTGCTTGGCCAACACGCCGGCCGCGCGGAACTGGGCACCGGAACCCAACGCGATGATCTTGTCGTGGTCGTGGAGCCGGACGGCGCCCACGCTGAGCAGCGTGTTCAGACCCCAGTCCACGCCCAATGCCACGGTGTGGCCGCTACGCCGGGCTTTCGGCACCGCGTGCGTGTAGGCGAGGTCGGCCCGCACCTGGCCTCGGTGGATTCGTAGGGTGGGCAGGTGTAGCACCGAACTGAGCGGGATGGTCGGCGGCAGCGCGATGGGGCACGCCACCCATGCCCAGTCCGCATACGAACGTGGGTCCGGGCGGACGGGCAACTGCAGCCGCAGTAGCGCCCGGCCCGGATCGTCGGCGCGAGTGAGGGTGGCCTGCTGCCTGTCGCACGTCGACAACGGCAGTATCCGCGCCACCTGGGGTGCGGTCTCCATCTCGAAGACCTCGGTCGGCAGACGACCGTGCCGACGCCGGAAAGCGGCGACCTGCTGAGTCCGAGCCCTGATCACACAAGACGGCAGATGTGCGCCGTCGGGGACGACCTCACGGACGGCATCCCACTCGGCTGGGGTACGCCTGCCCGGGTCGGTGGGCCACGCCGTGATGATGCCGGCGATCAGGTCGGCTCGCCACTTCGCCGACCGCAGCTGGCGCCCGGCCTGCTCCTGGGCCATGCGCACGATCCGGTCATTGACGCGGACGCCCTCAGGCGGTGCGGCACTCCAGCCCAGGCGACGCAGCGCCATCCAGGCCTTCGACGGCAGGCCGCGACCCGTGGCGTCCACCCCCGAGGCCAACAGGTCCACATCGCTGGCGTTCCAGTGCGCGGCCAGCAGGGCAGCGGTCATGTCGGACACCAAATCCGCAGCCCAGGCGACCCGGTCCGCCAGTACGGAGGCGGACAGCACCTCGCCCGTCTTCTCCACAACGCCAGTACGCAGCAGAGCCCGGGCACCAGCCGTCCTGGCCGCTTCGCCCTCACCGAGCGACAACTTTCGGCTCACCAGCCCGCCCCCTTCCGGCCGTGGTGCTGTCACCCGATCAACGACACATCCGCGTAAAGGTCACGCATTCGATCCACGCACTCTCGTGCGGATTTGACAGTCTGCACATCACTACAGATCCCACAGGAAAAGCGTTAGCCTGTGTTCGTTATTCCGATCGGCTGTTGAAATTTCGAACGCAGCCTGACATCCAAGGGAGGGTGCCGGACGTGGGACGCCTCGTACCAGCCGTGACCCGGGCTCTCGACATTCTCGAGCTCTTCCTCGACGGGGACGGCACGCTGTCCGCCCCCGACATCGTGCGCAAGCTGCAGCTGCCGCGCACCACCGTGCACGAGCTGGTCACCACGCTCGCAGCCCGGTCGTACATCGTCCAGGTCCCCGGTCAGCCGGGACGGTACCGCCTGGGCGTACGGCCTTACCAGCTCGGCAGCCGATACGCCGAGCAGCTCGACCTCGCGGCCGAGGGGCAGCAGGTCGCCCGGTCCGTCGCGGAGACGTGTGACGAGACGGTGCACGTGGCCATCCTCGAGGGCACCGACGTCATCTACATCGCCAAGGTGGACTCGACGCACGCGGTGCGCATGGTGTCCGCCGCCGGGCGGCGGCTGCCCGCCCACTGCACGTCCGTCGGCAAGATGCTGCTGGCCTCCCTTCCCGAGCCGGAGCTCTCCTCCCGGATCGCGGACGACGCCGAGCTCGTCGCCATGACACCCAACAGCATCACCGACCCGGCCGCCCTGCGCGAGGCCCTCGCCGGGATCCGGCAGCGGGGTATCGCCGTCGAACGCCAGGAGTCCAACCCGGACGTGTCGTGCGTCGCCGCGCCCGTGCGGGACCGCACCGGGCAGGTCGTCGCCGCGCTCTCCATCTCCGTCCCGATGATCCGCTGGAGCGAGGACCGGCGCGCCGAGCTGGAGCAGCTCGCCGCCAAGGGGGCCGCCGAACTGTCGGAGCGGCTCGGACACCGGAGCGTGGCATGACGACGACCGCGTACGAGGTGGCGGTACGGGCGGAGGCAGAGCTCGGTGAGGGCCCGACCTGGGACCCGGCGAGCGGCCGGCTGATCTGGATCGACATCCTGGGGTCCCGGATCCACACGTACGACCCCGTCTCGGGCCGTCGCTCGGTCCGTACGACCCCGCAGCACGTCGGCGCCGTCAAGCCGCGCGCCGGCGGCGGCCTGGTGCTGAACCTGCGGGACGGCGTCGGACTGCTCGACCCGGACGACACCTTCCGCTGGCTGCACCACGAGCCCGTCCCCGGCCGCCGCGCCAACGACGCCGCGGTCGCCCCGGACGGCTCCCTGTGGGCCGGAACCATGCGTTACGACGAGGCCCCGGGCGGCGGCACGCTGTCCCGGGTCACCGGCGACGGCACGGTCGAGGTGATCCTCGACGACGTTGCGGTGAGCAACGGCACGGGCTGGAGCCCGGACGGGCGGCTGATGTACTACATCGACTCGCCCACCCGCCGCCTCGACGTCTTCGACTTCACGGACGACGGCCGCGCCGTGAACCGGCGCCCGCTCGTCGAGATCGAGGACGGCGCCGGGTTCCCCGACGGCCTCACCGTCGACGCCGAGGGCTGCGTCTGGGTGGCCCTGTGGGAGGGCGCGTCCGTACGCCGCTACACGCCGACCGGCGAACTGGACCGAGTCGTCCCGCTTCCGGTGCCCAGGGTCACGGCGTGCGCCTTCGCCGGGCCCGACCTGACCGACCTGTACATCACGACGGCCCGCGTGGGCCTCACGTCGCCGCCCGCCCTGGCCGGGTCGGTCTTCGTGATCCCGGGCGCCGGCAAGGGCCTGCCGCAACCGGCCTTCGAGGGCTGACCCCGCCCGACGCCCGGGGGCGCACGCCAGACACTCCAACGCCCCCGGGCCCCGGCCCCTGACGGCCGCGTCACACCCCGGCTCTCCCTGTCGCGCGCCGATCTGGCGCCGTCGCAGCCCGGTCGGGGTGGGACAGCCGGTCCCGGGCTGCCGCAGCCGGACGGCTGATCCTCCTCAGACCAAACCGCCCGCCTTCCGCTCCTCCGCGGTCAGCGGCGGCCCGCTCAGCGCCGGCTTGAGTGGGCCGATCGCGGCGGCCAGCAGGACGGACGGGGTCAGGAGGACTTCGGCGCCGCGTTCCAGTGACGTCACGTCCGTCACCCGGCGGGCGATGCGGCCGTTGCCGGTGGCGGTGTGCATGAGGCGGGCCACGTAGGCGGCCACGAGGCGTTCCCTGAGCGTGGGGCCGTTCTCGGTCGCGCCGGGATAGAAGACGTCCTGGCCGATGGCCATGTCCCAGGCGGCGGCGACCGGGCGGGCCACCGACCGCTGGACGCGACGTGCCAGTCCCGGTGCCGACGGGCAGTGACGGCGCGTCATGTCGCGCAGGATCAGGGCGCTCTGGGCGGCGACCGCCAGGCCGTGGCCGTAGACCGGGTTGAAGGCGGCGAGGGCGTCGCCGAGGACGACGAGGTTCTCCGGCCAGGCCGGCATCCGCTCGTAGAAGTAGCGGCGGTTGACGGTGGTGCGGGTGCAGGAGACGGGGGACAGCGGCTCGGCGTTCTCGATGAGGTCGCCGATCAGCGGGTGGCGCAGCTTCTCGCGGGCGAAGTCGGCGAAGTCCTCGGCGGTGGCGGGGGGTTCGCCGCCGCGGGTGCCGGAGAGGGTGACGATCCACCGGCCGTCCTCGATCGGCAGCAGGAAGCCCGCCCGGCCCGGTCCGCCGTCGCGCGGGTCGGGCTGCACGTTGACGACCGGGAAGCCGTCCCGGGCGTGCTCGGGGGCGAGGTAGAGGCGACTGGCGTACACCAGGCCGGAGTCGACCTCGCGGTGCTCGGGTGCGGGAAGGCCGAGTGCCGCGAGCCATTTGGGTGTCCCGGAGCCGCGGCCGGTGGCGTCGACGACCAGGCAGGCGGGGAGGGCCCGCTCGGCCCCGTCGTGGGTCCGGATCCGAACGCCCGTGACGGCGGCGGCCGTGCCGGTCAGCCCGACGGCCTCCGCCCGGTCGACCAGGTCGATCCGCTCGTCGGCGAGGACCTGCGCCCGGATCGTCGCGTCCAGCAGGTCCCGGCCGGCCAGGATCACATGGTGCGACTCGGGCCAGCGGCGGAACCAGCCCCGTGCCGACATGGCGACCACGTCCGTGGTGACGGGCAGCCGCTGCGCTCCGGCGGCCCGCAGCACCTCGGTGATGCCCGGGAGAAGTTCCTCCATGGCCCGCACCCCGCCCGACCACAGCATGTGCGCGTGGCGCGCCTGCGGCAGCCCCTTGCGGGGCTCGGGGCCCTCGGGCAGGGCGTCCCGGTCGACGACGACCACACGGTCGGCGAAACCGGCGAGCGCGCGGGCCGCGAGCATGCCGGTGTGGGATCCCCCCAGGACGACGGCGGTTCTGACGTCTGGGGCGGGGCGTTCGTTCATGCGGGGGCACTCTCTGCCGGGGCGGTCGCGCGGGCGCGTACCGCCTCGATGTCGTCGGGGTGACGGAGGGCTCGGGACACGGCCTGGATCTCCCGCAGCAGATACGCGGTGTCGGGGCCGGAGGGGGAGGCGCCGGCGTCGGCCTCCGGGGAGCGCCGCCGGGTGTCGACGGCGTCCAGGAGCATCACGGCCGCGGCCAGGGCCTCCGCCTGCGCGGGCCCGAAGCCGAGGCCGAGGGCCGCGTCGTACGACCGTCCGCGCAGGTTCTCGTCGAGGTGCCGGGACACCTGGAGCAGCGCGTCGCGGATGAACGTCTCCCGGCGGATCAGCCGCAGTTCCGCCGTGCCGCGCAGGGTGAACGGCTCGCGGGCGGCGCTGACCGACCGCATCAGCACGGAGAGGGTGCGCAGGTGCCGGTGGCGCAGCCGGATCCGCCAGTGCTCGTGCAGGTACTGGCCCGTGTGCGGGAGGATGAAGCCCACGGCGACCAGGGACGCGGAGACACAGGCCGCCGCCGGCGCCAGGTCGGTGCTCAGCCAGTCCAGGTCGTGGCCCGTCCAGCGGGCGGTGACGGCGGTGAGCTTGGACGCGTCGAAGAGCAGGTTCGTCGCATAGCCGACGCCCAGGAACCTGAGGCCCCAGCGCAGCCAGCCGTCCAGGCCGTCGGTGCGGATCCAGTTCCAGATCAGCCGGGCGGTGATCGTGCAGGCCACGGTGTGCGCGAGCAGGTAGAGCAGGATCTGCTCGCGCATGAACGGCGTCGTGGCGTAGTAGGTGTCCAGGTCCCGCAGCCGTTCCACGGGGGCGTCGGCGAGGGCGAAGAGCACCCAGAGGGCGACGACCACACCCGCGTAGACGGAGACGACCCAGCGTGTCGCGCGGCGCGTCGCGGCCGAGCGGTTGGCCAGGCCGTTGCGCCAGGCGATGATCAGCAGCAGCCAGGACGCGCACAGCGCGGTGATGAGCGAGTACACCCAGGGCGCCGAGATGTTCGGCACGCCGGTGACGCGGTTGGTCCAGGCGATGGTGCCCGGGGCGGCGAAGACGAACACGGAGCAGGCGAACAGCAGCAGGCCGCCGACCGCACGCAGCAGCGGGTCCCGCCACATCCTGACGATGCTGGGCAGCTTGATCGCCAGGGCGGCGGTGAGGGCGACGGTCGGGATCCAGAAGGAGATCTGCACGTCACCGAAGAGCTTCGCCCACGTCACCGCTCCACCCTCCGGTTCCTGCCCCCGGCCCCGCTCCCGCGATACCCCATGGACCGCTGCACCGGCCCGAGCGGTGGCTCCGCCCCCCGCCCCGACAGCAGCGGCCGGAACGCGGCCGCCAACCGGTGCCCGAAGTCGTCGGCCTCGGACTCGTCCCGCTCCCGGGAACCGTTGCGGGCGGCCACCGTGAGGGCGACGTCCTTCCAGCCGGGCGTGCCGGCCAGGGCACGGGCGGCGGCCGTACCGTCCGTGTGATGGTGGCCGTGACCGGCGTGCAGATGCCACAACTCATGGCCGAGGATGACCAGTTGCTGCATCGCCTCGGCCCGCTCCTCGACGATGACCAGGTCGAAGTCCTGGAACTCCACCCACAGCCCGGTCACTTCGATCTCGTCGGGAAACCGCTCGAACCGCAGCTCGACGGGCCGACCGCCGCGCCGCGCGCTCATCTCCGCGCACAGCGCGTGGCACAGCTCGCGGACGTCGGCCGGGGGGTGGGCTCTGGTACGCAGCGCTGCGCTCAGATCGGAGGCCAGGTCGCGCATCGCGGAAGCGGAGCGTGAGCGCCGCAGCCCCAGGGGGTGTCTTAGCCCCGAAGCGACCCGGGCCGCCCTCTCGCGCGCGCCCGCGATGTCCATCGCACCCCCTGTTCCCCCGCCGCTCGGCGGGCCGTTCGAGCCTACGCGGACCCGCGTGTCCGCGTCATGCGATCCGGCGCCGTAGTTCAAGCGGGAACGACCGGGCCATGCGGTTCATCGCCGAAGCAGTCCCGGTGCCGCCGCATACGCCGACGCCAGTACTCCGGCTTACTCCCCCTGTCAGACGTGCTCGCCGCCCGTGCCCGGCACGGTGTTGTCCATGTCTTCCACGAGGTCTTCCCCGTCCGCCAGGAAACTGAGCCGGCCCGTCCGCCGGGCCGCTCTCGTCGTGCATGTCGTCGCCTCCGCCGGCTGGCTCGGGCTCACGCTCGGGTTGCTGGCGCTCGCCGTCACCGCGGCCACCACCGGGTCCGCGGTGACCGTGGAGGCGTCCGTGCGGGCGATGAAGCTGTTCGCCGACTGGCTGCTGCTGCCGGTGGCGTTCCTCACGCTGGTCAGCGGGCTGGTGCTGGCCCTGGGGTCGCAGTGGGGGCTGGCGCGCCATCGATGGGTGTACGTCAAGTTCTGGCTGACGCTCGCCACGACCACGGCCACGGCCTTCGCCCTGCGGCCCGGTCTGGGCTCCACCGTGGCCGCCGTCGCGGCGGGCGGGCCGCTGCCCGATGCCACCGACCTCATGATGGGGCCGATCGTGTCACTGTCCGCGTATGTGTTCATGACCGTGATCTCGATCCTCAAGCCCTGGGGCCTGACCCGCCGCGGGCGCCGCCTGCGCCCCGGGGCCGCCCGCTCCCGCTCTGCCCGCCCGGAGCCCGCCCGGCAAGAGGCCTGACCGGATCCTCCGTCACCCGACAAGTGCCGTACAGGAGGCAACCCTCCACGCCGCCGCGGCAACCAAGCAGGTGAAGTCCCGTCCCCCACCAAGGGAGTTCACCATGCGCACCCCTCTCGCACGGCTCGGTGCCGTCATCGCCGCGATCGTCGCGTTGATCGCCGCGCCCGCCGTCACCGCGGCCCCCGCCCAAGCCGCCGCCCAGTGGAACCCGCCCGCGGGCCTCGTCCAGCCCCTGGGCGAGGTCTGGAACCACGTCGAGTCGACCTACCCCGACCTCTACGGCTTCCGGAACTACGGCTGGGACCAGGTCATGGCCAACCGGGGCAGCGTCAACTACTGCGTCCGCTGGGAGTCCGACGCCCCGGTCAGCGCCGCCCTGCGCGACCAGATCCATGCCGCGCTGAAGAAGCAGTTCGGCAAGTGGATGGCCGCCATGGTCGAGAGCAACGGCGCCGGGCACAACGCCTGGCCGTACACCGGCGTCCCCGTCAACATCGTCGGCTGGGCCGTCAAGAACCGGTCCACCCTCCAGTGGAGCGACAACTCCGTCGACATCTACGCCGGCATGCTCGACGGGGCCGGCGCCCCGCAGTGCGCCCCCGACTGCGGCCGCTTCTTCCACCAGGACGGCAACTACTCCAAGTGTCCGGGCGGCGCCGCGCGCCACTACGACCAGTCGCTCTGGCTGACCAAGGGCTTCCAGGGCGGGGCCGGCGGTGACTGGGGGCAGCGGGTCGGGCAGGAGTACTTCACCTCCGCGCTCGGCCAGGAGAACATCCACATCTATCTGCACGAGGTCGGCCACACCTTCGGCCTCGACGACTTCTACGACTGGTCCCCGACCGGCCAGTGCTGCTTCCTGATGAAGGCCGGATCCGCCGCCCAGATCACCGAGTTCGACAAGTGGATGTTCCGGGACTTCTGGCGCCATCTGAAGAGTCGTTACGGTCTGTGAGGCGGACGGACGCAGCACCGCGGGCAACGGCGGCCGGCGACGGCTAGCGGGGGTTCTCCCCCAGCGCTCCCCGCAACCGCTGTGCCCGCAGCACCAGTTCCAGCTCGAACCGCCGGTCCGGGTCGTCCATCTCGTCGCCCCACAGCTCCCGGATCTGCCGTAGCCGGTAGCGGACCGTCTGGGGATGCACCCCCAGGCGGGCCGCCACCTCGGGCGCGCCGCCCCTGGTCTCCAGCCAGGCCAGTAACGTCTCCGCGAGCCGCCGCCCGTGTGTGGGGCCGCAGTGCCGCAAGGGGGCCAGGCAGCGCACCGCGAGGTCGTCGATCAGTTCCTCGGGCTGGAGCAGCACCAGCGCCTCGGTGTGCTCGGTGCAGTACAGGACGTCTCCGGCCGGGAGCAGGCGCCGTTCCATGAGGCGTACGGCCGCCTCGGCCCAGCGCAGGGACTTCGCGGCGTCGGCCAGCGGGACGGGCGGGCCGATCGCGCCGGACCAGCCGGTCAGGGCCCGGTGGAGGAGTTCGGGGCGCCCGCCGGCGTCCGGTTCGGGGACGACCATGCGCGGTTGCTCGTACTCCATGTCGAGCAGCACGCCCTGCCCCACGGCCGGAGCCATCGCCTCCCGGGCCGGGCGCAGGAGGACCCCTACGGCGACCTTCTCGGGCAGTGGCCAGCCGATGCGGGCCGCCCGCTCGGACAGGGCGTCCGCCGGGTCACCGCGGTGGTGCTCGGCCAACAGCAGTTCCATCAGGCGGCGTTGGAGGCGTAAGCGTTCGCCGGCCTGGCGGGCGGCCGCCTCCGCGTAGCCGCGCACCGACTGGTCGACGAGGCCGTCCAGGTACTCGTAGCCGGCGTCCACCAGCTCGTACATCGCGGGCGGCGGTATGTCGACGCGCTGCCCGATCTCGGCGAAACGGCGCCAGGCCAGCCGTACGCCCATCCGGTAGATGGCCTGGAGGGAGTCCAGTGAGCGGCCGCCCCGGCCCTCGCCACGGCCGAACTCCTGGAAGACGCCGGGCGGGACGGTCGGGCGGCCCTCCGAGGTCTCCAGGTGCTGGACGAAGACCTCGATCGCGCGGCGGATGCCGACCAGGGCCATCGGTTCGCCCGACTCGTCCAGGACCAGCGGCAGATGCGGGTACTCCCGGCGGATCTCGCGCAGGATCTCCTCGGCGAGGGCCGGGGCGTCCGCCATCGCCAGCTCCGCGAAACGGCGGACCTGGAAGCGGGGTACGTCCCGCCAGGCCGAGCGGGTGGCGGCGGGGGAGGCCACCTCGGGGGTGGCGGGGGTCGCGGCCACGGTCAACTCCCCTGGCCCGCTTGCTCGTAGGTGATCAATGGCGTGTTCGGCTGGTCGGGTGTCGCTTCCAGCAGCGCGACGACGCCGAGCGCGGCGCCCACCGCGAGTACGGCGGCGAGCGCGACGGTCAGCGCGGCGGCGAGCAGTCTGGACATCGCAGGGTCAGCCTCTCTGCATCCGGAGGTCGTCCCCACCCCGGTGGTGCCAGCCTGGACCCGGTCTACCCCTGCCTGTCGCCTTCAGTCTCGACAAGCCGGGGCGGCCCGTCAAGACATTGACACTCCGTCAAGGGGCGCCTACGGTTCCCGGCCCAAGAACGGCCAGGCAACGACCGTGCACCGAGCGTGCATCGACCATGCGTCAATCCCCAGGAGTGCCGGATGCGCCGTACAGCCTCACCTCTTTCCTTGATCCTGCTGGGCCTCGGCACGTTTCTGCTGGTACTGGCGCCGATGCTCGCCTGGTACGTGGCCCCGCGTGCCGCCGTGAACCCCATCGACATCGACACCACCGCCGTGTACGAGGGCACCGGAAGTGTCTTCGACACCGACAAGATCGAGACCGTGCCGGACCAGAAAATCACCGTCACCCAGCGGGTGCGCGGCAATGTGGCGGAAAGCGAGCGCAGCGGCAACGCCGTCTGGGACGTGATCACCACCGTCGACACGGACAAGTCGCTGCCTGCCGCGTCCCCGCACGACGCGCTGGACTTCACCCCGCACCGCTGGGTGATGGACCGCAGGACGACCAGGCCGGTGCACTGCTGCGAGGAGTCGCCGTACATCGAGGGCGAGGCCTATCTGAAGTTCCCGTTCGACGTGGAGAAGCGCTCCTACCAGTGGTGGGACAACACCGGTGGCACCACGATCACCATGCGCTACGACGGCACCGAGAAGATCCAGGGGTACACGGGCTACCGGTTCACCGGCACGGTCGCGCCCCGCAAGGTCGGCACCCGGCTCGTCCCCGGCAGCCTGGTCGACGAGCCGGACCGGCCGCAGGTCCTGGCCGAGGAGTGGTACTCCAACCACGGCTTCAAACTCGTCGTGGATCAGGCCACGGGCCGGGTCGTCCACGCCCAGACCGGTCCGCGCCGCACCCTGCGGGCGCCCGGCGGCGACAAGGACGCGGCGGTGCTGCTGGACAGCGAGAGGATCGCGTTCACCACGGCCACGCAGAAGGAGGCCGTGCGGCAGGCGAAGCGGGACAGCGGTCAGCTGCGCATGGTGAGCGAGACGCTGCCGATAGGGGCTGCTGGGGCGGGATTCGTTCTTGCGGCGGTGGGTGGTGTTTTGGTGATACGCGGGCGTAAGCGTCCTGAATCCGCCGGGACGGTCGAGATGCCCCAGCCCACGCTCACGATATGACGTGACGTCAGCTCTAATAAAGCCGGAAATTGTCACGCCGGTGAGTAGCCGTGACGAACCGCTGGGCGAAAACTGTCCACCCCCACCCGGACACAGCCTGTCCACACCCCACGCACAACGACCGTAAGCAGACCAGCACCTTCGAATCCCCCCACGGGAACCCAAACCCTCCCCTCCCCCACGCTGAGTTCCGCACCCTGAGACGAGTTGGAGCGCTCATGCCCCAGCACGTGCCCTCCCAGCTGCGCGCCACCCTCCCCTGGGCGTCGCAGCAGCATTCCTCGGCGCTCCCCCCACATCCGCGCCGAATCGTTTTTCTCGCCCATCGAGACCTGGGCAACCGGTCCGCCGGCGGCTCCGAGCTGCTGGTCGACCGACTCGCCGACGGCCTCACGAGACTCGGCCACCAGGTCACCCTGCTGTGCGGGGGGCCGGCGGCCTACCGCGACTACCGGGTCGTGTCGGCCGGTGGCTCCTACGGCCACTACCTGCGTGCCAGATCCACCTTCGCCCGTCAGGTCGGGGACTGCGATCTGCTGGTCGAGGTCTGCAACGGGATGCCGTACCTCGCACCGCTGTGGCATCGCGGGCCGACGTTGTGCCTGGTGAACCATGTGCACACCGATCTGTGGCCGATGCGGTTCGGTGGGGTCCTGGCCCCGGCTGCCCGTCTCGGGCGAAGACTGGAGCACTGGGCTCTGACGGGGGCGCGGCAGCGGGGTCTGATGGTTGCCGTCTCTCCGTCCACCGCGCAGGCGCTGCGCGGGATCGGGGTCGAACGGGAGCGGATCCGGGTCGTGCACAACGGGGTCGAGGAGCCGGGGCCGCTCGGTGACCGGTCTTCCGAGCCGTTGTTCGTGGCTGTCGGGCGGCTTGTCGAGTACAAGCGGATCGATCTGCTGCTGCGGTTGTGGGAGCGGGTGCGGCCGGTGACCGGGGGGCGGCTCGTCATCGTCGGGGACGGGCCCGAGCGGGCCTCTCTTGAGCAACTGGCCGGCCCCGGCGTCGAGTTCGTCGGGCATGTGTCGGAGGCGGAGAAGCACCGGCTGCTGTGTGCGGCGTGGCTGTTGCTTCATCCCTCGGCCGTGGAGGGGTGGGGGCTGGTCGTCACCGAGGCCGCGACTCGGGAGACGCCGACCGTTGGGTTTGATGTGCCTGGGCTTCGGGATTCCGTCGTGGACGGGGAGACCGGCGTGTTGGCGGGCGGGGAGTCGTCGTTCGCCGCTGCCTGGTGCACGTTGGCCCTGTCCGGGCGGCGGCGGGAGTTGATGGGGAAGGCGGCTCGGGATCGGGCCGCGCGTTATCGCTGGGATCGGACCGTTCGGCAGTTTCGGGCGGTTGCTGCGGAGGCGGTGCGACGTGGCGCCTGAACGCCGGGGTGATTCGGTGGTCTCGCGGGTGCGGAAGCGTCGTGGCTGGTCGCGCCCACGCGGCGGAGCCGCAAATGTCACAGCCCCGCGCCCCTACAGGGGCGTGCCCGAACACCGCGTTGTCAAGGACCCCTCGTTTCGGCGTTCACTCGCCCTCTTTCGGGCCTTTCTGCATGAGCAGGACGAACCCGAAGCCTGCTACTCGCTGCTCGCTCGTGACTCCGTCGATCAGGTCGAGGCATACGACGGGCCGGTCGCCGGGCACACCGTCGTGGATGTCGGTGGGGGGAGTGGGTACTTCACCGAGGAGTTCCGGCGGCGAGGGGCACAGGCCTACCTCTTCGAGCCCGATATGCGCGAACTCGGGGCGAAGCCTCCTGATGGAGCCGTGGTCGCGGACGGGTATCTGCTGCCTCTGCGGGACGGGGTAGCGGATGTCACGTTCTCCTCGAATGTGCTGGAGCACGTGGCCGATCCGCAGACGTTCCTGAGTGAGCTGGCGCGCGTCACCCGGCCCGGTGGGCTGATCTACGTGTCGTTCACCAACTGGCTGTCCCCTTGGGGCGGGCACGAGTGGGCGCCCTGGCACTACCTCGGTGCCGAGCGGGCGCGGGCCCGATACCAGCGGCGTACCGGGCGGGCCGCAAAGCACACCCTCGGCGAGAACCTGTTCGCCGTGCACATCGGCGCCACCCTGCGGCAGGTGCGTGCGCGGGACGACGTGGAGGTCGTCTCGGCGCGCTCCCGCTACTGGCCGTTTCTCGCGGAGGGCGTCGTGAAGGCGCCGGGACTGCGCGAGTTCGCCACCTGGAACCTCCTCCTCATCCTCCGGCGGTGTCCACCATGACGACGACCACGGTCCAGGCTCCTCCCCCGGCAGCCGTGCCCACCTCCGTGCCGGCCTCGGGGCCGCCGGAGGGACCGCGGTCGCGGCGCTGGCTGCTGGGGTTCTGGGCCGTGGTGTTCGTGCTGTTGCTGGCGGTGCAGCCGGGGCGGCAGACCTTCGACACCAAGCTGGGCGTGACCGTCGATCCGGGGCGGTTCCTCGCCGATCTCGGGCAGTTGTGGTCCGACCAGGGCAGCTTCGGCGGGATCCAGAACCAGTACTCGGGCTATCTGTGGCCCATGCTGCCGTTCTACTGGCTGGCCGACGTCGTACGCCTGCCGGTGTGGCTGGCGGAGCGGCTGTGGCTGTCGCTGATCGTGTCGGTCGCCTTCTGGGGTGCGCTGCGGCTGGCCGAGCGGCTGCGGGTGGGCAGCGGGGGCTCGCGGCTCCTCGGTGCCGTCGTCTATGCCCTGTGGCCCGTCTTCACCATCGTCGTCGGGTCCACGTCCGCCGCCGCGCTGCCGGGTGCGTTTCTGCCGTGGGTGCTGCTGCCGTTGACCGATGAGCGGTACGCGGCGCGGGTCGCCGCGTTGCGGTCGGCGCTGATCATCCCCTTCATGGGGGGCGTGAACGCCGCGTCCACGCTGGCCTCGCTGCTGCCCGTCGGGCTGTATCTGCTGTCCCGGCCGCCGGGGCCCCGGCAGCGGAAGCTGATCGGGTGGTGGGTGCCGGGGGTCGTGCTGGCGACCGCCTGGTGGGTGATCCCGCTGTTGCTGCTGGGGGCCTATGGCGAGAACTTCCTTCCCTATGTGGAGAGTTCGCAGACCACCACCGAGACCATGTCGGCGACCGAGGCGTTGCGCGGCGGTGGGAACTGGGTCGCCTATCTGCACTTCGGTGAGGCGTGGCTGCCGGCCGGGTGGACCGTCGCCGCGTCCGTCGTCGTGATCGTGTGCTCGGCGCTCGCGGCCGGGCTGGGGCTCGCGGGGCTGGCGCGGCGGGACATGCCCGAGCGGCGGTGGCTGGTGCTGACCGTGGTGACGGTCGCGCTGATCCTGCTCGCCGGGTACGGCGGGGCGTTCGGGGCGCCGTTCCACGGGGTCGTGCAGGACTGGCTGAACGGCGGGCTCGTGCCCTTCCGGAACATCTACAAGTTCCAGACGGGGCTGGCTCTGGCGCTGGTGCTGGGGCTCGCCCATCTGGTGGGCGTGGCGGCCGAGGCGCGCGGGGCGCGGCCGGTGCGGGGGCGGCGGTTCGCGCCGCTGGTCGCGGCCGTGCTGGTGCTGCCGGGCCTGATGTGGCCGTATCTCAACGGGTCGATCCTCAACCCCGGTTCCTTCAAGGAGATCCCCAAGTACTGGCAGGCCACGGCCGACTGGATGGAGAAGTACTCCCCCGACGCCCGCGCCCTCGTCGTGCCGGCCACCGCGCACGGCATCTACACCTGGGGCTCCACCATCGACCAGCCGCTGGACGTCCTCGCCGACTCCCGGTGGGCCCAGCGCGACTACGTCCCGTTCGGCACGCCCGGCAACCGGCGGGCGATGGACGCCGTGGAGCAGGCGCTGACGAGCGGGGGTCAGGTGCCGGGACTGGCCGACTTCCTGAGCCGGGCCGGTGTCCACTACGTCGTCGTCCGCAACGACCTCGATCCCGACCAGATCGGCCAGGTGCCGACCACGACGGTGAAGCGGACCCTGGAGCAGTCCGGGTACGAGCGGGTGACGGGGCTCGGGCCGGTCATGACCGGCGGGACGATCGCGCCGGGCACCCCGCTGCAGGTGGAAGGGCTGTATCCGCGGCAGCGGGCGGTGGAGATCTACAAGCCGGTGAGCGCGGACGTGCCGCGTCCGCATCAGGCCGGGCTTCAGCCGGTCGCCGACACGGCCGTGGTGTCCGGCGGGCCGGAGGCGCTGCTGCCGCTGGCGTCCGAACTGCGGGGCCGGGCAAGCGTGTTGACCGGGGACAACCATCCCGGACTCGGCTCACCGCAGGTGCAGGTGGTCGGGGACGGGCTGCGGCGTGCGGACACCCGGTTCGGGCTGATCAACGCCAACACGTCGTACACGTACACGCGCGACGAGCGCAACGCGCCCGACGCCGCCCAGGACGCGGGCGAGAAGCCGCACCAGATCCTGCCGACGACCGGCGTCGACCACCAGACCGTGGCCGAGCTGCGCGGTGCGCGGTCGGTGACGGCGTCGTCGTACGGCAGCTGGCTCTTCCACCTTCCCCAGTTCGACCCGGTGAACGCCTTCGACGGCAATCCGGACACGGCGTGGACCGAGGGGTCGGAGGGGTCACCGGAGGGTGAGTGGCTGCGGATCCGGTTCGCGGGCGGGTCGTACGACATGCCGAAGTCGTTCAAGGTGACGCCGTTGCCGCAGGAGGGCGTACGGGAGGCGGCGACGCGGGTGCGGGTGGAGACGCAGAAGGGGTCGGTGAACTCCGTCCTCCGGGCGGACGGTTCGACGCAGACGGTCAAGGCGCCTGCGGGCGCGACGAGTTGGATGAAGCTGACGATCACGGACTCCGTGGCGCGGCGGCCCGGGCTGACCGGGGCGGGCTTCTCCGAGATCGACCTGCCGGACGTCCAGGTGACCCGGCTGCTGCGGCTGCCCACCGACGCCGAGGACTCCGGGGCCGCCGCCGAGATCGTCTCCCTGTCCCGTGCGGCCGACCCGACCGGGCTGTCGCCGACGGGCACGGAGGCCGGACTGCACCGCCGCTTCACGACGTCCACGGCCGGGACGTACGAGGTACGGGCGAGTGCGGTGCCGGTGGCGGGCGAGGAGCTGGACGAGCTGCTGTACAAGGTGGCGCCGGAGCAGCGGAACCGGATCGTCGCCACCGCCGACTCCACGGCACGGCTCGGGGCCGGACTGTCGCCGCGCAACCTCACCGACGGCGACCTGACCACGGCGTGGATCGCGGGCGACCGGCCCACGCTCCACCTGCGCTGGCCCGGGAAGCAGGCGGTGGGAGAGATCGTGCTGGCACCGGCGGGCGGCCTCTCCACGCGTCCCACCGAGGTGCACATCAGCTCGCCGGACGGTGCGGTGATCGCAGGGGTCGACGAGAACGGCTGGGTGCGCTTCCCGGCGATCACGACCGACCGCCTCGACATCACGATCACACAGACGGCCCCGCTGACCCTCTACAACCCGATGGTGGGCGAGGACCTGCGGCTCCCGGTGGGCCTGACCGAGGCCTACGTCCCCGCCCTCGACCAGTACCGGACCCCGCAGCCGAGGGGCACCCGGCCGTTCTCGCTGCCGTGCGGGGAGGGGCCGGTCGTCGCGGTGGACGGGGAGCTGTACCGCACGAGCGTGCGCGGAACGGTACGGGATCTGATGGAACGGCGGCAGGTCGAGGTGACGCTCTGCCAGCGCGGCCGCGACAACGCCGAGGTGCGGCTGCCGGCCGGTGACCACCGGGTCGAGTCCGGGGATGCCGGTCCGCTCACGCTGACCGACGTGACCCTGACGCGCGGCACGGTCGCCGAGGCCTCGACGGCCGCGCGTGACCTGGAGATACGGGACTGGCTCGGCGACCGGCGCGCGGTGACGGTCGGCTCGGGTGCGGCGAGCTACCTCACGATGTACGAGAACTTCAACGACGGCTGGCACGCCACCCTGGACGGCAAGGAACTGACGCCGGTACGGCTGGACGGCTGGCAGCAGGGCTGGCGGATCCCCGCCGGGGCCGGCGGCGCGGTCGAGCTGTCGTACGAGCCCGCGGTGCTGTACGAGGGCGGGCTGATCGGCAGCGCGGTGGCGCTCGCCCTGCTGGCCGGGCTGGCGCTGTGGCGCCGCCGCGCTCCCAATCCGGATGAGCCGCAGGTGGCCCCGCCGCTGCCGGGGCTGTGGCTGGGCACGGTGGCCGTGACGGTGGTGGGCGTGTTCATCGCCGGGTGGTTCGCACTGCTGGTGCCGGCGTTGGCGGTGGTGGCCTGGCGCAGGCACGCGCTGCTCGTACCGATCGCCTTCGCCGCCCTCGCCGGGGCGGGGGTCGCGGCGGCCCTCGGCGCCGGGGAGCCGGTCGGGGCGCAGGAGGGCACGTTCGGGCCTGCGGCCCAGCTGCTGGCGTTGATCGGGTTGTTCGCGGGGGTCGTGGCGGTGCGGGAGCCGCTGGGGTCTGCTGGGGTGGCGGGCGGTTCGGGCGTATCCGCAGGCGGACCCGGCACATCCGCGACCAGCCTTCCGGGCGGCGCCGCGCCGCAGTCACCCACGCGGCCGTTGCCGCGGCGTCGACGCGGGCGGAGTCCGCTGGGGATCGAGCCACCTGGTTCGGCGAACCCTGCCTCCGGAACTGGGCCTGGGGCCGGACCCGGACCTGGGGCCGGACCCGGACCTGGGGCCGGACCCGGACCTGGGGCCGGACCCGGACCTGGGGCCGGACCTGGGCCCAGATCCGCACCCCGACCCGAGTCCGGGCCGACCGGAGCCGTACCCCTGTCCGAATCCGGGCCGACCGTCTCCGCTCGCGGGCCCGGTGGGCCGGACCCGGATCCGCCGACCGCGCGCATCGGCGGGAAGCCGAGGTTCCGGGTGAGCCGTCCCGGCGACACGGCTCAGGCGCAGGGCGCGTCGGCGGCCGGGGGCCCGCCGGAGCCCGAGGACTCCCGGGAGGGCGACACCACATGACCGCACTTCAGCAGCCCGCACGCGCCGACGGTCCGCCGCGACCGCCCGTACGGGTCCCGTTTCCCGTCGTGGACGAGATCGCCCGGCACTGTCTCCAGGAGGAGGAGCCGGAGACGGTGCACATCGAGGTGCATCTGCCGGGGCGGCTGGACGCGGGGCGGCTGCGGGCCGCCTTCGCCGAGGCGTTGCGGCGGCATCCGCGCATCCTGATGCGTCAGGCGCCGGGGCCGTGGTACCGACGCCGGTACGAGTGGGAGCTGACGGCGGAGCCGGACGTGGAGGTGGTGGGCTTTCCGGCGTCGGGGCGGGACGCGTTGCGGGACGCGCGGACCCGGGCGCTGACGCAGGCGCCGCCCCTGTCGCTGTCGCCGCCGATCCGGGTGGAGGCGGTGGACGGAGCGGGGGCGGGACCGGTCGAGGGGAGCGAGGCATCCGACGCCGTGGGCGTACGGCCGCGCGGAGTCGACGGCGGCCCACAGCCGCGTACCGCACCGGGCACCGTCCTCTTCCTCACCATCAACCACACCGCGCTCGACGGCCCCGCCTGCCTCCGCGTCCTGGCCACCGCCGCCGAGCTGTACGGCGGCAAGGACAACTCCCCCGCCGCACCGCCCGTACGCTCGGCAGCCGAAGCGCCGCCGCCCCCCGAGGAAGCCCCGTCCAACTGGTCCCACCCGGCGCGGGTGGCGCCCGGCAGCCCCGAACCCTCCCCCGGCAACGGCATGCTCGTCACCGAGCTCCCCCTCCCCCACCGGCCCAAGGGCTCCCCCTACACGGTCAACGACCAGCTCATGGTCACCACCGCCCTGACCATCGCCCACTGGAACCGGGAGCACGGCGCCCGCCCCCGCCCCCTGCGCATCACCATGCCCGTGGACGACCGCCCCAGGGACGCCTCCATGCCCATCGGCAACGGCACCCGGCTGGTCGAAGTGCCCTTCTCGCCGGAGGAGTTGGCCGCGCACGACCCGGGCGACATGCCCGCCCTGCTCCACCGCACCGCCACCCGCACCCGCGCCCTCAAATCCCTCCCCCGGCCCCAGCTCGGCCACGGCGCCTCCCTCCTGACCGCGCCCTGGGCCCCGGTCGCCGTCCGCGCCGCCCTCACCCGCGGACTGCGCCGGGCCGCCGCGCCCTGGACGTCCACGACCCTCCTCAGCAACATCGGCCGTATCCCTTACCCCCTGGACTTCGGCGAGGAGGCCGGCCGTGCGCACGCCGTGTGGTTCTCGGCACCGGCCCGGATGCCCCGCGGCCTCACCGTCACCACCGCCTCCACCGCGGGCCGTCTGCACCTCGCCCTGCGCTGGTCGCGCGCGCTGCTCAGCCACGGGGACGGCGCCCATCTGCGGGACCTCTTCGAGCACTACCTGCACACCACGGAGGTGACCCCATGACAACCTCCTCCGTGAAGCCGCGCGAGCTGCGCGACTTCTACGAGAACCCCGCCGTCCCCGTGGCCTCCGGCACCCCGCGCAGCCGCCGCCAGGCCCGCATGCTCGCCGAAGCCCTGGGACCGGCAACCGGCGACCCCCGCACCGTCCTCGACATCGGCTGCGGCGACGGCACCGCCGCGGCCACGGCGGCCCCCTACCTGACCGGCCACCGCATCATCGGCGTCGACTGGTCCCAGGACGCGCTACGACGGGCCCGCACCCGGATCCCGTACGCCGTGCGCGGTGAACTCACCGACGGCGGGCTGCCGCTGCGGACCGGGTCCGCCGACGCCGTGCTGTTCAGCGAGGTGATCGAGCATCTCGTCGACCCCGACGCCGCCCTGGACGAGATCCGCCGCGTACTGCGTCCCGGCGGTCATCTCATGCTCTCCACCCCGAACCTGGCCGCCTGGTACAACCGCGCCCTGCTGGCGGCCGGCGTACAGCCGGTCTTCTCGGAGGTCAGCCTGCGGGCGATCCACGGCCGGCCGGGACGTGAAGTCGTCGGCCACCTCCGGCTCTACACCGCCCGGGCACTGCGGGAGTTCGTGGCCGCGTCCGGCTTCGAAGTCGTACGACTGCACGGCGCGCCCTTCCACGGCGTGCCGCGCCCCCTCCGCCCCCTGGACCGGCTGGCCTGTGCCAGGCCGTCGCTCGCGTCGATCCTGCTGCTGCACGCCAGGAGGAAGTAGACCATGTGGTGGGGAGTGGCGGCGGCGCTGCTGGCGAACACCTTGTACAGCCTCGGTTTCGTCCTGGAGAAACGGGCGCTCACCGCACTCCCGCAGGTGAGCATCCGGCAACCCGCCCGGCTGCTGCGGCTGGTGCTCGGCAGCCCGCTGTGGATCGGCGGCTCGCTCGCCCTGGCCGCCGGGTTCGGCGCCCAACTCGTCGTCTACCGCACCCTGCCGATCGCTGCCGCACAGGGCATCTTCGTCTCGGGGCTCGTCCTCCTCGTGCTCCTCTCCGCGCGGCTGCTGGGCGAGGAGACCAGCGGCCGGGAGCGGTACACGCTCGGCGCGATCCTCGCAGCGCTGCTGATGGTGGTGCTGTCGCTGCGGGAGGGCACCGAGACCGTCAGTCGGGCCGCGCCGTACCCCCTCGTCCTCCTCGTCTGCGTGCCGTCGCTCGCGGCGGGCGTATGGCTGTACAACTCGGCCGAACGCAGGACCCGCCACCGGCACCGGCTGCCGACGACGGGCGTCGAGTACGGCGTGGCGGTGGGCCTGCTCTACGGGGTCAGCTCGCTGGCGATCAAGGGGGTGTCGAGCTACCTGACGACGAGCGGGATCGGCGGCGCGCTGCTCGACCTTCTCCGCTCCCCGTACCCGTACCTCCTCCTCTTCACCGGCGCGTTCGGCCTGGTCATGTCGCAGGCGGCGCTGCAACGCTGCCGTGCCTCGCTGATCGTGCCGGTGTGCACGACGGTGACCTGCGTGTACACGGCCGTGCTCGGCACGCTGTCGTTCGGCGAGGCGCTGCCGCAGGACCCGCTGCGGCTGGCGCTGCGAGTGGCGGGCACGGCGCTCGCCCTGGCCGTGCTGATGTCGATGCCGCGACACGACCGACGGCCCGCCGCGCCGGCTCCCCGACATCCCTCACCGGCCAAGGAGTTGACACCACCGTGAAACCCGAAGACCCCCTCCTGCGGATACTGGCCTGCCCCCTCGACAAGGGCCCGCTGCACCTGGTCCTGCCGGACGACGCGCTGTACAACCCACGACTGCACCGTCGCTACCCGATCATCGACGGCATCCCCCAGCTGCTGCCGGCCTCCGGCGAGCAGGTCTCCGACGACGAACACGAGGAACTCCTCAAACGGATGGCCCCATGACCCTGGCCGCGAACATCGCCCCTCTGCTGCCCACCCGTCTGGTCGCCGCCCTCGCCCGGGCCGTGTACCCGCGTTTCGAGCCCGAGCTGGCCCGGCTCGCGGAGCTGTGCCCGGCCGGGTGCGGGACGGCCGTGGACGTCGGCGGGTGGTACGGCCCGTGGACGCGTCGCCTGTCGCGGCGGGCCCGCCGCGTGGTGACCGTGGAACCGGTCCCGCACCTCGCCCGGCTGCTCGCGGCGACGGCCCCGCCCAACGTCCGGGTGGTCCAGGCCGCGGCGGCCGAACGCCCCGGCGCGGCCCGGCTCTGGCTGCCGCCGCACGACGCGGGCGACCGCGGGGTGTCCTCGCTGGTCCGCCGGAACATCCACGCCCAGGCGCTCCCGGTCAGCCTGGTCACCCTCGACGAACTCGGCCTCAAGGACGTCGGGTTCGTCAAGGTCGACGTGGACGGCAGCGAGCTCGCGGTGCTGCGCGGCGCGACCGGGATCCTCGCGCGCGACCGGCCCGCGCTCTTCGTCGAGCTGGAGTCCCGTATCCAGCCGATCGGCCCGGTGGTGACGTATCTGTCGCTGCTCGGCTACGACGGCTGGGTTCTGCCCGGCCGTGACTGGGTGCCCCTGAGCCGCTTCCCGCTGGAGACCCACCAGGCGGAGACCTCGTACGTCGTCACCCAGGGCCTGCTGCGCCGGGTGCTGCCCTTCCGGGGCCCGCGTTACGTCAATTCCGTGCTCTTCCTGCCCGACGGCCGCCGCCCGGTCGGCGACGATGGAACGCATGCCCTCCGGAAAGCCCCCCGCTAGCCCGTTCACCCCGCTCGACTTCCAGCTGGTGCTGCTGCGCCGCATGGCCGACCACAACCCGGACCTGGTGGAGGAGGCCCGACGCGAACTGGGCGTCTCCCTCGCCGACATGCGCGAGGCGAACAAGCGCTGGCAGGCCATGGTCCGCTCTCCCCATCGTGCCCGTGGGGCCGCCTCACGCTACCGCTCGGTGCTGGGCGCGCCCGAGTCCGTCGTCACCCGCGAGGTCGGCGACCTGGACTGCGAGGCCTGGCTGTGGCCGGTCCCGCTCTGGCCCGACCTGCGCTTCGAGGTGCTGCTCGCCCCGAACGGCGCGGTGTGGAACGAGTGGCTCGTCCGCGCCCCGGGAGCCGATCACCCAGCCCTGCGCACCCTCGCCGACCTCACCCCTTGGTCCTGCACGGTCGACGAGGCGGCCCGCGCCTTCGCGCCCGCCCGGCCGCTGGAGGGGACGGCTCCCACGCGGTGGGGGCTGGCGTTCACGGCGCCGGACGGGGAGGGGGTACGGCGGGAGGTGGTGGCCGAGTTCACCTGGGGGTTGTTGCAGCGAGTGGCCGTTCGGTAGGGGCGGCCCGGTGGCGAGGGGCCGTCAGAACGGAGGCACCGCGCCGGAGACGATGTCGCGGACCTCCGCGCGCAGCCGCGCCGCCTCCTCGGACCGGCCGTGCGTGTCCAGCCGGATCGACAGGGTGTTGACGCTGCGGGCCAGGGCCCGCCGGTACCTGCCCGGTTCGGCGGCGAAGAGCTTGCGGTAGAGCCCGACCGCCTGGCGGGCCGCGTCGATCGCCCTCGGCCTGCCCTCACCGAGCAGGTCCAGGGCCCAGGACCACATCTCCAGGGCGTCCGCCAGGTCGGCGCGGTGCAGGCCCTTCTGCTCGGCCTCCAGCTCGCGGTAGTGGCTCACCGCCTCGGCCGCCGCCGACACCGCCTCCGCGGGCCGGCCGAGAGTGCCGAGCCACAGGGCGAGGTTTCGCTGGGTGCGGGCGAGGGGTTGGCGGAGGTCGACGGCGCCGGCGGCGACGAGTTCCCGGTAGATGGAGACGGCCTCGCGGGCGGGGACCGGCGCGCGGTCGACCTGGCCCAGGTCGGCGAGGCTGACGGCGAGGCAGTTGAGGCTCTCGGCGTACTTCGGACGATGGACCTCGGGTCGCTGTGCGGCCAGTTCCCGGCGGATGCTCACGCACTCGGTGATCGTGGTGTGGGCCGTGGCCGCGTGCCGCAGCGAGCGCTCCCAGTACCAGCGCACATGCAGACTGCGGGCCAGGTCGGCGCGGCTCTCCGGGTCGGACCGGGCCTGCGCCCGCCGGATGGCCTCCGCCTGGACGGCGGCCGTCAGGGCGTGCTCGGGAAGACCGACCTCGCCGTAGCGGTTGGCGAGGCTGCTGAGGCAGACGGCAAGTGCCGCACGGTGCGTGTCCGGGTCGTCGGCGGTGAGCCGGCCGAACAGGTCGGCCGCCTCGACGGCCGCCTCCAGGGCCGGCTGGTGCAGACCGGTGCCCCGCAGCACGAGCGACCACAGGTGCAGGCTCTCGGCCAGCCGGGGCCGCTGGTCCGGCCGGGTCTCGGCGAGCCGGCGGCGCAGCGCCACCGCCTCCTCCGCGGACGGCCGCGCCTCCGCCCACCGGTAGGCGTCGCACAGCAGGCCGGCGAGGCCGTACAGCGAGGCTCCCAGTGCCTGGCGGGCGCTGTCGGGCCGTCGCCCGGCGAGCGGCCGGAGCAGGTCGACCGCCTCTTGGTACGCGGGGACGGCGTCGGTCCGGCGACCTGCCGCCGTGAATCGTTCCGCCAGTTCGGTCAGGGCGACGGCGGCCTCGACACGCCGGTCCGGGCCCAGCAGCAGCATGTTGGACACGGCGCGCTCCCGGTCCTCGGGGGAACTCGCGCTGTCCCTGATCACCTCGCCGAGGAACGCGGCGGCCTCCTGCGCGTAGGCCTCCCCGAAGTCGGCGGGGTGCACGCCGTCCGGGAAGCGGCGCAGGGCGTATCGGGGGTTGGGGAGCAGCTCGCGCGGGACGCCGGTGGCGAAGTTCCGCGGTGTCGACGGGTACTCGCCGGGCCAGTCCATGGCGACGGCCCGCATGAGTTCGCCGCCGGTGATGAACCGGTCCCGGGGCGACCAGCCCCACCCCTGCGGGCCGGTCTCCGGGCCGCTTTGCAGCAGCCGGACCAGCCAGGAGCCGAACAGCCTGTCCCATCCGGCGTCGTGGGGTACGAGAACGGAGATCTGGCCGGTCCAGCTCGCCGTTCTCAGCGTTCTGGCCAGCGGTCCGTAGCCCCAGTCCTTGCCGCTGCCGGGCGGTCGTACGCTGTCGAGCAGTACGAGCACCTGGTCGGCGCCCGCCTCACCGGCGAGGCGGCACAGTTCCTCACCGGCCAGCAGGGTGTCCGGCCGGCCGGGGTCGCTGTCGCGGAAGGCGAGATGCGGACCGGCGGCGCCCCTGCCGCGCAAGGCGTATCCGTGGACGTAGACCACCAGCGGGCCGTCGTGCCGCCGCGCCGCGAGCCGGGCGAGCCGCTCGGTGACCGCGGTGCGGGACGGGTCGGTGAGGTACTCCGTCGCGTAGGTGTCGCCGAACGCGGCGCCCACCTCGCGGCACAGGTCGGGCGAGTGGTCGAGCGGGGGCAGCCCCTCGTGGTCGTAGCGGGCCATCGAGATCCCGAGGAACCGCCCGGCGGGGCTCGCGCCGTGCTCGGGTACGGCCCGCTCGTGCAGCAGGAAGACCTGGCCACGGGCGCTGCGCAGCAGCACCGGTCCGGGACCGACGTGCAGGCGGAGCTGCCAGTCCACCGGCACGGACAGGTCCTCTTCCCGCATGCGCGGGCCGCCGGCCAGCAGCGTCAGCACGCGCGGGTCCGTGTCGGGCACGGGGAGGGCGTAGGCGCCGGGCGGCATCTCGGTGGCTTCGGGGTCGACGGGCCGCCCGTCGATCTCCAGCTCGCCGCCGTCCCTGCGTACGGTGATCAGGACGTCGTCGAGGACACGGGCGAGGTCGCCGAGCTGCCGGGCGGGCAGCGGGGCGCGTTCCACGCCGAACGGGAAGCGCCGGGCCGGGAAGCGGGGACGGACGGTCTGGGCGAGCTGCCAGCCCGTGGGCGAGTCCCGGACCGCCTGCGGCAGTCGGTCCCAGGCCGAGGCGAACCACTGCCTGAGGCCGTCGCGGTTCTGCCGGGTGATCGCCTTGAACGCCGGGGCCAGCGCGTCGTCGATCTCATCGTGCCGTCCGCACACGGCGAGCCAGGTGACCTGTTCCTCCAGCAGGAGGGCCGGGGAGAGGTCGGCGTGGACGTGCCGGACGATGCGCCACAGCGAGTGGACGGGGGCTTCCGGCCGCTCCCGCTGCTGCCGCAGCCATCGCTCCAGACGGGCCTGCAGCCGGTGGCGTTCACCGGTGTCGAAGACGAGGCCGCTGGGCCCCTGGGACCGGGCGAGTTTGCTGAACCACAGCTCGGACTCGGTCTCCACGCCGAGCCGCGGGAACAGCTCCAGCCGTACCGCCCGGATCAGTTCGGGTTCCACGCGCACCGCCACGCTGAGCGCGGTCGCCAGCTTCTCGACCGCGTCGACGGCCTGTCGGTCGCGTGGCACGGTCACCGCCTGCGTCCCACCAGTGCGGCGACCGTGCTCACCGTCGTGGTCCGGTCCCAGGTGAGTGCGGCCAGCAGCGGGGTCAGCTCGGGGGGCACCCGGGTGACCGGGTAGGGCACCAGCGCCAGCACCGTGCAGCCGGCCCGGACGATCTCGTGGCACACCTGGTACCACTCGGCGACCGAGGCGCGCCACGGATGCAGCAAGGGCCCGCCGACCCCGAGGTCGGAGACGAGCAGCACCCGCGTGCCCGGGCTGGGCGGCCGGTACGGCTGCCAGGTGCGCGGGGAGGCTGGGCCCGTGCCCCGGTTCGGCGCATCGGCGAAGTAACGGATCTGCGTGAGTTCGGCGCCGACCAGGCCGGTGATGCGGCGGGCGAGTTCCTGCTGGTCGCGACGGTAGGGCTGCATACCGTCGCCCTGGTCGACCAGGACCTGGACGCCGAAGCGGAGCGTGGGGCGGGGTGCCCTGGGCAGCCGGGTGAGCGGGATGCCGCGGGCGAAGGCGTCGACCAGGGCGTCGATGTCGGGTTCGCCGTCGTCGCGAACCAGGGTGGTCAGGGCGGCGTTGAGGATCGCGGTGGAGGACCGTTCGGTGAGCAGCGGCGCCAGCGGTGGCCGGGCGGTGCGACGACGGTCGGTGGTCGTGTCGAGGGTGCGGACTGATTCCCAGTCGGTGGAGTCGGGAGCGTCGTAGCGCACTGGTTTCAGCACGGGTGGGCCGACCGGGCGGGGCCGGCCTACGTACGGCACCGGGTCGGTGTCGGGTGCCGGTGGCCCAAGGTGGGCTGCGGCGTCGCCGGGGAGCCGGCCGGGCGGGGCGAGGGGTGGGTCCTCGGCCGAGGGGGCGAGAGGCGGCACCTCGGCCGACGGGGGGTGCGCGGGCTCACCGGGCGCCGGGGTCTGGCGTGCTCCGGGAGGCGGTGGTTCGGCAGGCGGTGGTGCGACCGGCAGTGGTCCGGGATGCGGTGCTCCGGCAGGCGGCGGCCCGGTGGGCGGTGGCTCGTCACCGAGGCCGAGCAGCCGGGCGACCCGGTGCCGCCGGGCAGGGTCGTCGCCCACCGCGGCCAGGGCCCGGGCCAGGTCGGCCAGCCAGATCTCGGGGACGTGTCCGATCACGTCACGTTGTCCTGCTTCAGCAGGGCCATCCGGCGCAGGGTCTGCCACCGCTCGTCGCTGTCCGCGACCCGGATGCCCAGTTGCCGGCAGGCGTGGAACGCGTCCAGGAACTCGGCGGTGCTGGGCTTGCGGTGCGCCCTGCTGTCCGCGTCCTGCCGCAGACTCTGCACCACGTCCGCGAGTTCCTCGGCGAGGAACCGGTCGTCCTCCGTGAAGGGGCCGTCATAGGCGTCCACATGGGCGCGGGCGACCTCGACCAGTTCCTCCGGTACGGGATGTTCGAGCTTCACGACCAGGCAGCGCCGCAGGAACGCCTCGGGCAGTTCGCGCTGCTCGTTGGTGGTGATCACCACGAGGGCCTTGGCGTCGTCCTCGGGCTCGATGTCCCGGCCGGTCTGGGAGAGGGTGAAGCGGCGTGAACCCAGCGGGACGAGCAGTCCGTTGGGCAGTTCGGGGTCCGCCTTGTCGATCTCGTCGATCAGCACGACGGACCGGGCGCGCACCTCGGTGGCTTCCGCCGCGCCGGTCCGGCCGACGACGGCCAGGCACGCGCCGTCCTCGCGGGCGCGCAGGGTGTGGGCGCGGGCGGAGCGCGGCGCGAACGCCTTCCACAGCACACCGGGTTCCACATACGACTCGATGGGCTTGAGCCGTTGGGCCTGGGCGTCGGCCAGCCGCAGCACGTGGTCGAAGGACCACAGCAGGTCCGGTGCCTGGGTGCGGGAGGTCACCACGTGCTCGTGGTACGCCCAGCCGTTCTGCCACGCCACATGCGCGGCGAACGACGACTTGCCGGAGCCCGGGTCGCCGCGCAGCAGCAGCGGCCGTCCGGTGGCGAGGGCGACGTCGACGGCCAGGTCGAGATCGCCGCGTACGACGTAGGCCCGGCCGTCGGGGCGATCGGGGGCGTTGCGCGCGCTCGGTTCCGGCGGGATCGGCTCCGAGATCACCACACCTGGTCCTTTCCGCGGCCGTTGCGGTTGGCACGGATCTCGTCCAGCGCCAGCCGGGTGCGCGCCACCCGCCGCTCGGCATCGGGGTGCAGCGGAATGTGCAGGGTGTGGCCGAGCTGGGCACCCAGGCCGGCGGGGTCGTCCTGGTTGGTGAGGACGATGACGTTCAGCCAGGAGAAGCGGTCGATCAGGGTACGCACCAGATTTCCGACGACGCCGAGTTCGGTGCCGGCGGGGTCGATGACGAGGAACAGCACCTGGCCCTCCAGGGGCAGCTCGTTCTCGTCCTCCGTCTTGAGCAGAGCACGCACGGCCGTCAAACAGGCCTCCATGTGCTCCTCTTCCTGTGCCTCGCCCGCGACCAGGGAGACCGCCTGGACGCAGTAGTCACCCGAGAAGTACGAAGCGCGGTGGATGTGCTGTCTGGCCGTGTCGGTCCAGGCGCCGGCCAGGGTCGCGACCACATGACGGCCGCCGGAGACCAGCGGCCGTACCCCCGCGGGGTCGATCCAGGTGGGCAGCAGCATGCTGATGAGGTTGTTGAGCCGGTCCAGTGCGAGAAAGAACTCGACCTCTTTCACGGCCCCCGGCACCCTCTGGGTGGGCACCTGTGCCAGGCACCGGTGCGCGATGAGGCGGCGCCCCTCCGAAGCGGTGGGAAACATCCACTCCGTCGTGGAGCCGAGCGCACGGGCCATGTTCCGCAGCGGAAACCGGTCGTTCACCTCGCCCAGACAGTGTTCGATCTTGACCGTCATCGAGCGCATCGCCGCGGAGGACGCGCACGCGCCCAGCTCCCCGAGACGTTCGACCACACGGGCGGCCACAGCGTCGCCTCCCGTGTCCTCCTGCACGATGCACTGCAGATCGGCGAGCCGGGACATCCCCGACCGACGCAACTCGCCCGTCGTGTATCCCCTCAGCACCACGGGCACGATGGTCAGGCGGGCACCCGCCGCCCGTCGGTGCAGCAGGATCTCGACCTCGCGCTTGAACCAGGGCGACTTCACCCAGTCCCTGTTCACCAGGACGACGGCCGCGTCACACTCGTCGAGCCACTGGTGCAGAACCCACCGCCAGTCCACTCCGGACGGCAGTTGGTCGTCCACCCGGACTTCCCAGCCGAAGTCCGGCAATCGTTTTCTGAGTTCGCCCCGCACCGAATCGACGTTTGCCTGGTCTTCTTCGGTCTCCGCAGAGCTGTGACTGATGAAGGTGATCGCCATCGACCACTTACCGTCCTGCCGCACGTGCCCAGTAGGGACTCAGCCGCCCCTGTAGGACGGAGAGGTTGACAGGTGATAGGGACATAGGTCAACTCGGCACTATGTCGACGAATTGACGGTCCGTAAATATCCCTGCCACGTGTGGCCGGCCCGGCGACCGGAAAGCCTCCCGGTGGCAGCGGACCAACCGGTCGAGTGAGAAACGGGGAAACGGCAATGGTGTCGCCCGAAAGCGCACGCCCGGTGGTCGCGATCGTCGGCAGCGTCGAGCCCGGCCGGAGCTATTCGCCGGAGCTGAAGCAGCCCGAGTCCGCCTCCGCCGCCTGCCGCGAGCTGGGCCGTCAACTCGCCCTGGCCGGTTACGACCTGGCCGTGTTCTCCGCCAAGCCGAAGTACGTCGAGCGCGATGTCGTCCACGGGTACGCCCAGGAGGAGGGCTCGGTCTTCGCGCATGTCCCGCGCCACCGGGACGCCGACTTCGGCCTGCCGCAGGGCAGTCCGGCGGCCGTGCACACGGTGCGGGACACCGGACCGGAGTGGGAGGTGTCCTTCTACCGGACGCTGCTCACCTGCGACGCGCTACTGCTCGTCGGCGGCGGCCAGTCGACCCGGGTGGCCGGGGTCATCGCCCTGTCCCAGCGCATCCCGCTGCTCCCGGTCGCTGCGTTCGGCGGTGGGGCGAGCCAGGTGTGGGTCAACCTCGACAAGGTCCGCAACGACACGACCGACGACGACATCACCCTCCTCGGGCAGGACTGGCGGCCCGACTCCGCCCGCCGGCTCGTCGAGTGCCTGGACGGGCAGCGGCGGCGCCGCGCGCAGTGGCTGCGGGACCGCGAGCGCGCCGGGCGCCGGGTCGCGCTCTCCACCGGTCTGGGCCTGACGGTGGCGCTGCTGTTGCTGGTGTGCGCCCTGCTGGGCTTCGCGCTGGCCGGCGAGCCCGGCCCGGCGACCGGCCGCCGGCTCGCGGTGCTGGTGGTGACGCCGCTGCTGGCCGCCATGGCCGGCGCGGTGATCCGCAGCTCCTTCGAAGCCGCCGACCAGTGGCCGAGGTCCGCGGTACGGGGGCTGGGCGCCGGGGTCGTCTCCGTCCTGCTGTACGTGGCGTCGCAGCTGCTCACGGTGCCCTCGCTGCTCGACGAACTCGACGTGCGCAGGCTGCTGTTCTTCACGCTGCCCCTCGGGTTCAGCGCCGGTTTCACCTTCGACCTCGTCTTCGAACGCCTGCGCTCGGGCGCGGCCCCCGATCCTCCCGCGCCGCCGTCCGGACAGCCACCCGGCCCCGGCCCGGCCGACCGGGCTTGACCGCGGCCTATGCCTCAGCGGGCCGCGGCCGCCACGATCGCCTCCACCACCCGCGGCAGCGACCCGGGGTGCAGCGAAAGGAACAGGTTCGGCTCGACCAGCTCCAGCTCCATGACCCGCGGCTCGCCGCCCGGCCCGTCCTCCCCGTCGACGAGGTCCACACGCGCGTACAGCAGCTCCGGAGCCTGCGGTACGGCGGCCAGGGCGCGTTCGGCGACGGCGAGTTCGGCCGGGGTCGGGGCCCAGGGCTCCAGGCCGGGGTGGGCGACCTTGTGCTCGTCGTAGGGCGTCCCGGGGGTGAGGACGGCGCCCTTGCGACTGGCGTGCAGGAGTCGGCCGCCGTAGAACTGCAACGCCCGTTCGCCGCTGACGTCGATGCCCTTCACATACGGCTGCACCATCGCGGTCAACCCCTCGGCGTGCATCCGTGCGAGCTGCCGTACGGCCGTGTCGTGCTCGTCGGCGGTGTACCGGGCGGCGAACCGGGCGCCCGCGCCGGAGGTCGGCTTGACGACGTACTCGTGGTCCACGGGGAGGCCGTCGGCGCCGTCGCCGGGGGCGAGGTAGCGGGTGGGTACGACGGGGACGCCGGCGGCCGCGAGCTCACCGAGGTACCGCTTGTCGGCGTTCCACCGCACCACCTCGGCCGGGTTGGCGAGCCGCGTGGCCTTGCCGCACCGCTCCGCCCACGCCAGGAACTCCGCCGCACGCCAGCTGTAGTCCCAGGTCGAGCGGATCACCGCGAGGTCGTACCCGCTCCAGTCGGTCCGCTCGTCGTCCCAGTACACGGCGTCGGCCGCGGCCCCCGCCTCCCGCAGCGCGCCCACCAGCACGGGCAGGTCGCGGTCGACGCTTATCTCGGGGCCGGGGCGGCAGGTGACGAGGGCGATACGGGGCACGCCGGGCTCCTGAGGGTGGGACGTATGTGCGATCGGTAGGGTAACCGGACCCCGACCCGCTGGCGGAGTTCGCGCGCGAGGCCCTGGGCCGGGTCGTACGCGGCGCGGTCACCAAGGCGGCCCCGTTCGGTGTGTTCGTCCGCGTCGCCGAGGGTGTGGAGGGGCTGGTGCACCGGGACACGCTCGTCGGTTCGGCCGTCCCGGCATCGGCGCCGAGTTGTCCGTCGAGGTGAGCGACGTCAACCTGCACCGGCGCCGGGTCGTTCTCAGACCCGCGCCTTAGTCGGCCGGCCCTACGCCTCCCGCTCCTCCTCCGGCTCCCAGTCCAGCAGCCGCACCTTCGCGACCGTACGGACATGGCGGCGCATGGCGGCCGCCGCCTGCCCGGGCCGCTGGTCGGCGATGGCGTCCAGGATGGCCTGGTGCTGGGCGAGGGAGCGGGCCGGGCGGTGGGGCTGGCGCAGGGACTCGGTGCGGCTCTCGGCGATCTGGTCGGCGATGGAGCGCATGAACTCGGCGAGGATGCTGCTGTGCGCGGCGGCGGTGACCGCGGCGTGGAAGAGCCGGTCGCCCTCCACTCCGTGGCCGTCGTCCTCGACCTCCTTCGCCATGTGCGCGAGGGCCGACCGCATCGCCGCGAGGTCGTCGTCGGTGCGGCGCTCGGCGGCGAGTTCGGCGAGCTTCGTCTCCAGGGCCTCCCGCGCCTCCAGGACGTCGGGCAGGCGTCGGCGGCGCTCGACCATCCGCTCCACCGGCTCCACGTCGAGGCTGTCCCGCACGAGATACGTGCCGCCCCCGTGCCGCACCTCCACCAGGCCCTGGACCTCCAGGACCACGATCGCCTGCTTCACGGAGGCCCGGCTGACCCCCAGCCGCTGGGCGAGGTCACGCTCGGTCGGAAGCCGGTCCCCGGCGCCGAGGCCGCCCTCGGCGACGTACGCGCGCAGCCGGTCGAGCACCTGCTCGTACAGGCGCTGCTTGGTCATGGGGCGCAGGGCGTCGTCGGTCACGGGGTCCCCCTCTCGCCGGGAGCGTAGCACCGGGGCATTGAGTGGCCGAGTGGCTGAGCCAATTTTCGCGCGCCCCCTTGACGTGCCCGCGTCGCGCACCCACGCTAACCAGCCAACGGACCGAATTGGCTCAGCCACTCGGCCATTCACCGTCCATCGCCACCGCCCCGGGACCCAACGACGGGAGCCCGCATGTCCCCCGAACTCATCTCGATCCTCGTCCTCGCCGTGGTGTTCGTCATCGCCACCACCCGCTCGATCAACATGGGCGCGCTCGCCTTCGCCGCCGCCTTCGGAGTCGGCACCCTCGTCGCCGACCTCGACTCGGACGGCATCTTCGCCGGCTTCCCCGGCGACTTGTTCGTCGTCCTCGTCGGCGTCACGTACCTCTTCGCCATCGCCCGCTCCAACGGCACCACCGACTGGCTGGTGCACGCCTCGGTCCGGCTCGTCCGGGGCCGCGTGGCCCTCATCCCCTGGGTGATGTTCGCCCTCACCGGCGCGCTCACCGCCATCGGCGCCGTCAGCCCGGCCGCCGTGGCGATCGTCGCCCCGATCGCGCTGAGCTTCGCCGCCCAGTACGGGATCAGCCCACTGCTGATGGGCGCCATGGTCGTGCACGGCGCCCAGGCCGGCGGCTTCTCCCCGATCAGCATCTACGGCTCGATCGTCAACGGCATCGTCGAACGCGAGAAGCTCCCGGGCAACGAGGTCACGCTGTTCCTGGCCTCGCTTTTCGCCAACCTGGTCATCGCAGGGGTGGTGTTCGTCGTATGCGGGGGTCTGCGGCTGTGGCGACAGGACTCACCGGGCAAGGACGCCGACAACGCCCCCAAGGGGCGCGGGGCCGCAATCGATCTGCGGCTACCGCCGGGTGGGCGCGACCAGCCACAGCGAACCAGCACAGGGACGACGACCGAACCCGCCCCCCACCCCTCCCCCACAACCACCACAACCGTCACCCGCGAAACCACCCCCGCCCCCACCCTGCCCCTCACCCCACCCCGAATCGCCACCCTCCTCTCCCTGATCGCCCTCGTCGTCGCCGTCCTCGTCTTCGACCTGGACGCGGGCCTGACCGCGATCACCCTCGCCGTCCTCCTCAGCGCCGTCTGGCCGGACGACAGCCGCAAGGCGGTCGGCGAGATCGCCTGGCCCACCGTGCTGCTGATCTGCGGTGTGCTGACGTACGTCGGCGTACTGGACGAGATGGGCACCATCACCTGGGCCGGCGAGGGCGTCGGCGGCATCGGCGTCCCCCTGCTGGCCGCCGTACTGCTCTGCTACATCGGCGCGATCGTCTCCGCGTTCGCCTCGTCCGTCGGCATCATGGGCGCGCTCATCCCGCTGGCCGTGCCGTTCCTGGCGCAGGGCGAGATCGGGGCGGTCGGCATGGTGGCGGCGCTCGCGGTGTCGGCGACCGTCGTGGACGTGAGCCCCTTCTCCACCAACGGCGCGCTGGTGCTGGCCGCGGCTCCGGACGTGGACCGTGAGCGTTTCTTCCGGCAGCTGATGGTGTACGGAGGGATCGTGGTGGCGGCGGTGCCCGCGGTGGTGTGGCTGGCACTGGTCGTGCCGGGCTGGGGGTAGGCCGGGGACGACGGCAACCGTGCGGAACAGTCGAGCAGTTGAGTCGATCACCTAAGGAGTACGACGCGTGTCCTCTCTCTTCCCGGCCCTGACGGGCGCCCCGGCGGAACGAGCCGCCCTGCGGTTCGGTGACCGCTCCCTGACGTACGGCGGGCTCGGCGCCGCCTCCGGTGCCCTCGCGGCGCGGATCGGCGGGGCGGGCACAGTGGCCGTCTGGGCGACCCCGTCGCTGGAGACGGCCGTGGCGGTGGTGGCGGCGTTGGAGGCCGGTGTCGCGGCCGTACCGCTCAACCCGAAGTCCGGGGAGAAGGAGCTCGGGCACATCCTGTCGGACTGCGGGGCGTCGCTGGTGCTGGCCGCGCCGGGGGACCAACTCCCGGCTTCCCTCGCCGCCTTGGACCGTATCGACGTCGACGTACGGGCGACCGGTCCGCTCGCCGCCGCACCGGCGTCCGACGAGGACCCGGCCCTGATCGTCTACACCTCCGGCACCACCGGCCCGCCCAAGGGCGCGGTGCTCCCGCGCCGGGCCGTGTCCCACACCCTGGACGCGCTGGCCGACGCCTGGCAGTGGACCGCCGAGGACGTACTGGTCCACGGTCTGCCCCTGTTCCATGTCCACGGCCTGGTCCTCGGCATCCTCGGCCCGCTGCGCCGCGGCGGATCCGTACGGCATCTGGGCCGGTTCAGCACCGAGGGAGTCGCCCGGGAGCTGAACGACGGCGCGACCATGGTGTTCGGCGTGCCGACGATGTACCACCGCATCGCCCAGGCCCTCCCCGACGACCCCGCTCTGGCGCAGGCGCTGGGCAAGGCCCGTCTCCTGGTCTCGGGCTCGGCGGCGCTGCCCGTGCACGACCACGAAAGGATCACGGCGGCGACCGGGCAGCGGGTCGTCGAGCGGTACGGCATGACGGAGACGCTGATGAACACGAGCGTCCGGGCGGACGGCGAGCCGAGGCCCGGCGCGGTCGGCGTCCCGCTGCCCGGTGTGGAGCTGCGGCTGGTGGAGGAGGACGGGACGCCGATCGCGTCGTACGACGGCGAGACCGTGGGCGAGATCCAGGTGCGCGGCCCGAACCTGTTCACCGAGTACCTGAACCGCCCCGACGCGACGGCCGCGGCCTTCACGGCGGACGGCTGGTTCCGCACGGGTGACATGGCGGTGCGGGACCCCGACGGATACGTGCGGATCGTGGGACGTAAGGCCACCGACCTGATCAAGAGCGGGGGTTACAAGATCGGGGCGGGCGAGATCGAGAACGCCCTCCTCGAACATCCCGGAGTGCGGGAGGCGGCGGTCACCGGGGAGCCGGACGCGGACCTGGGCGAGCGGATCGTGGCGTGGATCGTCCCGGCGGACCCCGGATCGCCGCCCACGGCCGAGGAGCTGGCGTCGCACGTCACGGCACGCCTGGCCCCCCACAAGCGCCCCCGCAAGGTCCACTACCTGGACTCCCTCCCGCGCAACGACATGGGGAAGATCATGAAGCGGGCCCTGACCCATGACTGAGCGGCGCCTGTCGGCACGCGAGGTCATCGCCGTGGTCGCCGACGAGGCCTCGTTCACCGAACTCCCCGCGCCGGAACGCGAGTCCGGTTCCGGGCAGCCGGACGGTCCCCTGTCCTGGCAGGGCTACGACGCCTCCCACGCCCGAGCCCGGGAGCGCACCGGCGAGGCGGAGTCGGTCGTCTGCGGCACCGCGACCGTGGCGGGCACGCGGGCCGTCCTGCTGGCGTTCGAGTTCGGCTTCCTGGGCGGCTCGCTCGGCGAACGCACCGGCGACCGGCTGGAGTCGGCGTACGCCCACGCCCGCGCCCACCGCCTCCCGGTCGTCCCCTTGGTCGCCACGGGCGGCAGCCGGATGCAGGAGGGCATGCTCGCCCTCACCCAACTCCAGCGCGTGGCCCGCCAGTCGATACTCACCAGGGAGGCCGGCCTCCCCCAGATCGCGATCCTCCGCGACCCCACCACCGGCGGCGGCTGGGCCACCCTCGGTGCCGGCGCCGACATCACCCTCGCCCTCCCCACCGCCCAGATCGGCTTCGCCGGCTCCCGGGTCCGCCCACCGGACGCCGACCCGACGGCGTACAGGGCTGAGGCACAGGTCGCGACGGGGGCGGTGGACGCGGTGGTCCGGGCGGAGGAGTTGCGAGGGGTGCTGGGGCGGTGGCTGGGGTTGCTGACGGGCGCGGCAGCGCAGGGCGCAGCCCGGTCGACAGTCCAGGACACTCCAGGGGCGACGCCCCTTGCGCGGCAGGACCCCGCACCCCACGAAGCCGCGCCCCCGCCCCCGGCCCCCCTCGGCGCCGGTGACCTCCCGGCGACCGGCTGGGACGCGGTTCAGCGGGCTCGGGCGGCTCGGCGTCCGCGTGCGGAGGCGTATCTGGCGGCCTATTTCGAGCACCGGGTCCCGATCAGCGGCGACCGCTGCGGTGGCGCGGATCCCGAGGGGATGCTCTGCGGGTTCGGTGCGCACGAGGGCCGTACGGTCGCGTACGCCGCGCAGACCGGCACGGCGACCCGCCCGGCCGGCTTCCGGACCGCGGCCCGGCTGATCCGGCTCGCGGACCGGCTGGGCATCCCGGTGCTCACGCTGGTGGACACGCCGGGGGCCGCCAATGACGCGGAGGCCGAGCGGCAGGGGGTGGGCGCGTCGATCGCGGATCTGTTCGGGGCGGTGGCCGAGGCGCGTGTCCCGATCACCACGCTGGTCATCGGCGAGGGCGGCTCGGGCGGGGCGCTGGCCCTGGCGGCGCCCGGCAACACCTGGGCCACGCCGGACAGTTACTTCTCCGTCATCGCACCGGAGATGGCGGCCGCGATCCTCAAGCGGGGGCCGCGGGAGGTGGAGGCGACGGCGGACCAACTGCGGATCCGGCCGCAGGACCTGGTGGAGCTGGGGGTGATCCGGGGAGTCGTCGGCGCGTCGAGCGGGAGCGCGTCCTGAACCCCGCGGCGGATCCGACCATCCGAACCCGCGACATCACCAAGCACCGTCCGTAACAATGGAGTTCGTCGAGGTCACACACCACGGGGGAGCGGGCGGCGCCATGGACGGGTTGATGGAGTTCGAGACCGACGGCGGCGCGCGCGTCGTCGTGGAGGGCGTCGACGACGAGGCCGGCGCGCGACTCGTCTCGCGCGGTGACGGCCCCGCCCGGGCGACCCGCACGTTCGAGAACGCCCTGGACGGTGTGCGCGCGGCCGCGGACTCCGCGTTGCGGGTCTTCCGGGACGGCTCGCTCCAACCCGACTCCGTGGAGCTCGAGTTCGGCGTGAAGCTCACGGCGGAGGCCGGGGCGGTGATCGCCAAGGGTTCGACGGAGGGCCACCTGGTGGTGAAGCTCAGCTGGTCACCCGACCGGGCGGCAGCGGGTCCGCAGGCCGCCCCTCAATCATGAGCGACGCAGCCTGGCACGCCCGGATCGCCTGTGGGAACGAGGTCGGCGCGGGGTTCCTGGTCTCCCCGCGCCGCGTGGTCACCTGCGCGCACGTCGTACGGTGGAGCGACACGTCGGCGGTGACGGTGTCCTTCCCCAACAGCAGGGAGCTCAGCCCGCTTCCGGCCACCGTCGCCGTCCACGGCGGCTGGTCGGGCGGTGCGGCCGACCCCGGTGACCTGGCCGTCCTGGAGCTCGACCACGAAGTGCCGCTGACGCCGGTCGAGTTCGCACCGCCGGGCGCGGAACTGGGCGACCCCGCCCCCACGCTGGTGGCGTACGGCTTCCCCCGGGGTTACGACGAGGGCATGCTCGCCCGGTACCAGGCCCTGCCCGGGGCACTGGTCTCGGACGAGTGGCGCCAGTTGGAAGCCGTGACGGCCCACGGGCAGCCCTTGGCCGCGGGGTTCAGCGGCGCGGCGGTGACGCTGGCGGACGGCCGGGTGGTCGGCATGGTGGCCGCCGTGGCGAGCGCGCGGGACATCCGGGTCGGCCGGATGCTGCCCACCCAGGTCATCGCCCGCTACTGGCCCGAGCTGGGCGAGCGGGTGCCCACCCCTGACCACGACCCCGACGCCGTACGACGGCTGTACACGCTGGTGCGCCGGGCGGTGGCGAAGGGGCTGGAATGCGACGCGAACCGGCTCTACGTCGATGCCGTCGGCCCCTTCGGCCCGCCGCTGCCGGAGGGCGGCTTCGCCTCGCTGGGCGCGGCCGCCGGGTATGTGCAGTGGGAGGTGCCCGGCGCCGAGGCGGTGACCCGTTTCGCCGACCGGCTCCAAAGGCTGCTGGCCCCTCCGTGCCCCCAGTCCGCTGCCGCTGCCACCGCGTCTGCCGCTGCCACCTCCCCGTCGTGGTCGCCGATCCTGGTCGAGATCGAGCACAGCGGGGCCGGTAGCGACCAGGTCACCGTCGAAGTGTCCGCCTACCGTGAGGGACACCGCCGGCGCGTGAGCGCGCGGCGGCTCGCGCGCGGTGCCGTTCGGGCGTACGTCCAGGAGCAGATCGACGAGGCGTTCACGCAGCTGGCGCCCGATGCCGAGGAGCTGATCACCTTCGTACTGCCTCGTGAATGGCTGAACGAGCCCGTGGCGCGCTGGGAGTGCGGCGCGGAGGACTCCACGCCCCTGGGCTGCGCCTATCCGCTCGTCGTGGTGGACCGGTCCCGGCACCGCAGCGGGCGGCTGCGCCATCAGCTCGCCAAGAAGTGGCTCAAGCTGGACGCCCGCTCCGAGACGCGGCTGCACCGAGTGCGCTGCGGATCGGCGGAGCGCCCGCCGAGCCTGCGCAAGCGGCTGCGCGACGCCGACGCCGACCTGGCCGGCTTCTCCTTCCCGCCCAGCGCCGCGCGCCCGTACTTCGAGGTCGGCCTCAACACCCCGGTGCCGGTGCTGCTGTGGCCGCGCTCAGGGTGCGCCGACGCCGGGCACGAGGGCCCCTGCTCCGGTGCCGCGTTCCTCGACGCACTCACGGCCTCGGTCGCCGGCACACCGCCCATCGAGCTTCCCCGACGTGTCAGGGAGCTCCGGGAGACCGCGGACGCGGACGACGATCCGGAACGGCACTGGGCGAAGGACGTCCAGTTGCTGTGGGACGACCCACGCTGCTTCCCCGAACCCGCCGCCGGCCTGCACTCCCCGGTCGCCTGAGCCGGCCCCGCCCCCAACGGAGAAGAGACCCATGCCCCTGTGGCCCGTCTACACCGGCACCAACGAGCCGCACGACGGCATCACCCGGCTGCCGCCGCCCCCGCCCTGGCGGGCCTTCAACGGCGGGCCGGTGCTCGACACTCCGGACACGGCCACCGACGCCGACGCCGTCTCCCCGGACCGCACCCACCGCGCGGAGACGTACCAGGCCACGGCACAGACGGTCCAACTGGTCAACGCGGCTCTCTACTTGAGGCGTCCGCTGCTGGTGACAGGCCCGCCCGGCACCGGCAAGTCCTCCTTGGTCTACGCGGTCGCCCGCGAGCTGGGCCTCGGCCCGGTCCTGCGCTGGAACATCACCAGTCGCAGCACGCTCCACGACGGCCTCTACCAGTACGACCCGCTGTCCCGGCTGTACGCGGCCAGGAACGCACCCGCGGCGGAGATCGGCATCGAGGACCACCTGCGTCTCGGCCCGCTGGGCACCGCCCTCCTCCCCTACGCCCGCCCCCGGGCTCTGCTCATCGACGAGATCGACAAGAGCGACCTCGACCTGCCCAACGACCTGCTGAACGTCCTGGAGGAGGGACAGTACGAGATCCCCGAGCTGATCCGCGCCGCGCGCGACCACCCCACCGCCGAGGTGATGATCGACGGCGCCGACCAGCGAGTGGCGGTGGAGGGAGGCCGGGTCCGCTGCCGGGCCTTCCCCTTCGTCGTCCTCACCAGCAACGGTGAGCGCGAGTTCCCGCCCGCGTTCCTGCGCCGCTGTGTCACGCTGCGCCTGCGACAGCCGGACGACCGTCATCTCGCCGACATCGTCCGCGCCCACTTCGACGGGGAGCCCGACGCCTACGCGCAGACGCTGATCAGCCGCTTCCTGTCCCGGGTGGGCGGCGGCGACCTGGCCACCGACCAGCTTCTCAACGCGATCTACCTGGCTCGTTCATCGGGCCTGGCCGTGGAGTCCCTGGACGAGTTGGCCGAGCAGTTGATGCCGTATCTGAGCGAGGCGTCCCCGACCGATGTCTTCTGAGCGCGCCGGTCGACGCCCGCCGCTGGTCCGCCTTGCCGAGGTCCTGGCCGAGGCGGGCGGCGGTGTCCGCCCGACCCCGCTCGAACTGGCCGAACTGCTGTGGCTGGCCCGCCGGATGGAGCCCACGGAGCCGCCCGCGCAGGCGCCCGACTCGGGCCCCGAAGAGGTACGGCCCCCTGACGCCCCCTCGCCGGCACCACCCCCGCCGCCCGCGTCGCCGCCCGACACCGGCCCTCTGCCACCCCGGCCCGCCCCGACGCAGGCCCCACCCGCCCCGCGCACCCCGCTCCACCTCCCCGCTCCCCGGGGAGCCCCGGCCCCGTCCGCGCCCGCCGCGCCCCACGCCGCCCTCCTTGCCCCGGCGCCCCCGATGCTGCGCCACCCCCTGGCCCTGCAGCGCTCACTGCGCCCGCTCAAACGCCGTACCGACGCGCCCGACCGCGTCGAGCTGGACGAGCGGGCCACCGCCGACCGCATCGCCCGGCTGGGCGCCGCCCCCGAGTGGTGGCTGCCGGTGCTGCGCCCCGCGCGGGAGCGGTGGCTGCGGCTGAACCTGGTGTACGACGCCGGCCCCACCATGGCGGTGTGGCGCCCCCTGATCCGCGAACTGCACACGATGCTCTGCCAGTCGGGGGTCTTCCGCACGGTCGCCCTGCACCGCGCCGACCCCGACGGCACCGTGCGCCCCGGCATCCCGACACCCACCGACGGCCGTACGGTCACCCTGCTGGTCAGCGACTGCATGGGCCCGCAGTGGCGGCAGGGCCCGGTCGGCCCGCGCTGGTTCGCCGCGCTGCGCCGCTGGGCGCACCGGATGCCGCTGGCCGTCGTACAGCCCCTGCCGGAACACCTGTGGCGGGACACGGCCCTGCCCGCCTCCCCCGGCCGGCTGTCGGCACCTCATCCGGCGGCGCCCTCGGCCTCACTGGCGTTCCTGCCGTACGACGCGCCGGACGGCGAACCCGAGGACGCGGTCGTGGTGCCGGTGCTGGAGCCGGGCCCGGACTGGCTGGTGAACTGGGCCTCGTTGGTCGCGTCGCCGGGCGGCCGGGACGTTCCCGGCGCGGCGGCCCGGCTCAGCGGACCGCCGACGGCCGGCTCCGACGACCGTACGGACCTCACCACCCAGTCCCCCGAGGAACTGGTCCTGCGCTTTCGCGCGACGGCCTCCCCGGCGGCGTTCCGGCTGGCCGGCCATCTCGCGCTGGGCCGACCCGACCTGCCGGTGATGCGGCTGGTCCAAGCCACCCTCGAACCGCGCCCCCGCCCCCAGCACCTCGCGGAGGTCATCCTCAGCGGCATGCTCACCGGCGTGTCCGGCCCGCCCGGTTCCTACGCGTTCCGGGACGGGGTGCCGGAGCTGCTGCTGCGGAGCCTGCCGCGGACGGCTCGCGTACGGACGACCGAACTGCTCGCCGATCTCGGGGCGTTGATCGACACCCGGGCAGGTCTGGCGCCCGGTGAGTTCCGGGCCCTGGTCCCGGCGCCGTCCGGCACCCGGACCGAGGCGGACGGCGAGGTGTTCGCCACGGTCGACCCGGAGAGCGTACGGCGGCTGTCCGACGAGCCCGGGGCGACCGAGGCGACCGAGACGAACTGGCGGCGTCCCGGAGACCTGATCGCCGCCGGGCGTTACCGTCTGGTCAGGCGGCTGGACGCTACGGGCACGCACTGGCTCGCGTCGGACACCCGACACGGCGACGAGCAGGTCATGGTGCGCACCTACCCGCGTCCGCCTCAGTGGTTCCGCGCGGGTTTCCCGGACATCGCCCGACGGCTCAGCCGGATCCGTCATCCCGGTATCGGCACGGTCCGGGATTTCGGCACCGAGGACGACGTCCCGTACCTGGTACGCGAGTTCGTCGACGGCCGCAACCTGCGCAACCGGCTCAAGCACTCACGCCACGGCCTCCCCGGTGACGAACTCCTCGCCCTCGTCCCCCCGCTCGTCGAGGCGGTCGACGCGCTGCACACCCAGGGCCGGCCACACGGTGGGCTGGACACGTCGCATGTCATCATCACCGCGCACGGCCCGGTCCTCTCCTGCCTGGATGCCATGTCCTACGGCACCGCGAGCCGCCAGGACGATCTACGGGCCCTGGGACACATCGTGCGCACCATGCACCGGGGTACGGACGGTCCCGACAGTCAGCAACTCCCGCTCCCCCTGGACAACTTGTCCGTGCCCGAGTGGCTCGCGGAAGAACTCGACTCGGCTGTCGCGGAGCTCACCTCGGAGGACGCCGACACCCAGCGGCTCGGTGTCGAGCGACTCCTCCGCCTGCCCACGCTCGGGGACGCCCGTCGCACCGGCTTCTCCCTCCTCGGCCCGCTCCGCATCACGCGGGGCGGCCGGCCCCTCGCCAAGGGCTCCCCGCAGGAGCAGGCCATGCTGGCCATGCTCATCCTGCACAACGGCAGTACGGTGACCCACGCCCAGCTCGTCGAGGGCATCTGGGGCCGGCATGACGACCCCGCACGCGCGACGGCTCTCGTAGGCACCTACGCGTCGCGGTTGCACAACGCGCTGGGCCCCGGCGTACTGGTGAGACGGTCCGACGGGTACGCCCTGCGGGCCGGCGCGGGCTCCGTGGACGTGATCGCCTGCCAGCACCTGGTGGAGCGCGCCAAGGCGGAACGCTCGGCGGGGAACATCTCCTCCGCCCGCGAGGCCACGCAGGAGGCGCTGAGTCTGTGGCGTGGCACCGCTCTGGACGGCATCCCGGGCCCCGCCGCCGACGCCGCCCGCACACGGCTCCTCCAGCTCCGCCTCTCCCTGTGCGCGACGCGTGCCGAACTCGACCTGGAGATCGGCGAGTTCGAGCGCGCGGCCGTCGACCTGGCCGGCCTCGTCGACGACCACCCCGCCCGAGAGGACCTGCGTCGCCTCTACATCGCCGCCCTGCGGCGCCAGGGGCGGGTCGAGGAAGCCGTTGAGGTGTACGAGGAGTACGAGCTGTCCGGCGGGCAGAACCCCGAACTGCTGGCCCTGGGGCGGGAGCTGCGTGACGAGTTCGGCGAGGCTCCGGACGGCTCGGCGGACGGCGCCGGGTACGAGGAGTCCTCCGGTACGGCCACGGACACCGACATCGCGTACGGCTTCGTCACGGCTCCCGACGAGCTGCCCGAGGGCTTCATCCCTCCGGAGGACGACCACCCGAGGCTCCGGGAAGAGCTGTCCGAGAACACCCCGCTCCCCCAGGACCACGTACCGGACAGCCTGTTCGCCGTCGAAGACACTCTGCTGGCCGAGGACGTCGAGGACGCCTACGACGAGCCCGCGGAGTTCGAGCCCGACGACGAGCCGGAGATCGACCGGTGTGACTGCGTCTGCTTCGAGTTCGTGGACGGCCCGCCGACCGAGGACGCGCGCGCCGAGCTGCGCCGCCTGGTCACGATTCTGCTGGAGGCGAGCGGGCTCGCCGCCGCGGAGTACGTGCTCAGTGACACGGATCGGGGCTTCACGCTGCTGGCGCGGCCGTTCGTGGACGCGTCCCCCCTCCTGCGGATCACTGTGGCCGGGCTGGCGGAACTGCTGGGCCGTCTGGAGGGCCGCCGTCTCCGGGTCGAGTTCTGGGAGGCGGAGTTCGGGCACAGCGTGGGTTCGGGGCAGGACGAGAGCGAGGATCACAGCGACCGACCCGCCGCCGAGGCGGTCATGGCCGAGCTGAACCTGTCCGGGCAGCAGGCGATCATCGCCGTGTCGGAGTTCTGGCACTTCGTGGAACTCGCGGACAGCTCCACCGGCACGGACCGGTTCACGCAGTTGAGACTCGCTCCGGGCTGGTACCGCACCGTCCACCCCGCCGAGGTGCCCGACCCGTCCGCCCCGACCGTGGTGGTCGTGATGACGGACGTGCCGCGCGACCCGGCCTCCACCGGCCCCTCCGAGCGCACGGCCGAGAACGCCGTGATGGGGCCCTTCCCCATGCAGCGTGACGGTCGGCTGCCGCTCCAGTCGAGCGAATCCAGGATCGTCATGAGGCTGCCCGGCGGCGCGCTGGTCCCGGCGGACTTCGCGGTCGTCCACGCGGCACCCTCGCATGTCCGCGCGGGGTGGCGGTATTTCGTGGTCGACCTGGCGGAGCGTCACCTGGCGCCAGCGGACGTACCGGGCGTCGCGGTGAAGTGGCGCGTCCGCGACCCCGTTGCGGCTGCGCACAGTCCGGACCTGGACCTGCCCGAACTGCTCACCGCCACGCTGCTCGACGCACGAGGCGCGTACGGCAACGACCTCACGGAAGCGCTGGCCGGTAAGCAGGTGCCCGGCTACCTCGTCCACTGGTCCCTGCCGACCGTGTTCCGGACCGCGGCGGCCGGCGGGCTCGCGCACTGGGCCCGCCCCGCCCTGCCCAACGCGTCGGAGCTGATCGTCCACGCCGAGTCCGTGCTGCTCGGCTTCGACGGGGTGCTGACCCGGCTGTACACGGCGGGCGAGGAAAGGCAGGTCCTGCGGGATGCCGCCCTGCTGATCACGGAGGAGCGTGACCCGGACGACGCGCTGTCCGGGCGGCCGGTGCTCGGGCGGCCGGGTCCCTTCCAGGCGCTGGGAAGCCACGCCGACTCCCTCGACCTGCTGCGGGCGTTCGCGGGACACCAACTGGCCCAGGAAGTGCGCGGCCGCGTCGACCGGCACGACATCCTGGCCGCCGGTGCCGCGCGGCCCGCTCCTTCGGCCGACCAGTTGGTCAAGGCCCTGTACGCGGGCAGGGCCCGCCCGGCCGTGGTGACCGACCGGGCGCGGGAGGCGGCCGTGAGATACCTGGCGGGGCGCGGCTTGGCCTCTCATGTCCCCGGCGGTGTGCACGGCCGCGGTACGGACCTCGGCCGTCTGATGCCGGACCCGTACGTCCTCCGCCAGGCCCTGGACCGGCTCGGTGCGCGTGCCGCCGACTGCGTGCTGATCGGTTCCGGCGTCGCCGAACAGCTCGCCGCTCGCGCTGTCGGCATGCCGTTCATCGGCGTCTGCCCGGACGAACAGACCCGGACGCGGCTGCGCGGGACGGACGGCGACGTGCTCCTCGTATCCAGCCTCCGTCCGCTGCTCACGGCAGCGCGCTCGCGGTAGGGCGGCCAGGCCCCTGACGGATCGTTGTATCGGACACGACGAACAACCCCCATTCAGCCGCACCCCACCCGGCCCCCTCCAAAAGGCGCCCCCCACTAGGCAGACCGCACGATCGATGTCAAGGAGGCCCGCCGCGTGGCGGGCCCGCGATCACGACCCCCCACACCCCAAGCGAGGCCCGCCACCCACCCGGCGGACCCATGGTCTGCGTCTTCGGGAGGACCCCCCATGACCGCCACGCTGGAGCAGCTCCGCCGCTGCCACTTCGCCGTCGATCTGGGGGCGGCCAGGACCCGCGTCTATGTGAGGGGCGCCGGACTCGTCGTCGACCAGCCCTCAGCCGCGGCCGTCAACACCCGGACCGGCGCTCTCATCGCGGTCGGCGAGTTCGCGGAGAGGATGACCGGCCGCACCCCGGACTACATCCGTGTCGTACGGCCCGTCTCGGGCGGCACCGTCGTCGACATCGAGATGGCCCAGCGCATGCTGCGGCACCTGCTCGGCGACAAGATGCGCCGCGCCCTGCGCCGCAAGCCCTTCCTGCGGGCCGCCGTCTGCACGCCGCACGACGCCGACCCGCTCGCCCAGCGCGCCGCCATCGAGACCCTGGTCGGCCTGGGCGCCCGGCGCGTCGAACTCGTCGACACCCTCATCGCGGCCGCGGTCGGGTGCGGACTGCCCGTCGAGCAGCCCGAGGCCAGCATGATCATGGTGTGCGGGGCGGCCGCGACCGAGGTCGCCGTGCTCTCCCTCGGCGCCATCGTCACCGCCGAACGCATCCGCGTCGGCGGCGAGGCCGTGGACCACGCGATCGTGCAGCATCTGCGGCACCAGCACGAGCTGATGCTGCCCAGCCAGAACGTACGCCCGCTGCAGCTCGCCCTGTCCGGCAACGGGCTGACCCCCCAGGGCCCGACCTCGACCGAGATCCACGGCCGCGACGTCTGCACCGGGCTCGCCCGTTCCGTCCAGGTCGACACCGCCGCCGTACGGGACGCCATCCAGACCCCGCTCACCGCCGTGCTCGACAGCATCGGCAAGGTGCTGCGCGACTGCCCGCCCGATCTGGTCGCCGACCTCGCCGACCGCGGGATCATGATGGTCGGCGGCAGCGCGCTGCTGCCCGGCTTCGACGAGATGCTGCGGCAGGCCACCAGCATGCCCGTGCACATCGCCGAGCGCCCCGACGTCTGCGCCGTACAGGGCCTCGGCACCATGCTGGAGGGCAAGATCGAGGCCATGAAGCTGGACCGGGACCAAGACCGGGACCAAGACCGGGACCAGGACCAGGACCGGGATCCTGTCGACTGAGCCGGGCTAGTACGGCAGGATCCGCCCCGAGGGTGTGCGCCGGTCGATCTCGCCCCTGGTGTCACGGGGAGCGGCGGGCCGGCGGGTGACACGAACGCGAACGTGGGTCTGGCGGTTCATGGCGCCCTCCTCGTATCTCGGGTCCGTTGCGACCAGCCTTCTCTCCGCAACCTTTCGGCACATCGTGCCCACGGAGGCACTTGTCATGCCTCCGTGGGAGGAGCGGATGGGCGCGCGGCTGCTTCTCCCGGATGAGACCGCCCCCGAGAGCGGGCCGCCGACCTGCGCTGGACCCGGCCCGGCAACAGGCGCACGCTCGTCTGTAGGGCCCCCAACCCGTACGGAAGTGATCTCGATGGCAGACAAGCAGAAGGACTGGACCGTCCGGATCCACATCACCGAGGACGGCGACGACACCCGCGCCGAGGCCGTGCTGACCACCGAGGACGCGGCCGAGGACGCCTCGCCCGTCACCGGCCGGGGCGTGGCCCACCGCAATCCGATCGACCGGCCCATCCCGGAGATCGGCGACGAACTCGCCGCCAGCCGCGCCCTGGAGGACCTGGCGATCAGGCTGCACGACATCGCCTCCGACGACATCGTGGAACTGGCCGGCCCGGCCGACCAGGGCGGCAGCCGGGCGTGGGAGAGGCCGTAGGCCGATGCGGCTGAGGCCCCTCAGAGCCTGTCCACCCAGCTGTACCGCCGTTCCGGGCGGCCCGCCTGCCCGTACCGCAGCGACACCTCCGCCCGCCCCGTGACACTGAAGTGCTCCAGATAGCGCCGGGCGCTCACCCGTGACACCCCGAGCCGCGCCGCGCACTCCGCGGCGGAGAGGCTGCCGTCGGTAGCCCGCAGTTCGCGTTCGATCAGCTCGGCGGTCTCCACGCTCATACCCTTGGGCAGGGCGGCCGCCGGGGCGGACGGTGCCGCGCCGCGCGCCAGTGCCCGGTCCACGTCGGACTGTCCGCTGACGATTGCCGCGTAGAGGTTGCTGCGCCGCGCCGCGTACTGCTCCAGGCGGGCCCGCAGGTCGTCGGCGTCGAACGGCTTCAGCAGATAGTCGACGACCCCCTGGCGCACGGCCCCGCGCACCGCGTCGGACTCGCGTGCCGCGCTGATCACCATGACGTCGCAGTCGTGCCCGGCGGTGCGCAGCCGGGGGATGATCTCCAGCCCGAACATGTCGGGGAGATAGAGGTCGAGCAGCACCAGGTCCGGTTGCAGCTCGGCCACCGCGGTGAGCGCCTGCTCGCCGCAGTTCGCCGCGCCGATCACCCGGAACCCGTCGACGTCGTTGACGAATCCGCGGTGGATCCGCGCCACCATGAAGTCGTCCTCCACGATCAGCACATCGATCATCGGGCTCTCTCCGTCATCTGACCCCCTCCGTCACTCGGTCGGCCGGACTGCCGACGGACATCCGGGCGGTGAACATGGCGCCCACCGGCGTGTTGGCCACCGACACCTCGCCGCCCCGGCGTTTGCACACCAGCCGGGTCAGGGCCAGGCCGATCCCCCGGTCGCCGCCTTGTGCGGCCTTGGTGGTGAACCCGTGCAGGAACACCTCCTGCGCCAGCTCGGGCGCCACGCCCGGCCCCGAGTCCCGTACGACGATCTCCACGCTGGAGGCGTCCTGGCGCAGCTCCACCTCCACCCACGCCCCGGGGTCACCGCCCTCGGCTCTGGAGCCGCTCGCGGCCGCGTCGACCGCGTTGTCCACGAGGTTGCCGAGGACGGTCGCCACGTCCGCGGAGTCCGTCGGCTCCAGCCGGTCCAGTGCCGTGCGCTCGGAGATCTTCAGCCGTACCTTGCGCTCGGCGGCCAGCGCCGACTTGGCCATGAGCAGCGCGGCGACGGCCCGGTCGCGGACCCGGCTGGAGAGGTTCAGGTCGAGCGACTCACGGTGTCTGCGCAGGGCGCGGACGTACCGTACGACCTCGTCGTGCTCGCCGATCTGGATGAGCCCGGAGATGGTGTGCAGCTGGTTGGAGAACTCGTGGGCCTGGGCCCGCAGCAGCTCGGTGGTGCTGCGGAAGGAGCCCAACTCCCGTTCCATCTGGGCGAGTTCGGTGCGGTCCCGCAGGGTGGTGACGGAGCCGAGGCGGCGGCCGTCCTTGGTGACGTCCATCCGGTTCATCACGAGGACCCGGCCGCGGCGTATGACGACCTCGTCGCGGCGCGCGAGGTCGCCGGGCTCGTCCTCGCGCGCGGTCCCGGCCAGGACGTCGTACAGCCGCCCCTCGATGCCCAGGTCGGCCAGGCTCATCCCGACGCAGTTCTCGGGCAGGTCCAGCAGACCGCGGCCGACGGCGTTGACGAGCGTGAGGCGTTGCTGCGGGTCGAGGGCCACCACGCCCTCGGCGATCCCGAAGAGCATCGCCTCGCGGTGTTCGGCGAGCCCGGCGATCTCGCGCGGCTCCATGCCGAAGGTCTGGCGTTTGATCCGCCGGGCCAGCAGCCAGGAGCCGGCGATCCCGAGGACGCTGGCGACGCCGAGGTAGACGAGCAGATAGGACGAGGCGCCCACCAGCCGCTGCCAGACCGACGGCGAGGCGCGTCCGATCATCGCGGTGCCGAGGTGGTGACCGTCCTCCGCGCCGAGTACGGGCGCCTGCGCCACCAGCTCGGTGACCCCGTTCACCGGCAGCTCGCCGGACCAGCCGCGGCCCTCGGTGATCCGCGGGCCGTCGGACGGCATCCGGGTGCCGACCAGGGTGGGGTTGGTCGAGGCGACGATCTTCCCGTCGGCGTCGGCGACGGTCGCCGAGGTGACGCCGGACCGGGTGAGCGTGGACTGCAGGAGCGGCGCGAGCATCTCGGCCGGGGCGGGCCTGACCAGCTGGGTGCGCACGAGGGGGTTGCTCGCCAGTTCCTCGGCGAGCGCGGTCACCCGGCGTCCCTCGACCCGGTCGAAGGTCGCCTTCGACTGCGCCAGCGACACCGCGGCCACGGCTGCCAGCACGATCACGACGATGGCGAGCTGCCATACGAGCAGCTCACCGGCGAGCGTCTGGCTCCGTCCGTGCCGTTGGCTCCGTTTTTGTCGTGCCGTTATGACCACTATGAACTCAACCTTCAATGGTCACAGAACCGAGACGGGGTGTCTCAGGAATCGCACAATCATGGCGCCGGATCGGGCCGAGCGAAAGAGATGAGCCATGAGAACTCGACGAGCCGCAGTTGTCGGAGCTCTTGCCGCCGTGTCGATGGTCGCGGTCAGCGCCTGTGGCGCCACCGCCGACAAGGAGGAGGGCGGGGGCGGGGACGGCAAGCCCGTGACGGGGCTGCGCCTCATGGTCCCGAACACCCCGGGCAGCGGTTACGACCTCACCGCCCGCACCGTCACCCAGGTCATGCAGGACACCGACGTCGCCTCGGGCGTCCAGGTGTTCAACCTGCCCGGCGCCAGCGGCACCGTGGGCCTGCAGCGCCTGGTGAACGAGAAGGGCAACGGCAAGATGGCCATGCAGATGGGCCTGGGTGTCGTCGGAGCCTCGTACACGTCCAAGTCCGAGGCGACCCTGACGGACACCACGCCGATCGCCAAGCTGATCGAGGAGGCCGGCGCGATCGTCGTGCCGAAGAACTCGCCGTACAAGACGATGGACGACCTCGTCACCGCCTGGAAGGAGAACCCGAAGAAGCTCGCCGTGGGCGGCGGCTCCTCGCCGGGCGGACCCGACCACCTCCTGCCGATGCAGTTGGCGAAGGCCGTCGGCATCAAGCCGAAGGACGTCAACTACGTCTCCTACGACGGCGGCGGCGAGCTGCTGCCGGCGATCCTCGGGGAGAAGATCGCGTTCGGGGCGAGCGGCTTCGGTGAGTTCCTGGACCAGATCGAGGCCGGACAGGTGCGGGTCCTCGCCGTGACCAGCGACAAGCCGATCGACGCGCTCAAGGACGCCCACACGCTCAAGGACCAGGGCATCGACCTGGTCTTCACCAACTGGCGCGGCATCGTCGCCCCTCCGGGCATCACCGCCGAGCAGAAGAAGACCTGGGTCGACTCGCTGACCAGGATGCACGACTCCGAGGAGTGGAAGGCGCAGCTGGAGAAGAACGGCTGGGTCGACGCCTTCTCCACCGGTGACGAGTTCGGCACCTATCTGACCGAGCAGGACAAGGCGGTCGCCGACCTGCTGGCCGAGCTCGGGCTGGCATGAGCTCCGACGTGACGGACGAAATGAAGGACGAACGGACCGTGGAGGACTCCCGTCCGCCCCGGGAGGGCGGGGACCGCGCGCAGTACGGCGTGTGCGTGTTCCTCGCCCTGCTGGGCGCCGCCGTGATCGTCGACGCCCTCGGCATCCCGCACATCACCAGCGGCACCGACCCGGTCGGCCCGCGCGCGGTCCCGCTGATGCTGGGCGGCCTGCTCCTGCTGCTCGCGGCGCTGTACGCCGTGGACGTGGCCCGGGGCGGGCGCGGTGAGATGGAGGCCGGCGAGGACGTCGACCTCTCCCAGGGCAGCGACTGGCGCACCGTCCTGCTGCTGATCGCGGTGTTCGTGGCGAACGCCCTGCTCATCGAGCGGCTCGGCTGGGTGATCAGCGGGGCCCTGCTCTTCTGGGGCACGGCGTTCGCGCTCGGCAACCGCCACTACTTCCGCAACCTGCTGATCGCGGTGACGCTCTCCCTGACGACGTTCTACGCGTTCGCGATCGGCCTCGGCGTGAACCTCCCCGCCGGTGTCCTGCAAGGAATCCTGTGAGGCCTGGCCCGTGACGGACAACCTGAACAACCTGATGCAGGGCTTCGCGGACGTCATGGATCCGCTGAACCTGCTGCTCGCCCTGGTCGGTGTCGTCATCGGCACCGCGGTGGGCGTCCTGCCGGGCATCGGCCCGGCGATGACGGTGGCCCTGCTGCTGCCGGTCACCTACGGCATGGAGCCGGTGCAGGCGTTCATCATGTTCGCCGGCATCTTCTACGGCGGCATGTACGGCGGCTCGACGACCTCGATCCTGCTGAACACCCCCGGCGAGTCCTCGTCCGTGGTCACCGCCATCGAGGGCAACAAGATGGCGAAGGCGGGCCGGGCGGCCCAGGCCCTGGCTACGGCGGCGATCGGCTCGTTCGTGGCCGGCACCATCGGCACGCTGCTGCTGGTCCTGATCACCCCGTTCGTGGTCGACTTCGCCGTCAGCCTGGGCGCACCCGACTACTTCGCGCTGATGCTGCTGGCCTTCATAGCCGTGACGTCGGTACTGGGCTCGTCCCGCATCCGCGGCTTCATATCCCTGCTCCTGGGCCTGACGATCGGCCTGGTCGGCATCGACTCGGTCTCCGGCCAGCAGAGGCTGACCCTCGGCGTACCGCAGTTGGCCGACGGTATCGACGTCGTCGTGGTCGCGGTCGGCATCTTCGCGGTCGGCGAGGCGCTGTGGGTGGCCGCGCATCTGCGGCGCAAGCCGGCCGAGGTGATCCCGGTGGGCCGTCCCTGGATGGGCAGGAAGGACTGGAAGCGGTCCTGGAAGCCCTGGCTGCGCGGAACGGCGTTCGGCTTCCCCTTCGGCGCGCTGCCGGCCGGCGGGGCGGAGATCCCGACCTTCCTGTCGTACGCCACGGAGAAGCGGCTCACCAAGCATCCCGAGGAGTTCGGCAAGGGCGCGATCGAGGGCGTGGCGGGCCCGGAGGCCGCGAACAACGCGTCGGCGGCGGGCACCCTGGTCCCCATGCTGGCGATCGGCCTCCCGACGAACGCCACGGCGGCCGTGATGCTGGCGGCCTTCCAGTCGTACGGCATCCAGCCCGGCCCTCTCCTCTTCGAACGCGAGGCCAGCCTGGTCTGGGTCCTGATCGCGAGCCTCTTCATAGGCAACCTGCTCCTGCTGCTGCTCAACCTCCCGCTGGCCCCGGCGTGGGCGAAGCTCCTGCAGATCCCGCGCCCGTACCTCTACGCGGGCATCCTGTTCTTCGCGTCGATGGGCGCGTACGCCGTCAACGCCCAGCCCCTCGACCTGTTCCTCCTGCTCACCCTGGGCCTCCTCGGCTTCGCCATGCGGCGCTTCGGGCTGCCGGTGCTGCCGCTGATCGTCGGGGTCATCCTGGGTCCGCGGGCGGAGTTGCAGGGCCGGCGCTCCCTTCAGCTGTCCGGCGGCGAGTTGTCGGGTTTGGTGGGCGGCCCGGTGTCGTACTCGGTCTACGCGGTGATCGCACTGGTCCTGCTGTGGCCACTGGTTCGCCGTTTCGTGGTAAGTCCCCTGCGTGCGCGAAACGCCGCCGCCTGAGACGTCTGGAGTGCAGAGATGACCATCCTGGTCGGCTACGTCCCCTCCCCCGAGGGCGAGGCTGCCCTGCGGGCGGGGATCGACGAGGCCCGCCGCCGCGGCGAGAAACTGCTGGTGGTGAACACGACCAGGGGTGACGCCCTGGTGGATCCGCGCTTCGCCCAGGAGCCCGATCTGACCCATGTGCGCGAGGACCTCGCGGCCCTGGGCGTCGACTTCGACATCCGTCAGGTCCTCGGCGCGCGTGACGCCGCCGCGGAGATCATCGACCTGGTGGAGCAGACGGACGCGTCCCTGGTGGTGATCGGCCTGCGCAAGCGCAGTGCCGTCGGGAAGCTGATCATGGGGTCCGCGGCCCAGCAGATCCTGCTGGGGGTGGACTGTCCGGTCCTCGCCGTGAAGGCGGCGGGGTGAGGTGACGATGATGCTGCGAACCTTCGGCTGGTCGTTCGCCATCACGGTGGTCGGCCTGACCTTCGCCGCGTGGCAGTGGGGCTGGGAGGCCTTCGGGATCGTGCTGATCCTGTCAATCCTGGAGATCTCCCTCTCCTTCGACAACGCGGTCGTCAACGCCGGGATCCTGAAGAAGATGAACGCCTTCTGGCAGCGGATCTTCCTCACGATCGGCATTCTGATCGCCGTGTTCGGGATGCGGCTGGTCTTCCCGGTGGTGATCGTCGCGATCAGCGCCAAGGTGGGGCCCGTGGAGGCGGTCCAGCTCGCCCTCGACGACCCCGACCGCTACCAGGACCTGGTGACCGACGCCCACCCGGCCATCGCGGCCTTCGGTGGCATGTTCCTGCTGATGATCTTCCTCGACTTCATCCTCGAGGACCGTGACATCAAGTGGCTGACCTGGCTGGAGCGCCCGCTCGCGAAACTCGGCAGGATCGACATGCTGTCGGTCTGCGTCGCCCTGGTCGCCCTGCTGGTGACGGCGATGACCTTCGCCACCCACGCCCACGTCAGCACGGGGCACGCGGACAAGGCGGCCACGGTGCTGCTGTCCGGCGTGGCGGGCCTGATCACGTATCTCGTCGTCGGCGGCCTGTCCTCCCACTTCGAGGAACGGCTCGAGGAAGAGGAGGAGCAGGAGGAAGAGGCGAAGGAGAAGGCCAGGGCGGAAGGCAAGCCGGTCTCGGCGGCGGCCCTCGCCGGCAAGGCCGCGTTCTTCCTCTTCCTCTACCTGGAGGTCCTGGACGCGTCCTTCTCCTTCGACGGCGTGATCGGCGCCTTCGCCATCACCAACCACATCTTCTGGATGGCCCTCGGCCTGGGCATCGGCGCGATGTACGTCCGTTCACTGACGGTGTACCTGGTCCGCCAGGGCACCCTCGACGACTACGTCTACCTCGAACACGGCGCCCACTACGCCATCGGCGCCCTCGCCGCGATCCTCCTGATCACCATCCAGCACCAGATCAGCGAGATCATCACCGGCCTGATCGGCGTCGTCCTGATCGCCGCGTCCTTCCTCGCCTCCGTCCGCCGCAACAGGGTGCTGGCGGCGGAGGGGGCGGACGGGGTGCCGGAGGAGGAGAAGGGGGAGGTGCGGTCGGGGGCGTGAGGAGCAGCTCACGCCGGCCAGGCTGTGCCCGGCGACGGGTCCGCAGCCCCCAACCCGGTCCCCCGGGACGGGTGCGGCTGCGGCGTGCGCGTGATCTGAGGTGGACGTGGTCTGCGACATAGGCGTTTTCGCCTGATTATGGCTAGCTGGATGTGCTTGCCTCGCGCACAGCGTCGCGTCATCGGGCGCGTTGTCCTGTCGATCGTCCGCCTGGGAGACCCATGCGCATGCGCGTACCCTCCGTTCCGCGAAACCCCTCAACACCCCGGATCGCCTCCATTCCGCCCGTCTTCCTGGCCGGCGGCGCCCTGACCGTCGGTGTCGGGGGCCTGTATCTGGCCGGGCTGTTGCTGGCGGGCGGGGACATAGACGCCGGTACGACCGTCCGCGGGGTGGACATCGGGGGGCTGAGCCGAGCGGAGGCCGTCCGGAAGCTGGAGGATCGACTGGGGTCGGCCGGCGCGCGGGACCTCGCGGTGACCGTCGGTGACCGCGAGGGTGCTGTCGATCCGCGGCAGGCCGGCATCACCTTCGACTTCGCCGGGACCGTCGACCGGGCGGCGCGGACCCACGCCGCCGATCCGTTCACGGTGATCGGCGGGCTGTTCCGTTCGGGCGGCCCCGTCCAGCCCGTCGTACACGTCGACGAGGACAAGGCCCACGCGGCCCTCAAGAAGGTGGCGAAGTCACTCGACCAGAAGGTCCGCGACGGCGCCGTCGGCTTCGCGGACGGCGAGGTCCGCCAGGTCGCCCCGCACAACGGCTACGCGCTGGACACGGATGCCGCCGTGGCCCCGCTGCGCGACTCCTTCCTGCGCGGCGACGCGGGCGAGGTGACGGCCTTGCCCGCGCGGGAGACGAAACCCGAGGTCACGGCGGCGGAGGTACGACGGGCGGTCCGCGAGTTCGCGGAGCCGGCGATGTCGGCACCGGTCAGGCTGACGGCGGCCGACCGGCGGTTCACGATCTCCCCGGACGACCTCGGCGAGTACCTGACGATGCGGCCGGACGACAAGGGCAGGCTCACCCCGAAGCTCGACGCCAAGGGCCTGCGCGCCTCCCCCGTGGTGGCCCGCAACCTGTTCGGCCTGCCCGCCGAGCCCCGCAACGCCACGTTGCGCCTGGTCGGCGACCGGGTCGTGGCGGCCGACGACGCCAGGCCCGGTGTACGGATCACCGACGACGCGCTGGGCGAGGCCGTCATGCCCCTGCTCACCAAGTCGGGCACCGCCCGCACCGGCGAGGTGGGCGCACGCGTGATCCAGCCGCAGCTGACCGACGACAACGCCGCGCGGCTGGGGCTGCGGGAGAAGATGTCGTCCTTCACGGTCAACTTCGAAGCGGCGCCGTACCGAACACGCAACATCGGCCGGGCGGCGGAGCTCATCAACGGCTCGGTCGTCATGCCGGGCAAGACCTGGAGCTTCAACCGCACCGTGGGCGAACGCACCGAGGCCAACGGCTTCGTCGACGGCATCATGATCCTCAACGACGAGTTCACCAAGGCACCCGGCGGTGGTGTCTCCGCCGTGGCCACAACGGTGTTCAACGCGATGTTCTTCGCCGGGGTCAAGCCCGTGGAGTACGGCGCCCACTCGTTCTACATCGAGCGCTATCCGGCGGGCCGCGAGGCGACGGTCGCCTGGGGCAGCCTGGACCTGCGGTTCAACAACGACTCCGGCAACGCGATCTACATCCGGGCCGAGTCCACCGACACCTCCGTGACCATCACCTTCCTCGGCACCAAGAAGTACGACGAGATCGGCTCGGTCACCGGGCCGCGCACCAACGTCAAGCAGCCGGAGAAGAAGGTGGACTCCGACGAACAGTGCGTACCGCAGACTCCGCTGGAGGGCTTCGACGTCACCGTGCAACGTGTCTTCGTCGCCGACGGCCGAGAGGTGAAGCGGGAGCCGTTCCGCACGCACTACACACCGCGCGACGAGATCGTCTGCGAGTGACCCGGGTGTCCCGCGCGAGGTTTACCCCGAGCGGGTCGCGCAGATGACGCGGCGCGGTGGCGAGGAACTCAAGCAGTTCCGCGTCCGGCACGGAGTCCGTTTCCCGTCGCACAGAAGCGAGCCACGCATGACCGACACCTGGAAGACGATCGCCCGCCTTGCCGAGCGGCTGGAAGACCACTCGACGCTTCCCCACGAGCAACGCGTCCTGCTCCAGCTCCTCAAGATCCAGGAGGAGGCGGGCGAGGTCGCCGAGGCGGTGATCGGCGCCATGGGGCAGAACCCCCGCAAAGGGCACTCGCACAGGTGTTATCTGGGGTTTTACTCAAGTACACGCTGGTCAGAGCGATCTACGGATGTCAGTTACGTGAGGCACGTCTTCTCCTGGTGACCGGAGGCCATCACCGCGTGCTCCTGTAGGGCAAGCAAGCTCATCAGCTTGCGAGTGAATCGGTGCATGTGGGGGTCGAGGGTGTCCTCTGGTGTGGCGAGGACCTGGTCCAAGGAGAGCCACTTGATCGCGTCGAACTCGGTTTCGTCGAAGGAAGTGACCTGGCCTGCCTCTCCCCGCAGGACGTACCACAAGGACACGTCAGTGTGCTGCCCCTGTCCGCGAGTCCGTGTGACGGTGAGGAAGGTCGGGCGGTCCCCGGTGATCGAGGCAGGTACGGCTTCGATGCGCAGCTCTTCGCGGCATTCACGACGGACCGTGTGCCATGGATCCTCTGCCGGCTCGACGTGACCGCCGCTGGGAAGCCACAAGCTGGCCTTGCGGTGGGCAACAAGTAGGAGCTCCTTGCGCGTCTCATCGAGCACGACGAAGTAGCTGACCAGGTGCTTCGCGGGGGTGGCAGGCTTAAGCGTCCTGTAGAGAGGCGCTCCGCTGGTGATCCACTCTGCTGTTGCAGCGAGGTGTGTCTGCTCCTGATCGTCCCAGGGCTCGATGCCGCTGAGCACCTGCATCAGCTGGGCGCGGAGTAGTTGGTCGGGGGCGTTTGACGAATCCATGGTGACCACGGGCACATGATGGCAGGGAGCCGCAACCTCTCGCTGGTCAAGTCAGCCAGCGCTAACGGACGGGGCCCTGCTCGTCGATGAAGAAGTCAGGCGTTCCACAGAACAGGTCAGTGGTCACCGGCCCGTAGGCGATGTTGAAGGTGTCCAACCAGTAGGACCAGTCCCGGATCCCCAGTGCGCTGCTGAAGCGGTAGTTCAGCTGCCAACGGACCCACTGCCCGGGAACAAGTCGCACGGCCGGCAGGCGTCGTCGCCGCGGCGGCAGGGCAAACAAAGGCTGCACTCGCGGGAAGACCCGCAGGTGTCCTTCGACTTCACGGAGTTGGACATCGACCTTGCCGAGGTCCTCAAGAGTGTCATGAGGCTGAAAGCCGTTCTCCTCCCGCATGCGCACCACGTGCGCCAGCGAACTCGACGCATGTGGAAGAGGGAACCCGATCGGGGCGGCATTCCTGCGCGCGGCACTCTCACCTCCCCGCGACTCCTTGGTCCACGAGGTCCGTACCCACTGCACAGTGATCTCCACGCCGTCTCACTCCCCGCTCAGCTCGTCGAGGATCTCGCCGTAGTAGCGGCGCCGCTGGCTCAGTGTCTGGGCGACCTCCTTGTCTGTGACCTGGGATATTTTCCCGAGGTGCTCCAAGAGGTTGTCCTGCTGGGGATGGTCAGAGTCTTTGACGTACTCCGTGGTGATGGACACTCCGGCAGTGAGCAGCAGGTGGTGGGGAAGGCCGCACCAAGTGTCGAAGCTCCGGCAGACGGCTTCCCACAGGAGCCAGACGTCCTCGACGCGGCGCTCTTCGGCGACCCGCAGGGCGGCGAGTTCGATGCTGTGGCTGAATCCCCAGGAATGCCCATGCCAGCGTGTCTCCTGAAGGAGCAGGAACCGGGCGAAGTTCCCGTCTTCCTGGCAAGGGTCCCCGACCAGGGCTTCGAGGACCTGCTGCCTGTCCTCCCAGCGGGCGTCCATGGGCAGCCCATCCTCAGTGTGCTGCCCGTCGAACTCCAGAAGTTCCCATCGCTCGGGGTCCCCGCGCCACCAGGCCAGGTCGGGTATCGCGGGACGGCTCATTGGCGTGTCTTTCGTGCGGGGAAGGGTGACATCGTTGCATGTGCGTGATCAGCATCGACAAGCCCGCCCCAGCTTCGCATGGCTGCTGCTACGGCCAGGGTCGCCTGCGAGCAATCTGAGAGGCGATTACGTTGAGTCGCGGTTCTGGTCGCGCATCATGTTCCGCAGGGCCGTCCGGGCGGCGGCCAGGTCGTCCTGTGCCTCGGCCAAATCATCCTGCAGGCTGTCGCGGTCTGCTTCGGCTCGGGCCAACTCTGAGGCGAGCCGTTGGTTGGCGATGGACAGCTCCTGAACACGGGCGAGTAAGTCCTTGGTCGAGACGGCGTCGACCCGCTCGCCGAGACTGCGCTGCACTGCGGCCCTGAGCCGGTCACGTTCTTCGGTGAGCGTCCGGACCTGGGCACGCGCAAACTCAAGGTCGGTCGCCAGGCTCGCGGCGCTGGCCACCGCTCCTTCCTTGCGCTGCCGAGTTACGCCGACTGCCTGGCCCGCGCGAGCGGCTTCGATGTGCTCGCGAACCCCTTCGGCGTAGACAAGCCAGTTTGAGACGCCAGCCCGCTTGGCGACTGTGAGGAACGTGATCGGGTCGCCGTCGGCCTTCATCTGATCCACTACAGCGAGCACTCTTGCGCGCTTCTCCCGGCTGGCCTTCTGCCGAGATTCAAGCAGCACCTGAGCTGGCGTACGCGGCTCCTTCGTCATGCGACTACCCCCGGAGGACCGAATGCGGGCATGCCCAGGCTCACAGCGCCCTTCGAGGCCCCAGCACGGAGCTTTCGCAGAACCTTGCTGGCCTCCTCGACCTCGTGTCGCATCTCATCGGGCATCGAAGCCAGTTTCTCCTTCTGGTTCTCACGGACGGCCTGGAACGCAGCGATCTGGTCGTCCAGGTTCCGGATGACGAACTCGGCTGCTCCGGCGGCGGCAGCGACCTCACGGTCCGCCTTCAACGCACGGATGTGCTCCTCAACGGCAGGTAGGTAGGAGGGATCGGGTCGGTACGAGCCGCAGCCAGCGCATTGGAACCGGATGGGGCACGCCTTCCCGCCGGCCTTCACGTTAGTGGGTTCGATGCAGTTTCCGAATGCCACCGCTACCGACCGCATCTCGTATGCCGTGCTCGATCTCATTGGAGCAGGAGTGCCGAAGCGGTCGGTGGTCAGACTCTTGATGGTGTTGATGGCCTCCCGCTTCATTTTGATGCTCACCTTGTAGTAAGCCGCGGTGGTGTCGGCGGACTTGTGATCCATCAGGTCCTGGAGGACGTGCTGCGGCATACCGGCGTCGGCGTATCGCTGGCAGAAGGTGTGGCGGAAGGCGTACGGGTAAATCAGCGACCGTTCGAAAGGCAATGGTGCACCGTCCGGGCCGAGTTCTTCGGAGTGGATCTCCGGGATCAAATCGGCCCATGTCCGGATGGCAGCGCCGATGTTCCCGGTAGTCAGGTGGCCGGTGGCGGCGTTGTCGGTGATCGCAGGGAACAGGAAGGGGAGGGTCCGAGAAGGCAGGTCGAGTAGCTCCCGGACCGATGTCCACTCTTTCACCGCGCTGACCGTGTCCCTGTCCAGGGGAAGGCGTCGCCGGAGCCTACGTGCCTTGGTATTGTCCCAGATCAGCTGGTACTCACCGCCGTCGTACTCCAGGCAGCCCAGGCCAAGAGCGCCGATCTCGTTGGGACGGCGTCCGGTGTCTCTCAGCAGGACGTAGACCGTGCGGAACATGGCCCGGATGCAGTCCGTCGGCATGCTGCCGTAGGTCATCCCCACACCGATGAGGTCGACGTGCTTGTCGAGCTGAGCAACGACCGACTCGGGAAGGGCCTTGCCGATGTTGTCCTCATCGGCTTTGTCCCGCTTGATGCGGTGCTCGTTCGTATGGAGAACGAACCGAGGAGAGAGATCATCAAGGACTCCTTCGATTCGGCCGAATTCCAGGAGCTCCGTGAAGAGCTTCAGTAGCCGGGCCCGGGAGTCGTTGCTGCGGGGCTTCCCGTCTCTGCGAACGGACACCCTGAACTCGTTGACGACGGCCGTCATGTCCGCGAAACCCAGTCCGGCTGGGTCGGAACCAGCACGCCGGGTAGCGAGGGCCCGAGAGGCGATCGTGCAGGCCAGGAGCCGGTCACGAAGGGCCGAGGACCCCGGACTCGTCGTGCGAGCCCAGCGCATCGCTACTTCCCTTAGCCATGGCTGGAGGATGGGGGTGAAGTCGATCTCGCCCTCACGCACGCGGAACCCGGTCCGCGTGCGCGCCGGTAGAGGGGTATCCAGCGCCCGCAGGTCCCACACCGGTTTGGTGGTCTCGTCGATACCGCGGTACGCGTCGAGGCCCCTGGTGATGTCCCGCTTGACCTCCTTGATCAGAGACTGAGTCGCCGTGCATGTGGTGTCGGAGGGGCCAGGCGTGGCGCCAACCGCGAGAGCCACAGAGGGAATGCCGGCGAACAGCTTGACGATCTTCCTGACCTGAGTCGGACGGAGAACCTGGCCCCGCGCGTCCCTCTTCTGGAGGGCGTAAAGCAGCTCCAGGCGCGTCGTCTCCTCAAGAGGGACGAGGCTGAACTCGTTCTGGAGGAGGAACGGCACCCGGGTCTCGGTCCACCTGGCCAGGTCCTCGCTGCTGTCCCGGCCGCTCTCGCGGGCGCACGCCGCCCACAAGTTGCGGTGCGCATAGCAGAGGTGCGTCGGAAGGCTCTCCTCGCTTCGGCACCCTCGGACCGCGCACAGAGGCAGCCCGGGGAACGGCTCTTGTGTGGTTGCCCAAGCCTCACGCTCAGCCGCGTAACGGCTGATCCTGGCATCGTGGCCGTAAGTCCTGCGTACATGGCTGCGCCAGACCGAGTAGTGGCTGTGGCAGAGCTGCCCTTTGATCCCGTCACGTCCGCAAGCGGGGACGACGCATCGCTCAGGCCTGGCGTGGAACCTCCGGTTGCGTCGCGGGACAAAGGTCTGGTCGAACTCTGTTTCCGTCAGTTTGGACGCGCGGTAATCGATGTTGCAGCTTCCACAGTACGTCGGCCCCTCGGTCGGGGAGTCGCAGAGAGGATGACGGCAGCGTCGAGATCCAGTGAGCGGGTTGTCCGGGTCTCCGACGAACAGCAGATCGTGAGGATTCCATTCACCGGGCCTCCAGCACATGTCGATGGCGTGCTGAAGCCAGGTGTTCCAGGACCGGAGCAGGTGATCATCAGTCGGCAGAGCCGCGACGCCTACGTTCCTCGCCGACTTGGCCCTGTCATTCACCGCTGTGCGGCCCTTCGCATCTCCGAGACCGCCGTCACAGCGTCCCGTTTTTCCTGGTCGCTGGCGTGCAGGTAGATCTCCATCGACTGCTCGCTGACATGCCCGAGCAGGTCCTGAACCACATGACGCTGCTTGCCCTGGCGAATCCACCGCGTCGCGGCCGAGTGCCGGAACATGTGCGGCCGTGTGGCGAAGCCCGCCCGTTTGGCAAGCCGCGCGAACAGGTCGTACGTGGCTTGGTACTTCATCGGCGAACCCAAAGGCCCACGGAACAGGTTGACGAATGTCATGTCGCAGGACGCGGCCTCGGGCACGGCCTCCCGTTCCCACTGGTAGTCGGCGTAGAGACCGACCAGGCTGTCGCTGACCGGGACCGACCGAGGCTGCCGCGACTTGGCCAGGGCTCCGTTGGAGTTCTGGCGACGGCGCACATGGATGTGAGGACCGACCGTGCGGCACCCGAGTGTCGCCGAGTTCGACAGCAGATGCATGTCCTCCCGTCGCAGACCCAGGGCTTCCCCGATGCGCACACCTGTTTCTGCCAGGAGCGTCACCAGGAACCTGTCGCGAGAGTGGCATGTGAGGTCGATGATGCGGAGGATCTGCTCGTCGGTCAGGTACTCGTAGCCGGAGATGGCGACTTTGAACTTCAGCTTCCGTGCACGCACAGTGCGGTACTGATCGTCCTCACCGGCGTTGTAACCGGTCGGCATGTGGTGGAGGAGCCTCGGCTCGGTCAGCAGAGCGATCAAGTCTGCGGCGACCCACCCGTGCAGGGAGCAGTGCCTGAAGAACTGGCATGTGGTGGTCATGATCGCGTTCGCGGTCTTCTTGCTGCGGTGCCGGGGCTCGGCGAGCACCCTCTGACTCCTGGCCGGCAGGGGTTCGTCAACCAGCCAGTGCAGGAACTGAGCAAGCTGCACGACGGTGGGTGCCGCCCAACAGATACCGAACTCCGCACAGTAGGACAGGTACAGCGCCACCCGGCCCGCGTAGCTGCGCAGGGTATTGACGGATGCGTCCTCCCGGGAGGCCAGGGCGGTCAGGTACGAAGTCGCCTCAGGGTGGATCTCGTAGTCCTTGCTGATGACGATCCACGTCGTTGCCTCATCGGAGGGCCTGATGGCCTTCTCAGCCCGGTAGGCGCGGGGCTTGGAAGAGGGTCTGGCTGACGTCACTGAAGTCCCCCAAGATAGTTGTCTGTCACGTAGAGAACGCGCAAACGTCACTTAGGTAACTGAACTTCAGGACTTACTAGAGATAACACCTGGGACGACGTCAAAGCCGAGATCTGCGACGTCATCGTGACCGGCATGGTCGCGCTGGCCCGCATGGACCGCGATGCCCAGGCCGTGTTCGCACGCCACATGGACCGCATCGCCTCTCGGGACCTGGTGGCACGGGACGAGCCGGCCGACGCCGGCGCCGCGAACGGCCGCCCCGCCCCGACGACGGGACAGCGGCGCTGAGCGCCCCGCATCACGACGAGCGGCAACATTCCGCAGCAGGTTGACTACGTTGAGTACTCATTCGCCTTTCCTGGGAGTGTCGGCATGACGACTGTGCTGGTGACCGGAGCGTCAGGGAACGTCGGTTCGAGGGTCGTCACGGAGCTGCGGAATCGCGGTGTCCGTGTGCGTGCCTTCGTCCGGGATCCGGACCGGGCGGCCGGCGTGCTCGGTGGTGAGACCGAGCTGGCGGTGGGTGATTTCGCCGAGCCGTCGACGGTCCGACGCGCGCTCGACGGGGTCGACCGGTTGATGCTGATCTGCCCGAACGACCTTCGGCAGGTCGAGTACGGGACGGGGGCGATCGACGCGGCGGCGGCCGCAAGGGTGGAACAGCTGGTCTTTCTGTCGACGGTCGGAGCGCAGGCCGGCTCACCCCCGCCGCGGTCTCGGCCGCGTTTTAGGAGCATTCCGTGAGGATCCCGGTGGACGCGGCGAGCAGCAGGACGGTGGAGGCGAAGCGGAGCACGGCCGTGGTGCCGTGGCGACGGCGAACGCGCCCAGTCGCGGAACCCATTCCAGCACGAACGCAAGGCCGGTGAGGGCGGCCGAGTCGGTGGTGGCCAGCACCAGCAGCGGGATGTCGTGGGTCGTCACGGCAAACGCTGCGGCGTCCTTGCCGCGCAGCAGGGTGGGGACCGGTCGGCGGGCATGCCGGGGTCCGACACGGGGTCTCACGCAGCGCGCCCCGATTCCTGCGCCGTCTGGGAGGAGTTGGCAACGTCCTGGTGCAGTTCCTGTGCCCGGAGGGCGTGCTGGACGCGCGCGGCGAAGTCGCTGGTTCGGCTGGGGAGCTGGCCCAGCGCGCTGCCGCCATCATCGCCAGGGCGATCGAGAAGGAGGCAGGCATCGCCTCCCTGCTCAAGGCCAACCAGATCGGCACGATCACGGACACGGACACGGACACTCTGGAAGCGATCCGCGTCAGCAGCAAGGCCGAACGGCATGTGGGGTCAGGCAGTGGGTGGCCAGGGTTGCTGGGCGAGATGGCGTTGCAGGTCGAGATGCCGGAACTGGTACACCGCTCCGGCCTGCCGTAGCACACTGCGGTGCTCGTGGGCATCCTGGAGGAACGTCATCAGAGCCCACGGGACCTTGTACCGCACTGCCAGATAGAGCTTGGCCATCACCCAGCCCAGCCATGCCGCGTACAAATAACCGTCGGGCCCGTCCTCGATCCCGTCCCCGAGCCCGATCGCGACCCCGCCCACGAGCGCGGACGGGAGCCCGACCACGAGCCCGACCGCGACCCCGACCCCGAGCCCGTGCACGAGCCCGGCCACCAGCCCGCCCACGAGCGCGAACATGAGCCAGAGTGCGAGCACGACTGTCAGTAAAGTGCGGCGATCCCGGGTGAGCGATGTCGCGGGTCCGACCGTGGCAGTCAGGTCAGGCTCCTCCGTTCTGACCCCGAGGAGGAGCCCGGCCGCGAGCCCTATCACGAGCCCCACCACGAGCCCTTGCACGAGCCCGCCCACCAGTCCGAGCGCGAGCCCGGCCGCGAGCCAGACCCCGAGCCCGACCCCGAGACGGTGCGCGCGCGAGTGGAATGACCTGCGCAGCCGTGCACTCGGGGTACTCGGTAGCTCGTCCCTGGAGTCGTGCAAGAGCCAGACCCCCACCCCGGCCACGAGCCAGACCCCCACCCCGGCCACGAGGCCACCCACGACCCCGGCCACGAGCCCACCCACGACCCCGGCCACGACTCCGCCAACCAGACCGACCCCGAGCCCGCCAAAGAGGCGAGGGAGGTATCCCGGTGTGGCGTGGTGGAACTCCCACCAAGCGATGTCAGGGCTGCCGTTGCGGTGGGTCTCCAAGTGCCGGGCCAGGAAGACCAAGGTGCGGTGAGCCTGGGAGGGGGACCATCGAGGTGGGTTCGGGTGGTAACGGGTATAGGCGGCGGGGATGTAGGCGTTGAACAGGTGAGTATCGACGGCAGTGCGCGTGGGGAAGGCGGTGTGGTCGCACAGCTCGTCCGGATGGCGGATGGGGCTGGGTGCGGCGGGGGTGTCGGGGCGGGGATTGTAGATGGTGCGGGCCAGAAACAGGCCCAGGGGAGTACTCAGTGCCTGTCCGACGGGGGTATCGGTACCCAGGTGAGCGGCCACGGTGTTCCACCGGTCGGCAGCTGGGGTGTGTTCGCCGCCCGCGTCATGGCGCAGGTAAGCGGCGGCCTGGGCGGGGGTGAGGGGCATCAGGTGGATCCCGGCAGCGCCGTTGAGCGGCCGCCCTTGAGCGTCCGACATCACGTCACGGTAGGCGGCGGCCCGACTGACCAGTACTAAGGGCTGTTTCGCGGGCAGAGTCTGGTTAATGGCGTCGAGGGCCATCGCGTGCAGGGCGGGCGGGAGTTCGTCGAAGCCGTCGAGGAGGGGCAGGATCCGCCGGGTATCCAGCAGGCCTTGAGCGAGGTCGACCTGGCCAGCCTGGGGCGCGCTCGGAGGGGCGGGGGCGTGCAGACCCGGATAGCTGCGCCGCAGCTGGTCAGCCAGCCAGTCCTGCAGGGGTTGGCCGGCCGGGTTCCAGGAGGCAAGGGAAAACAGCACCGGCACCGGACCGCAGTCGGCCCGCTGTGAGATCAAGCTGTGGAGCAGGCGGACAAGCAGCATGGTCTTGCCCGAGCCGGGCTCGCCGAGCACGACCAAACGGCGGGTGGGCACCCGCTGGGCGAACACCTCGCCGATCTCCGCATACTCACCGGCCAGCCCGCTGGCCTCCGCGGGCCAGCGGGCTGGATCGCTCGGCGGACCGCCGGGCCAGGCCCGAGCCAGATCCGCCAGCAGCGTCCATGGCTGGACAAGGTCCGCATCAGCGGCCTGCCAGGCCACCGGCAGCGGATACGGGTCGTTCAACCGGCGGACCGCTGCCTCAGCATCCCACTGGTTGCTCACTGCTTCCGCCAGCTGGTCGGCAGCCGTGCCCAGATCTATGACGGCGGCTTCGATCCGGTCGTGAAGGAAGGCCTTCCAAGCCAGAAATGCGGAGGCCAGGCTGGGAAGCAACGTGGCTGCCGTTGCGGCCCTGCCCAGCTCGAAGTACCAAGCCAGACCCAGTGCCCCCAGGAGCCCTAGCCCCAGCAGGAGCAAGTACCACATGCCCACATTCTTCGGCCCGCGGCCGTGCCCCCCGCCTGTCACAGCCAGTCATCATGCCGTGACCCACCTGTGCGGGAAAGCCGTTCTCCGACTTCTGACATCGCCTCGTGACATCAGCGTTCCTGAACGGCGGCAGACGTATTCGAGCGCCGGAGGACCGAAAGCTACCCGCGTGCACGCGTACCCCCAGGCCACTCGGTTGCTCAGTCTGCCGCCCCAGCGGCCTCCACCGGTTCGCGACGTCTTCCGCGCTGCGGGCCGCGCTGGTTCTGGGCCGGGCTCACCTTCACCTAGACGAGTAGTTCCGATTGCGGGGTTCTCAGACGGAGGGAGGGTGTCCAACATCGGGTTGTGACGACCGATTTAGACACCCTCTTGACGGCAC